>NZ_CP173721.1:0-306840 GCF_045181065.1 Microbacterium sp. M | reverse complement strand
CCACCTCGGCATCCCGACCGTCACCGTGCCGATGGGGACCATGGACGACATCGGGATGCCGGTTGGCCTGACGTTCGCCGGGCGGGCGTACGACGACACCGCCCTCCTCGCCCTCGGGCTCGCGTTCGAGGCGACCGGACGCCGCCGCACCGAACCGCCGCGGACACCGCGGCTCGCGACGCCGAGTTGAGAACTGGAAGCCGGCTCAGCCGCGCCGGAACCAGCTGCGCCGCCGGGCTTCCGTCGACGTCGGGGCCGGCTCCTGAGACACGGCGACGGGCGTCGATGCCCTGCGGTCGCGCCACGCGGTGATCTCGGCATCCACATCCCGGGTGCGCGTGACGACCGGCGGGCCGCCCGTGAGCTGACGCCGCGCGTCGACCACGCGCTTGTTGAAGTCCTCGAGCACCTCACGGACGTCGCTCTCCCTGCTGAGGGCGTCGAGGTGGTCGTTCAGCTCCCGGTCCTCGGTGCGCAGCAGCAGGGCCGGCGGGCCGAGGCCGGTGAGGTTCTCCGTCTCGATCTTGCGCCGGATCCACCAGTCGGGGTCGTGGTGCGTGCCGAGGCCCTCGAGCGGCTTGCCGGCGCCGGGGAGGTCATCGAATTCACCCCGACGGATAGCGACCTGGATCGCGGTCTCGACGAATTCGTGCTTGTTCTCCGCGGTGAGCTGCATCGGCGCCGACGCGGGCTCGGCATCGGGCTGGTCGGTCTGCCTGGCCCAATAGCGGGCGGCGTTTCCTCGGGGATCGCTCATCGTGCACCTCCGGATTCCGGTCCTTCCAGCCTACGACAGCCGTGTTGCACCCCGCGGCCGTAGGCTCGGAGGGTGACCGCCCGCGCAGCATCCCTGAACCGAGAGATCCTGCGCCTCGCCGTCCCCGCGCTGGGTGCCCTGGTGGCCGAACCCGCCTTCCTCATCGTCGATGCCGCGCTCGTCGGCCATCTCGGGACGACACCGCTCGCCGGGCTCGGGATCGCGGGTGCCGTCCTGCAGACCATCGTCGGGCTCATGATCTTCCTGGCGTACTCGACGACGCCCGCCGTGGCTCGGCGCTTCGGCGCCGGCGACCCCAAGAACGCCGTGTCGGTCGGCATCGACGGCATGTGGCTCGCGCTGGGACTCGGGGCCGTGCTGGCCGTGGCCGGCGCGATGGCGTCGCCGTGGCTGGTGTCGTTGTTCGGCGCATCGGAGGCCGTCGCCGAGCAGGCCGACACATACCTGGCGATCTCGATGTGGGGCCTGCCCGCGATGCTCATCGTCTTCGCCGCCACCGGTCTGCTGCGCGGCATGCAGGACACCGTGACACCGCTGTGGATCGCGGGGCTCGGCTTCGCCGCCAACGCCCTGCTGAACTGGCTGTTCATCTATGGCTGGGGCTGGGGCATCGCCGGATCCGCCGCCGGGACCGTGACGGCGCAGTGGGGCATGGTCGCCGCGTACGTGGTGGTGATCGGCCGACTCGCCCGACGCCACTCGGCGTCGGTGCGACCCCAGCGCGATGGCGTACGAGGTTCCGCTCGCTCCGGCGGGTGGTTGTTCCTGCGGACCGTGAGTCTGCGCGTCGCGCTGCTCGCGACCGTCGGTGTCGCCACCGGCATCGGCACGACCGAACTGGCCGGCTGGCAGGTCGTCTTCACGATCTTCTCGGCCGCGGCCTTCGCCCTGGATGCTCTGGCCATCGCCGCTCAGGCCCTCATCGGCAAGGGGCTCGGCGCCGGGGATGAACGGATGGTTCGCCGCGTGCTCGGCCGGACCGTCGCGTGGGGCGCATGGTTCGGCGTGATCGTCGGAGTCCTGATCGGCGGGCTGTCCGCAGTGATCGGGCTGGCTTTCACCGGGGATGCCGAGGTCGCAGCGCTGATCCAACCGGCGCTGATCGTCCTGGCGGTGGCGCAGCCCGTCGCCGGTGTCGTGTTCGTCCTCGACGGCGTGCTGATGGGTGCCGGCGACGCCCGCTACCTGGCGATCGCCGGCGCCCTCAATCTCGTACCGTTCATCCCCGCGCTGTGGATCATCGCCGCCACGGGCGTCGACGGCACAGCCGGAGTGACCTGGCTCTCCGTGGCCTTCTTCGGCGTGTACCTGCTCGCACGTCTCGTGACGCTCGGGTGGCGCGTCCGGACGGGGTGCTGGCTCACCGCGAACGTGTGACCGGCTCTGCACTGTGAACGCGCTGATGAAGAACGCCTCCGGCGTCGACCGCGGCTGACGCCGAAGGCGCGTCCTCACGCCTCCCGGCTCTCCAGTTCGGCCAGGTGAGCCATCGCGCGGGCGCGAGCCTCGGCATCCTCGTCGGGCGCCGACGGAGCGGACCGGTGCATCGCGTACGCCCATGCGGCCAGTCCGAGCAGCGGGCCCCAGAGCCAGAACGGGAACATCGACATCACGTAGAGCACGTCGAGCCGCCCGGCCGGCGAGAGGACACCCTCGAGGGCGAACTCGATGCCGCCGGAGGTGAACAGCACGCTCACCAGGCTCGCGGGCAGGATCGCCAGGGCCGGCGGTACGACGCGTCCGCCGAGACCGGCCATCCATCGGGGGAATCGCTCGCCCCACGGGCGGACGAGGCCCAGCGTGAGCAGTCCGCCGAAGAGCATCCCGGTGCCGAGCAACAGGCCGGTCACCTGCGTGCCGGGGGACTCCGCGAACATCTCGGCGCCGCCGCCGAACATCGGCCAAGGAGTGAGCCAGGTCAGACGCGCGAACGTGTACGGAACGGAACACAGTGCCGCGATCACGGTGATCGCGACCCGGTGACGCAGCACCCAGCCGGCGAAGGACCCTCTCGCGTCGACGCTGACGCCGATCACCCACGCGAGCAGGCACGCCGCCGTCATCACATGCGCCAGGGACAGCAGCATGGTCGGGAGCATGTCGAGCATGGCGTCCAGGATGCGCGGTACGAGAGGCCCAGCTTCGAGGTTGGCCACGGCGTAGACGACTCCCGCGGCCATCGCCAACGCGACCGGCAATCCGATCCACGGATGGCGGATGGCGAGCAGGACGGTCGCCACGACGATGCCGCCGACGACGAGCAGGGCGAACGTGTAGCCCGCGGCCGGGATCACACCGCCCGGGGTGCCGAAGGCGACGACCGCGGCGATGAGCAGGGCGGCAACGCGCAGAGCCGTGAGACCCGACCTCGCGCGTGGTGATGTGGCGGCGAACACGGCGACGGCGACGGCCCCCAGCGCTGCGCACAGTCCGACGATGGTCTCGGTGGTGCTGCCTCCGAGCCGCGCGAGGAACGTCGGATGGAGATCCTCCGTCCAGGCGACGGCATCGGGGGCCAGCATCCGGAGCAGCGTCACGGCGGCGATGACCGCCCCGCCGAGCACGGCGATGATCAGGAGCAGAGAGCGGATTCGATTCGACATGCCCCCACGCTAGAAACGCGCGCCCTGCACGCACATCACCCGCGGTGACGACCGCGGTCACCCGTGCGGGTGAGTTCGGTCGTTCACTCCCTCGGGCGCAGCACGCCGTTCTCGTAGGCCCAGATCACGACGTGGACGCGATCCGGCAGGCCGAGCTTCGCGAGCACGGCTTTGACGTGGGTCTTCACGGTGTTCGCCGACAGGAACAGCGCCCGCGCGATGTCGTCGTTCGACGCACCCGTGGCGAGGAGGCGGACGACCTCCTTCTCGCGCGGGCTCAGCACGGCCAGCGCCGCATCCGCGTCCGGCGCAGGCGACCCGTCGCGCACGAAGCCGATCATCGCGGCCATCGCGCGCTCGCCGAGCACAGGATCACCCTGTGCGACAGCCACCACGGCATCCGCGACCTCCTGCGGCGCGGCGTCCTTCGTGAGGAACCCGCTGGCTCCGGCACGCACCGCCGCGAACACGTATTCGTCGAGGTCGAACGTCGTCAGCACCAGAACGCGCGTCTGCGGGCGCAGCCGCAGCACCTCCGCCGTCGCCGCGATCCCGTCCGTCCCCGGCATCCGCACATCCATCAGGACCACGTCGACGGCATGACCGCGCACGAACGCGATCGCCTCGTCTCCCGAGCGCACGGCGCCAGCGATCTCGAGCCGCTCGTCACGGCCGAGCATCATCGCGAGCGCCTCGCGCAGCAGATCCTGGTCGTCGGCCAGAAGGACTCGGATCCTCACGATCCGCCCTCCCTCATCGCGGCATCCGCTCGGGGCAGCTCGGCCTTGACCATCCAGCCGCCGGCGTCGCCGCCGGACGCGAGCACCCCGCCGGCCAGTCGCACCCGCTCGGCCAGGCCGACCAATCCGACGCCGGCTCCGAGATCGTTCGCCCGGCGCCCTGCACCGCCGTCGTCGCGGATGATCGCGATCAGTCCGGCGCCGGTCCAGTCCAGCGTCACCATCACCCGAACCGGCGGTTCGGTGTGCCGCAACGCATTGGTCAGCGCCTCGCGCACGACGTGGTGCAGAGCGAGCACGACGACCGGCTCGAGCGTTCCGGCGACGCCGCGTTCTTCGTATTCGACGACGGCCCGCGGGCTGCGCGCGCTCTGGACCAGAGCGCGCACGGCGTCGAGGTCGGGAGCGGGATTGCGGTCTGCGTCGTCCGCGACGATCCCGCGCATGCCGCGCAGAGCTTCCCGCCCCGTGTCGACGACCACGCCGAGGGCCCGATCGCTGGTCTCCGGGTCCTCCCGCAGAAATGCTCTGGCGACTTCGGCCTGGGCGATCATCACCGTCGTCGCGTGGGCGACGAGGTCGTGGAGGTCGCGATTGATCCGCTCCCGCTCCTCGGACACGGCCCGTTGCGTGCGCATGCGCAGCTCCTCGTCCGCACGTTCCCTGCGCAGCCGCTGCAGGATGCCGAGGGCCCACGCCAGGAGGATCGTCGCAGACAGCCCGAGGAACCCGCCGAGCTGCCAGAGCGGATTGTCCAGCCCTGGGGTGGTCAGCACGACGATGACGGATCCCACGATGCCCACGGCGAGCGCGGCAGTGCTGTATCGGCGATCGCACTGGAGTGCGACCTGCCCGAGGGCGAGCAGGTACGCGATCCCCGACGGATACATGGCGGCCGAGTTCACGCCGCCGACCGGGATCATCGCGAGAGCGAGCATGATCGCGCTGCCGACGACGAAAGCCGGCAGCGGCGAGCGGATCGCGACGAACGACAGCGCATGCAGCAGCGCGAACAGCCCGACGGCGAGTACGAGGAGCCAACCGGAGAGTCCCGGGGGCTGCGCGAGTGCGGCGACCGTGGCGGGCAGGAGGATCGCGGCGAGCACCGCGCACGTGATCACGTCGAGCCGCTGCCACGCGCGCGGCGCGTCCCGCGGGACCCGCTGATCCGTCATCACCCGCCCATCCTCTCGCACCGTCCGAGCCGCGTCAGGGTGCGTACCGACGGCACCACTCGTACATGACGACGGCCCCGGCGGCCGATGCGTTGATCGATCGGGTCGATCCGTACTGCGTGATCTCGATGTGGCCGGATGCCGCGGCGAGCGCCTCCTCGGTGAGCCCTGGTCCCTCCTGGCCGAACAGGAGCACGCACCGCTCCGGCAGATCCGCGCGGTGCACCGGCACTGCTTCGCCGACGTTGTCCACCGCGATGATGGGCAGCCCGGCATCCTGTGCCCAGGCGGCGAAGGACGCGACGTCCTCATGGTGGACGACGTGCTGGTAGCGGTCGGTGACCATGGCGCCGCGCTTGTTCCAGCGGCGGCGCCCGATGATGTGGACCGTGTCGGCGAGGAATGCGTTGGCGCTGCGCACGATCGAGCCGATGTTCATGTCGTGCTGCCAGTTCTCGATGGCGACGTGGAACGGGTGCCGCTTCGTGTCGAGGTCGGCGACGATCGCCTCCATCCGCCAGTAGCGGTAGCGGTCGATGACGTTGCGGGTGTCGCCGTGCGCGAGCAGTTCGGGGTCGTACTGGTCGCCTTCCGGCCGTTCTCCTTCCCAGGGGCCGACGCCGTGGGTGCTGCGCTCGGGGGTCTCGCTCACCTCGCCAGCGTAGTCTGGACGCGTGGCATCCCCCGCAGCAGACGACTACCTGAAGACGGTGTACGCGCACACCGAGTGGCAGGATGCCCCGATCACCCCCTCGCAGCTGGCGGCGAAGCTGGGCATCGCGCCGTCCAGCGTGACCGAGATGGTCAAGAAGCTCGCCGCTGCAGGGTTCGTCTCGCACGTGCCGTACGGCGCGGTGCGGCTGACGGATGCCGGACTCGCACGCGCCCTGTCGATGGTGCGGCGCCACCGGCTGATCGAGACCTGGCTCGTCCAGGAGTTCGGCTACGCCTGGGACGAGGTCCACGACGAGGCCGAGGTTCTGGAGCACACCATCAGCGATCGGCTGCTCGAGGGCATCGACGAGCGCCTGGGCCGGCCTCGGTTCGACCCGCACGGCGATGCGATACCGGATGCCGCCGGCAGCGTCGAACGGGTCCCGTTCGTGCTCCTGGCCGATGCGCCTGACGGCCACACCGGGCGCGTGCTGCGCGTCGACGACCGCGACCCCGAGCTGCTGCGCGCTCTGGAAGCGTGCGGCCTCGGGGTCGGCCACGCGGTCGCCGTGAACGCCGGCGCAGTGACGATCGACGGCGCATCCGCTGATCTCCCCGACGGCGCCGCGGACGTCGTCTGGATCAGCGCGTAACCCCCGCCCCCTAGGCTGAGCACATGGCAGAACGCACCGAGATCGAATGCTGGCTCACCGACATGGACGGCGTGCTCGTCCATGAGAACGACGCCATCCCCGGAGCATCCGAACTGCTCGCCGGCTGGGAGGCCGCCGGAACCCCGTATCTGGTGCTGACGAACAACTCGATCTTCACGGCGCGCGACCTCTCCGCCCGCCTGCGCGCGAGCGGTCTGAGCGTCCCGGAGGACCGCATCTGGACCTCGGCGCTGGCCACGGCATCCTTCCTGCAGCAGCAGGTCCCTGGCGGCTCCGCGTTCGTCATCGGCGAGGCCGGCATCCTCACCGCCCTGCATGAGGCCGGATTCGTCATGACCGAGACCGCCCCGGACTTCGTCGTCGTCGGCGAGACGCGCAACTACTCGTTCGAGGCCATCACGAAGGCCATCCGCCTCATCAACGGCGGCGCGCGCTTCATCGTCACGAACCCCGATGCGACCGGCCCGAGCGCCGACGGTCCGCTGCCGGCGACCGGCGCGATCGCGGCCCTCATCACCAAGGCCACGGGCAAGGAGCCCTATGTCGTCGGCAAGCCGAACCCGATGATGTTCCGCTCGGCGCTCAACAAGATCGGAGCGCACTCCAAGCGCACCGGCATGATCGGCGACCGCATGGACACCGACGTCGTCGCGGGCATCGAGGCCGGCCTGCACACCGTGCTCGTGCTCACCGGCATCAGCGACCGCGCCGAGATCGAGAAGTACCCGTTCCGCCCGGATGAGGTCGTGAACTCGGTCGCGGATCTGCTCCCAGAGGGCTGACATGGGCGCCCTCGACGACGGCGAGCGCATCCGCGCGGCGGATGCCGCGACCTGGCGCTCCTGGCTCGAGGCGAACCACACCCGTGCTGCCGGTGTCTGGCTGCTCAGCGTCCGCGGCGGCAGCGCCGAGGGCGTCGGCTACGAGGATGCCGTCCGGCACGCCCTGTGCTTCGGCTGGATCGACGGGCCGGTGCGCACCTTCGACGACGCCACGGTCGGTCAGTGGTTCTCGCCGCGCCGCCCGTCCAGCGGGTGGGCCGCAACCAACAAGGCGCGCCTCGCAGAGCTCGAGGCCGCCGGTCTGATCGCACCAGCCGGGCTCCGGGCGATCGAGGCCGCCAAGGCGAACGGCTCGTGGACGATGCTCGACGGCCCCGAAGCGGGTATCGAACCGGACGAGTTCGCGGCCGCACTGGACGCCCTGCCCGCCGCGCGCGCGAACTGGGACGCATTCCCCAAGTCCGTGAAGAAGTTCGGCCTCACGCACATCGCGATGGCGAAGAGGCCCGAGACCCAGGCTGCCCGCATCGCGAAGATCGTGGCGGATGCCGCGGAAGGAAAGCGCCCATGAATCAGAGCGACATGCTGTTCTTCGTGCTGATCCTGATCGGGATCTCGTCACTCACGCTCGTCACCGTGCAGCTGCTCAAGCGCCCGAAGCGGGACGATCGCGGGGACTGGTACGAGGGTCCCTGGGACGACGACGACCGTCCGAGGCGCTGACGAAGTCGACAGCGGAATCGGATCTAAGTAAAGGATAATCGCCTAACCTATGCTTAGATGGCCTGATGGTTGACGATCAGCAGGGCAATGGTTGGCCGGCCATCATCTACGAGACGTTGCCGTGGCGGCGATCAGGTGACGAGGTCGCGTCCCGCCGCACGCTTCGTCGCGTCACCGACCGATACGAAGCAGCAGTGCCGCCCCTGATCCGCAACACGGACGTGGCGCTCGAATCCGACACCCTGGCCGGCGCCGATGAGGCCAGCCACGCGCTCGCCAGGTTCGATGCTGAAGCAGGGGCGTTCATCGCCCCGTTTCCCTCTATCCTGCTCCGCTCGGAATCCTCATCGAGCTCCGAGGTCGAGAACCTGACGGCGGGAGCAAAACAGGTCGCGCTGGCCGCGATCGGCGCTTCCCGTTCCGCGAACGCACGCCTCGTCGTCGCAAACGCACGCGCCATGGACTCCGCCCTCGCCCTCAGCGCCGAGCTGACGGAGGATGCGGTGATCGCGATGCATCGGGCCCTGCTCGCCGACAGTGCACCGAACGCAGTGGGACAGTGGCGCGACGAACAGGTGTGGATCGGCGGGGGAGCGATCTCGCCCCACGCGGCCGACTTCGTCCCCCCGCACCATTCGCGGATTCCCGCGCTGATGCGCGATCTGCTGGATTTCGCAGATCGCACTGACGTCCCCGTCCTCGCGCAGGCCGCGATCGCCCATGCGCAGTTCGAGACGATCCACCCGTTCCCCGACGGCAACGGGCGCACCGGACGAGCGCTCATCCACGCGATGCTGCGACGCAGTGCACTGACCCGAAACGTCACCGTTCCGGTCTCGGCCGGGCTGCTGCATTCCCCGCAGTCCTACTTCGAGGCGCTCACCGACTACCGCGCAGGGGACGTCGACGCGATCGTGCACGCGATCACGAACGCGACGTTCGCCGCGATCGGAAACGGACGCCATCTGGTGCGCGAGATCCAGGAAGCCCGGTCCCGCTGGTCCGACGCCGTTCGGGCGCGCGCGGACTCCTCCGCGCATCGCCTGATGGACCTCCTGCTCGCGCAGCCGGTGATCACCGTGAAGACGGCGAGCGCTGCACTCGACGTCAGTGAAGCAGCGGCCAACACCGCCGTGAACCGTCTCGCCGAATCCGGCATCCTCACGCAGGCAGGAGGCGCCACCCGCTACCGCATCTGGCAGGCGGGTGATGTCATCGACGCCCTCGATGCGTTCGCCGACCGCGCCCGGCGCGGGCGCGTCTGAGCATCCGGCCGTCAGCCGGATGCTGCGCCGACCGCTCGCCCGACCTGGGACGCGTTCCCGTGCTGATCATCAACGGCATCTCATCGCTGACGCCGTGGCCGCGTACGGGGAACGTCAGCGCCGTCGAGCGATGATGAGCCCGTCCCAGCCTTTGACGCCGACCGTCTGGATCGCGGTGGCATCGAGACCGGGATGTGCGGCGATGTCACGCGTGACCGCCTGAACCCCCTGCACGCGAGGGTCATCGCTGTCCACCTGCGCGACCGCGCCATTGCGCACGACGTTGTCGATGACGATGACGGCCCCCGATTCCGTGAGCTGCAGCGCCGCCGCGAGATAGGCGGGGTTGCTGGGCTTGTCGGCGTCGATGAACACCAGGTCGAAGGGCTCGGCCTGCTCCGCGATAAGCCGCTGTGCGGAGTCACCCGCCGGGCCGACGAGAACATCGATTCGGTCCATCAGATCGGCCCGCTCGAAGTTCTTGCGCGCGACTTCGGCGTTCTGCTCCTCGAGCTCTAGCGTCACCACCCGTCCGTGGTCCCCGACGGCACGAGCGAGCCAGATCGTCGAGTAGCCGGCGAGGGTGCCGAACTCCAGGACTCGACGCGCACCGACCACCTGCGCGAGCAGGCCGAGCAGGGCGCCCTGATTCGGCGCCACCTCGGCATTCGGCATGGTCGTCTCCGCCCCGGACTGTCGGGCAGCGACGAGAGCAGGATCCTCGGGTGTCAGGTGTCGCGCGAAGTAATCGTCGACGTCGTGCCATGCCGTTGCCGACTCGTACCTGTTCACCGGCGTTGCGCCGAGGGAGTTCTGTGTCATATCTCCATCTTCTCCGTCAGGCGAGCGTGAGGCTCGCGACACTCGCGACCGGCTCCGGCATCCGCAGCGGACCCGCACCCGGGGTGATCGTCCCGAGGATGCGGGGCGCGCGCGCTCCCGTGCCGCCGGGCACGACGGCGGGGATGCCGTGCATCGTGCACCAGCCGATCAGGGCGAACAGGATCGCCTCCTTGGCGTCGGCCGAGGCACCGAGTTCGTCGGCCAGGACGACCTCGACCTCGGGGAGCACATCGCGCAGCCCCCGCATGATGAGCGGGTTGCGGCATCCGCCTCCGGAGACCGCGAGGAAACCGATACCCGCGCGGCGGATGTCGGCCGCGACGGTACGGACCGTCAGCTCGGTGAGGGTCCGAACGAGATCGGCGACCGGAATCGCCCGCCCCAGCTCGGCGACAGCGGCCCGGACATAGTCGAGGTGGAAGTGCTCCTTGCCCGTGCTCTTGGGCGCCGGCAGCCCGTAGTACGCGTCGGCGAGGAGTGCGTCGAGCAGCGGCACGTCGATCCGGCCGGAGCGCGCGATCACGGCATCCTCGTCGTAGCCGAGTTCATTCAGGTGCTCGTCGGTGACCACCGCATCGACCAGCGCGTTCGCCGGACCGATGTCGTACGCCGAGACCGCGCCATCGCCGACGACGGTGATGTTCGCGATGCCGCCGAGATTCAGTGCGGCCGACGTTCCCGCCCGATCGCGCAGCAGCAATTCGTCGAGGAACGACACGAGCGGCGCGCCGTGTCCGCCCGCCGTGATGTCGCGGATGCGGACGTCCGAGATCACCGGCACCCCGAGCCGCTCGGCGATCCAGGCCGGCTGCCCGATCTGCAGCGTTCCGCGGGCGTGATCGCCCTCGACCCAGTGGAAGACGGTCTGGCCGTGGGTGCAGACGGCGTCGACTCCCCCGACGGATGCCGCGGCTTCCGCTGCCACCTCGGCGAAAGCCTGGCCGATCAGCGTGTCGAGTTCGCAGACCTCGGCCAGCGTGGTCGGCGCGGGGGGAAGGGCGGCCACCAGCCTGGCGCGCAGCTCGGGCGCGTACGGGATGCTGTCTTCGTACAGCACCCGGCCGTGCAGCCGTCCGTCCGATTCGGCGAAGTCGACGACGGCGACGTCGATCCCGTCGTGCGAGGTGCCGGAGAGCAGGCCGAGAACGCGCATCCGATGTCCTTCCGTCGTGTCCTCCGAGCCTACGACGGATTTGTCAGGACTCCTGCCGAATGCTGTCGCCGCGTCTGACCGTCACCGTTCCGGGGGCCGACACGCCAGATGTCGGACCGAATCCGCCGAAACGTCCGACAGGTGGCGTGTCAGCCCCCGCGCAGGCGGTGGACGAGGGCGGAGTCACGCCCTCGTCCACGACCCGACTCAGCGCCGAGAGGTCACGATCAGTGCCTTTTCGATCACCGAGCCATCGGCTCGGGTCACCGCGATCGTGTATTCCCCGGCCGCGAGGTTGCCGGGCACGGGGACCCGACGGCTGACGTCACCGGCACCGTCCGCCGTGACCTTCTTGGCACCGACCCGATCCGCGACGAGATCCACCGTCAACCGCTCACCGGCGTCGAAGCCGGAGCCGGTGACGAGCAGCGATCCCCCCGCGGCGATCGAGGTCTGCCCCAGCTCGATGGTCGGCTGCGGTGCCGGCTCCGGCACGTCCCACATCGTCGGGATGAGCGGTGTCACGGTGATGCTCTCGATCGTCGCGGCTCCCCCTTCGGACCACGCGGTGATCTCGTCCGCACCCGCTGTCGGGAACACCTGGTCCGTCATCGTGAGCATTCCGTCGTCGGCGAAGAGCTCCACGGACGCTCGATCGAGATAGACCTCGAGCGTGATCATCCCGCCGTCGAGCGCGAGCGGGGCGTCGTCGATCGACGCGAACGCAGGGTGGAAGTCGGCGTTCCCGGAGTCGGTGCGGTCGATGAAGACCCGCTCCGCCTCCGCGTCGTAGCCGATCCTCGTTCCACTGTCTCCATCGGAGAACACCGTGATCCCCGCGCGCTGTGCGCCGTCGGGCCGCAAGGAGAACTCGACCTTCGCGACGTCGCCGGACAGGTCGAGACCCGTGGCACCGTCGACGGTCACGCCGGATCGGGTCTGTGCGGATGCGGCGTCCAGCTGCGCGTCGATCTGGGAGACGACCTGCTGCCGCAGGCGTGGACCGTCAGGAGTGTCCACGAGCACGACCTCCCGCGGCAGAGTCATCGAGCTTCGCCAGGTCGACGTCGGGATGTCGCCGGCGTAGTCCCAGTTGTTCATCCAGCCCTGCATGATGCGCGAGCCCGATGGCGTGCCGAAGTACGAGACGGCGGCGTAGTAGTCGCGGCCCCAGTCGAGCCAGTCGTACCCCTCCGCAGCGGTGCGCTGCGGAGCATCCGAGAACATCACCTGATCGACCAGGATGTGTCCCCAGCCGAACCGGTTGTTGTCGACGATCCGGATCGTGGCCTCCCCTCCGATGAGGTCGCGCACATCCCACGAGACCCAGTCGAGGTTCTCACTGTTCGCCCCTGTGGCCGTGCGCACGACTTCACCATCGACGACCAGGCTCACGCTCGTCTCATCGGAGCGGAGCTGCGCAGGCTCGTCGCCGACGACGACGTGGTCGAGGGTGAGGTGTCCCCAGCCTCCGGTGGCCTCGTCACGTATCCGCAGCTGCGCCTCCTGGCCCGCGAACTCGGCGACGTCCCACGACGACCACTGCAGCAGACCACTGTTCGCGCCGGTCGCGGTGCGCACGACCTGGTCGTCCACGACGAGTTCGAGTTGCAGAGTCCCGTCCGCTCGCTGTCCGCCCCCGATGAGGAACGAGAGGTGAGCTCCGTCGAGCGCGAAGGTCGGCGACGTCATGGTGCCCGTGTTGCCATCGGCGTTCGGACCGCCCTCGATCGTGTTGATGCGCTTGGCGCCGAGATAGTAGTCGCCGCCGCGCGTCGAGGGGTTCAGCGCCGGGTCGATCGCGAAGTCGCCGGTGAGCTCCCAGCCCGTGGTCTGCAGGTTCTCGTCGTCGGCGAGTTCGAAATCGAACACGACCCGGCCCTGCGGCGGTGTGTTCTCCAATTGAGCACCGGGCACATGCGGGTGCTTCCCCCCGCCGACGAGGAGATTGACGTAATCGTCGTCGATCGTGAAGGCCGGAGACTCGAGTGAGCCGACGGTGCCGTCGTGGCCGATGAAGCCGTTCACGAGCCCGTCGCCGAGATACCCCGTGACCGCCATCTGGCCGTCCAGCGTGCCCGAGGCCGGCGCGATTCCCCACGGACCGTCCGCCGCGCTGTCCGGGTCGTCGGACACCGTCCAGCCCTCGTAGTCTCCGCCGTCGAACCCGGCGAAGAGCTCGCCGGGTACCAGTTCGAGCGGCCCGTCGGTGGACTCGGATGCGAACGTCACGCCGTCGAATTCGCCGACGAAGTACTGGCCTCCACTTCCTCCGTTCACGTGGCCGGGGTTGAGGTTCACGACCATGACCCACTTCGACTCGCCCGGGTCGCCGTCGACAGGAAGCTCGAACAGGTCGGGGCACTCCCAGATGCCGCTGGTCGCGTTAGCCGGACCGAAGTCCGACAGATGCTCCCACGATTTCAGATCCGTGCTCTTGTAGAGCACGACCTTGTGGTCGGTCGCCTCGACGGCGGTCATGACCCAGTACGCGCCGGCCGGACCGTCGTACCAGAACACCTTCGGATCACGGAAGTTCGCGGAGTTCCGGTCGAGAACGGGGTTGCCCTCGTACTTCGTCCACGTCTGCCCCTCGTCCAGGCTGTAGGCGAGCGACTGCGCCTGGATACCCGGATGCTCGGGATGCCGGGACGTGTACGCGGACGTGTAGACGGCGACGAGCGGGCTGGAGCCCTCCGGGCCGAAGCCTGCGGAGTTCTCGGCGTCGACGACGATCGACCCGGAGAAGATGTCCTCGATCGACGCGCCGGTCTCGTCGACGGTCTGCGGGATCGCCAGCGGCTGCTCCTCCCAATGCAGCAGATCCGGAGAGGTGGCGTGCCCCCAGCTCATGTTGCCCCAGGTCGTGCCCTGCGGATTGTGCTGGAAGAACAGGTGATAGGTCCCGTCGACGAAGACCATGCCATTGGGATCGTTCATCCAGTTCTTCTCCGGCGTGAAGTGAACCAGCGGGCGGTACTGCTCGTCCTCGGGCGGTGCATCCGCGGCCAGCGCGGGTGCGGTGATACCGCCCAGCACCGTCGCCGCAGCGATCGTCAGCGCACCCGTCGTGCGGATCCAGCGGGGGATCGACCTCCGGCGAAGCGGGCGGTCGGATGAGTACGTCATCTGCTCTCCTTCGTGCAGCGTCGAATGATTGACATCGATGTCAGAACATCGGAGCCGACCATAGACGCTGTCCGGCGGACAACGCAACCGCCCTCCTGGCTCAGTGCGGTGGAAGCTCTCCGCTGCCTCGAGCGATGAGCGTCGTCGGCACGACGATCCGTCGAGGTTCGCCGCCGGTCCCGTCCAAAAGGGCGAAAACGCGTTCCGCTGCCGCCCGCCCGATCTCCTGAGGGTCCTGCGCGACGACGGAGACCCCCGGATCCATGAGGTCGGCGAGCGGAAGGTCGTCGAACCCGACCAGTGCCGTCGTGTGCTCGAGGCCGAGCTCGCGCAACGCATGCAGCACGCCGAGCGTGATCAGGTTCTGCGCACTGAAGATCGCTGTCGGCGGCTCGCCGGACGCCATCAGACGGTGGACGGCGTCGCGCGCCTGTTGCGCATCGTGCAGCTCGGCGACGAGGCTCGCATCGCCGGTGGGGATACCTGCAGCCCCCAGGGCATCGAAGAAGCCCTGGTGACGCTGCGCGGCGGTGATGAGGTCCATCCGGTCCACGAGCAGTGCGATGCGCCGGTGTCCGTGGTCGATCAGATGCTGGGTCGCTCGCCTGGCGCCATCACGATTGTCGCTGGCGACCGTGTCGAGTCCGCCCATGAGCGGTTCCCGGTCGACGTAGACGACCGGTATCCCGCGATCGCGGATCTGCTCGAGGTAGTCCGGAGTCGCCCTGGCTGCGGTGAGGATGAGCGCGTCCACTCGACGTTGGAGGAAGTTGCGCACGGCATCTCCCTCGCGACTCGGATCGTCATCGAGGCTGGACGCGAACACCGAGACGCCTCGGTCCGCGGCCGCATCCTCGACGGCGCGATGGATCGCTCCGGAGAACGGGTTGTCCACGCTGCCGACGAGCAGCCCAAGGGTACGGGTGCGGCCGTCCGCTCGCCGAAGACTCCCGGCCTGCAGATCGGGCTGATAGTCCAGCGCTCGCACGGCATCCCACACCTTCGCCGCAGTGGCCTCGGCGACATTCGGTTCGCCATTGATCACGCGGGAGACGGTCTTGATGCCGACTCCTGCGAGCGAGGCGACATGCTTCATGGTGGCGCGCGGCCGCACGTACTGACGGCTCTCCGTCGGTGGCTTCGTTGTCACAGCTGGTCACCCATTCCGCTCGATGCCTTGACTGTAGCTCAGAAGTGGACTACAACTGGCTCCTGACATCGTTGTCATAGAGGCGACGACAGCCGAGAGGAATTCAAAGATGAAGCTCACCACCCGAACCAGCCGCACGCTGATGGCGACCTTTGCCGCCTCCGCCGGACTCGCGATCGCCCTCACCGGATGCTCGACGGGCAGCACCCCCGGTGGCGACACCGCCGACGACACGATCGGCGTCTCCCTGATCGTGAAGACCAACTCCAATCCGTTCTTCGTCGCCATGCAGGAGGGCGCGAAGGCCGCGGCCGAAGAAGACGGCGTCTCCCTGACGCTGGCCGCCGGCAAGGAGGACGGCGATGAGGACACCCAGATCCAGGCCATCGAGGCCGCGATCTCCAAGGGCGACAAGGGGATCCTGATCACCCCCAACGGCCCCGCCGTCCTCGACGCGATCGCGAAGGCACGAGATGCAGGCATCTACGTCATCGCGCTGGACACCGTCCCCGACCCGGCCGACGCCGTGGACATCACTTTCGCCACGGACAACTACCTGGCCGGCGAGTACATCGGCGAGTGGACCGCGGCCAAGCTCGACGGAGCGGATGCCGTCATCGGGCTCATCGACCTCTTCGACGACAAGTCGGTCAGCGTCGACTACAACCGCGACCAGGGCTTCCTGGCCGGCATGGGCATCGATCTCGCCGACGAGCAGGTCAACGGCGACGAGGAGTCCACCGGCTCGTACTCGGGCGGCACTTACGAGATCGTCGGCAACGAGGCATCCCAGGGGGCCGAGGACGGCGGCCGGACCGCGATGGAGAACCTGCTCGCCAAGAACCCGGACATCAACGTCGTCTACACGATCAACGAACCGGCGGCGTACGGCGCCTACCAGGCGCTGGAGGCCGCGGGCAAGAGCGACGACGACGTCCTGATCGTCTCGATCGACGGCGGCTGCGCCGGCGTCGGTCAGGTCGAAGAAGGCATCATCGACGCCACCAGCCAGCAGTACCCCGTGAAGATGGCCGAGCTCGGCGTGCAGGCGATCGCCGAACTGGTGAACGACGGCACGAAGCCCGAGACGACGGACGGCCTGGACTTCTTCAACACCGGCGTCGCGCTCGTCACCGACCAGCCCGTCGACGGCGTCGAGTCCATCGACACCGCCGAAGCAGCCGACCTGTGCTGGGGCGGCGAGTAAGCACCGCTGCGGATGCCGCAGCGGTGACCGATCGCCGCGGCGGCATCCTCCCGACTTCAGGAAGTGACACCATGACCCAAGAAGCTCCCACCTCTACCCTGGATCTCGCCGCCGAGTTCCTCGACCGGCGCACACCCGTCGATCGCGTCCGCGGCATCCTGCACCGCTACCCCGCGATCAGCCCGGCGGTGGTCCTCGTGATCGCCGTCATCGTGTTCGGCGCGATCAACCCGCGTTTCTTCGCCGCAGCCAACCTGTCGCTGGTCCTCGATCAGGTCTCCGTGGTCGGCACAGTCGCCATCGCTCAGACGCTGATCATCCTCACCGCCGGAATCGACCTGTCGGTCGGCGCACTGATGATCGGCACCTCGATGGTCATGGCGCAGACGGCGGCGAACAACGGCCTGCCCGCGCCACTCGCCCTGCTGATCGGCCTCGTCGCCGCGCTCGCAGCCGGTGCGCTGAACGGCCTGCTGGTCACCCGCGTGAAGCTGCCCCCGTTCATCGCGACGCTCGGAACGTTCAACGTCTTCATCGCCCTGACCCTGCTCTACAGCGGCGGCCAGACGGTGCGGAAGGCCGACATGCCCGAGCTGCTCACGTGGACGGCCACGGCACTGCCGATCGGCGACGTCCGGCTCACGGTCGGCGTCGTGATCATGCTCGCGCTGTACGCACTGGTGGCGTACGTCCTCGGACGCACCGCGTGGGGACGCCACGTCTACGCCGTCGGCGACGACGAGGATGCGGCCCGACTCGCCGGAATCTCGACGAAGAAGGTGCTGCTGAGCGTATACATCGCCGCGGGCGCCATCCTCGCGGTGGCGGCCTGGATCCAGATCGGACGCTCCGGGGCGGCGAGCCCCAACGCAGGTGCCGACCTGAACCTCGATTCCATCACCGCGGTCGTCATCGGAGGCACATCCCTCTTCGGTGGCCGCGGTCTCATCTGGGGCACGCTGCTGGGCGCGATCATCGTCGGCGTCTTCCGCAACGGCCTCTTCCTCGCCGGGGTCGACGGGCTGTATCAGACGCTCGCCATCGGCATCCTCGTCATCGTCGCGGTCGCCATCGACCAGTGGATCAGGAAGGTACGCAAATGACCGAGACAGTTCAGGCCCCGCATCAGGCCCCCGTGCCGAGCGGCGCCCCCGCGCTCGAGGCGAAGCGCCTCGTGAAGACCTTCGGCCGCGTGGTCGGTCTCGACGGCGTCAGCCTGCAGCTGTACGCGGGCGAGGTCCTCGCCGTCATCGGCGACAACGGCGCCGGCAAGTCCACGCTCATCAAGTGCCTCACCGGCGCCTACATCCCCGACGAGGGAAAGCTGTTCCTTGACGGACAAGAAGTGCACTTCAAGCGCCCGCAGGACGCCCGCAATGCCGGCATCGAAACCGTGTACCAGAACCTCGCCGTCTCGCCGGCTCTGGACGTCGCCTCGAATCTGTATCTCGGTCGGGAGCGCCGCAAGAGCGGAATCCTCGGGTCGGTGTTCCGTGCGCTCGACACCGCAGGCATGCGCAAGGATGCCCGCGAGCAGGTGCTGAAGCTCGGCATCTCCACGCTGCAGGACGTCACGGTCTCGGTCGAGAATCTCTCCGGCGGGCAGCGCCAGGCCGTGGCCGTGGCGCGCGCTGCGGCGTTCGGCTCGAAGGTCGTGGTCCTCGACGAGCCGACCGCCGCGCTCGGTGTGCGCGAATCGAATCAGGTTCTCGAGCTCATCGAGAACCTGCGGGGGAACGGCATCCCCGTCATCCTCATCTCGCACAACATGCCGCACGTGTTCCAGGTGGCCGACCGCATCCACGTGCAGCGGCTCGGCAAGCGGGCCGCGACCATCACGCCGCAGTCGCACAGCATGACGGACGCCGTGGCGATCATGACCGGAGCAGCGCAGGCATGAACGAACAGGTGGCGCTCTATGCCGAGTTCACGGCGATCCCGGGCGCGGCAGCCGAGGTCGAGGCGCTGATCCTCGCTTATGCGGAGGTCGTGCGCGCGGAACCGGGCAACGTCGTGTTCGAGGTCTTTCGGCGGGTGGAATCCCCGGAGACGTTCGTGGTCTTCGAGACGTACCGCGATCGCGACGGTTTCGCCGCGCACCTCGAAGCGGAGCCGGGGAGGGTGTTCAACGCGAAGCTGACCCCTCTGATCGTCGAGCCGCACAGCTCGTTGTCCTTCCTGACCCCGATCGGAGCGCCGTGACCCGCGCAGAGGTGCTCGTCGTCGGCGAGGCTCTCGTCGACGTCGTCCATCGAGCAGACGGACAGGTCGACGAGACCCCCGGCGGCAGCCCCGCCAACGTCGCGCTCGCCCTCGGACGCCTGGGCGTCGGACCACGGCTGTTGACGCACCTCGGCGACGATGCGCGCGGCGATCGGATCCGGCGCTGGCTGGAGGATTCCGGTGTCGAGGTGACGTCCGTGCCCGCGGTGCGCACGGCGACGGCGACCGCGCACCTCGACGTGAACGGTTCGGCCCGGTACGCCTTCGACATCGGCTGGGACGTGGACCCGGATGCCGCGCGCGACCGATCCGCGCCTCCCGCGCTCGTGCACGCCGGTTCGATCGCCACCTTCCTCGAGCCCGGTGCGGAGAAGGTGCGACGCATGCTCACCGATCTCCGCGAGACATCGCTGCTCACCTATGACCCGAACATCCGCCCTTCGCTGCTCGGTGCGCGCTCCGGCGCCCGCCGGCAGAGCGAGAGCTTCATCACGCTCAGCGACCTCGTCAAGGCAAGCGATGAGGACCTCGCCTGGCTCTATCCCGGTGCTGGCCCCCTGGATACGGCTCGCTCCTGGGTGGCGGCCGGCGCCGCCGTGGTCGTGGTGACGCTCGGGCCGTACGGAGCCGTCGCCGTCACCGCCGACGTCGAAGCGCGGATCGCCGGGCATCCCACCGAGGTCGTCGACACCGTCGGTGCCGGTGACACCTTCATGGCCGCCCTGATCGCGGGTCTCGTGGACCGCGGATACCAGGGGGCGGAGGCGCGCGAGCGCCTGCGACGCGTCGATGCGGACACCCTGCGGAGCCTGCTGACCCTCGGCGCGCACGCGGCCGCGATCACCGTGTCCCGTCCCGGCGCAGATCCTCCGCGCCGGGACGAGCTCCCGAAGGGCGCCTATCCGGCAGCCGGCGCAGAGAGCCGTTCCCGGACGTCCTCACGGTCCGTGAGCGCGAGCGCGTCCTGACGCGCCTGCTCGAGGACGTCATCGATGCGCACGCGGACACCGGTCTCGGCGGACTGCACGGCCGCCTCGACCATCGCGAGGCTGCGCAGATTGTCGCCCGCGGCGTTCTCCGGCGCGCGGCCGATGCGCAGGGCCGCGACGAACGCCGCCAAGGACCCCGCGAGCTCCTGCGCGGAGGCGTCGATCTCCGCGGAAACCGGCTCCCCGGCATCCGGCCGGTGCACGACCGGCGCACCCTCGCCGTCCCACTCGGCCGAGCCGTCCGCGGCGCTCACGCGCCACGACCCGTTCCAGGACGTCTCGAGTCCGGGGGCGCACCAGCTGCCGTCGTAGACGTAGCGGGCGCCGCCCGCGAACTCGAACACCGCCACGGCGTTCGCCGCACCGTCGTACCAGCTCCACTCGGGGTTGTACTCCTCGCAGTACACCGAGACGGGCTCCGCATTCAGCACGTACCGCGCGGCATCGAAGGCGTGGATCGCCATGTCCACGAGCAGGACGTGCGGCATCTGCTCGCGGAAGCCGCCGAAGTGCGGAGCCTTGAAGAAGTCGGTGCGCACTGTGCCGATCGTCCCGAGCTCCGCGACCTCGCGGCGCAGCGCCCGCAATTCGGGGAAGAAACGCCGAGACTGGCTGATCATCAGCAGCTCCCCCGCCGCCTCCGCGATCGCCGCCTGCACCATCGCCGTGGCCACGGTCGGCGCCGCCGGCTTCTCGCACAGCACGGGGAGACCTGCCTCCAGCGCCTCACGGTTCACGACGAGGTGCGCTTCGGGAACCGTGACGTTGACGACGGCATCCGCCGACGTGATCCTGGCGACCTCAGCCGCGCTGCGGCCGATCTCCACACCCTCGAGTCCGGCATCCGCGATGGCGGCCCGTGCGGTGTCGAGGTCCAGATCCACCAGACCGACCAGCTCGACGTCGGGATTCGCCGTGATCGCGCGCAGCCAGGCGCGTCCCATGCCGCCGGCGCCGACCTGCACGAGCCGCAGCGGTCGATCCCCCTCGAGCGTGCGGAACCCCGTCATCGCTCCATCGCTCCCTGGTAGCCCTGGCCGTTGTAGAAGTCCTCACGCTCGTAGCGCAGCAGCACCGGGCTGGTGCGCTCCGGGCGCAGGGTCTTCGCCCACTCGACGGCGTTCGAGATGACCTTGCGCACCTCGGCCTGGTGATAGACCGGGTAATCCTGGTCGCCGGGGCTGAAGAAGAAGATCTTCCCGAACCCGCGCCGATAGGTCATGCCGCTGCGGAAGACCTCGCCACCCGAGAACGTGGACAGGAACACCAGTTCGTCTGGAGCCGGCACGTCGAAGAACTCGCCGTACATCTCCTGTACCGGGATGATGAACGGATGCGGGATGCCCTGCGCGATCGGATGCGTGGGGTCGACGGTCCACACGATCTCGCGGTCGTCCTTCGAGCGCCAGCGCAGCGTGCACGACGTGCCCATCAGCTTGCCGAAGATCTTCGACCAGTGCCCGGAGTGCAGCACGAGCAGCCCCATCCCGGCGAGGACGTGCCGGTGCACGCGCTCGACGATCTCGTCCGCGACCTCGCCGTGGGCGGCATGCCCCCACCAGACGAGCACGTCCGTGTTCGCGAGCAGCTCCTCGGTCAGGCCGTGCTCCGGGTCGTCGAGCGTGACGGTGGTGACGACCGCTCGCTCCGCGAGGTTCTCCTCGATGCCCTCCTTGATCGTGGTGTGCATCCCGTGCGGATAGATGTCGCGCACCTTCTGCTCGACCTGCTCGTGGCGGTTCTCGCCCCAGACGACGACGCGGATGGGGTGTTCGGCGGTGGTCATTCTCGATGCTCCTTGTGTTCTTCGATGAGACTATTTGACGGCGCCGCCGGTGGCACCGGCCGCGATGTAGCGCTGGGCGAGCACCAGCAGCAGGATCGCCGGGATCGATGACAGCACGGCGGTGGCCATGACGGCGCTCCAGTTGGCGACCTGCGTTCCCAGGTACTGATAGATGCCGAGGGTCACGGGCGTGATGTCCTCGGTGGTCGTGAGCGTCAGCGCGAACAGGAAGTCGCTCCACGAGAACAGGAAGGCGAACAGCCCTGCGGTGATCAGCGAGTTCTTCGCGACGGGCAGCACGATCGACCAGAAGGCTCGGAAGTGCCCTGCCCCGTCGACGCGGGCCGCCTCGATGATGGACGGCGGCACGCTCATCATGAAGGCGCGCAGGATCATGATCGAGAAGGGGATCGCGGAGGTCGCGTCCGCGAGGACGAGACCGGGGATCGAATTCAGGAGCCCGATGTCGTTGTACGCGGCGTACAGGGCGTTCGCGATCACGATGCCCGGGATCATCTGCGCGATCAGCACCGCGAGCAGCGCCACGTTGATCCAGCGATAGCGGAACTGCGCGAGCGCATACGCCGCGGGTGCCGCGATGGCGAGGCTGAGGATCACGGTGCCGACCGAGATGATGAGGCTCGTGACCAGGTTCGCGCCCTGGTCGGCGATCGCCTTCTCGTACCCCGCGAAGCTCGGATTGAAAGGGAAGAGCGTCGCGGTCAGCGTATTGCCCGACGGCTGGAGTGACGCGTTGATCATCCAGTACACCGGGAACAGCATGATGACGAGGAAGAGGATCCCCAGCACCGTGTAGGCGATGCTCCGCCCTGACCGGCGCTGCGCGCGGCGTGCAGCCGCCGAGTCGCCGGTGACGATGGCCATGGTTGTCATGTTCGTTCCGTTCTACTCGTCGACGGCCTTGCGGTTTCCGCGCAGATAGACGAACGCGAAGACCAGCGAGATCAGGATCAGGATGTTGCTGAAGGCGGCGCCGACGCCGAACTCGAAGTCGATGAACGACGTCTGGTACGAACGGATCGCGACGGTCTGCGTCGCATTCGCCGGCCCGCCGTTGGTGAGGCCGAGGATGATGTCGATGACCTTCAGCGTGTACACGACGCCCAGCACGAGCACGACGTTGATGACGGGACGCAGGTTCGGAAGCGTGATGTGCCAGAACGCCTTCCATCCGGTGGCGCCATCGAGAGACGCGGCCTCGTAGAGCTCCTCCGGGATGTCCTGCAGCCCGCCGTACAGGATCGTGACGTTGAACGGGATGCCGATCCAGATGTTCACCAGGATCACGCTGAGCAGGGCCACATCCGGGCTGGTCAGCCAGGGGACGGCGCCGATGCCGATGCTGCCGAGGAACGCGTTCAGGATGCCGCTGTCCTGATCCATGATCGACCGCCACGTCGCGCTGGCGACGATCAGCGGGAGCAGCCACGGCAGCAGCAGCATGGCCCTCAGGAATCCGCTGAGCGGGAACCGGTGGTGGAAGAACACCGCCAGAGCGAGGCCGATCACGAACTGGCCTGCGATGGAACCGATCGTGAAGAGCGCGGTGTTCGTCATGGACGGCCAGAACAGGTTGCTGCTGACCACGGTGATGTAGTTCTGCAGGCCGACCCAGGGCGCTTCCCCGGTGAAGAAGGTCTTGGTCGTGTAGTCCTGGAAGCTCATCGTGAGGTTCTTGACCACCGGGTAGCCGAAGAACAGCACGATGTAGAGCGCGGCCGGCGCGACGAACAGTGCCTTGACGATCGTGTCTCGTCGGAGTCGTCGCCGTGGGCGCGGAGCAGACGGCGGCGCCGTGACGGCCGGCGCGGATGTGGTCGCTGTCGTTGTCATCTCGATCTCCCTTCCGGATGCCCCGCGGCGCGCCGGAGCGCGACCGCGGGGCGTCGGATGCGGGCTCAGCCCTGAGCGGCCTGTTCGAATGCGACGTCGGGGGTCGCCTTGCCGGTGAGGGCGAGCTGGATGGCGTTGTAGATCACGGTCGCCTGCGTCGGCCATTCCTCGCCGAGCTTCCCGGTGCGCGAACGGGCGTTGACGACCTGCTCCGCGAAGGCGGCCATGTCGGGCATCTTCTCGGTGAACTCGGGGATGACGTCGGTGCGCGTCGGGACGGTGAAGCGGGTCTCGCCCGCCTGCAGCGCGATGTCATCGCTGCCCATGCACTCCACGAATTTCGCGGCGTTGGCCTGCTTCTCGGCATCGCCGGTCTGCGGAACCGTCCAGACCTCGCCGCCGAGCGGGGCGACCGGCGTCTGCCCGGCCTCGTTCACCGGCAGCTGCACGCTCGCCCAGTTCACGTCGGTCTCATTCAGAGCCGGGATGTTCCAGGGTCCGTTGACCATCATGGCCGCCTTGCCGGCGGCGAACTGGTCCTTCACGTCGCCCTGGCTCCAGTTGATGACGCTCTGGGATGCCGAGCCCGAATCGACAAGGTCCACCCAGAGCTGCAGCGCCTCGGCGTTCTCCGGCGTCTGCAGGTCGGTCTCGTCGCCGCCGTTGGTCCACATGAACGGCAGGAACTGCCAGGATCCCTCGTACGTCGCGATGGCGGAGAATGCCATGCCGTACTGGTCACCGACGGTCAGTTTCGCCGCAGCATCCTTCAGCTCGGCCCACGTGGTGGGCGGGGCGATGCCGGCGGCCTCGAGGGTGTCGACGTTGTAGAACAGGCCGAGCGTGTTCACGGCCGGCGCGAGTCCGTAGACCTCGCCCTCGTAAGTGGCGGCCTCGATGATGCCGTCGATGTAGCCGGAGGTGTCGACGTCGAAATCGCTGAGCGGTGCCAGCGCGCCGCTCGCCGCGATCTCCTGCACGTCCGGGTTGTCGAGCATGAGCACGTCGGGGAGCGTCTTCGATGACGCGCGCTGGAGCACCTTCTGGATGAGGTCCTTGCCCGGCACGGACTCCCTCTCGATCGTCAGATCGAGGTCGGCCGCGCACTGGTCGAGGAGGTCCTGGACCAGCCCCTTGTCCGGCTCGTTGTTGTAGTAGTCGAGGATCGTGATCGTCTTCGGATCGCCACTGGAGGCCCCTCCCCCTCCGGCACTGCAGCCGGCGAGGGCGAGCGGAACGATCGTGAGGGCCGCGGCGGCCGTGAACAGGGTGCGTCGAGTGCGCATCGGTGACTCCTTTGTGTGAGATGCGGGGTACAGCGAACGGGGCCGGACGGGCTCGGTGCGTCCTCGTCACGGCGATCGTTAAAGCGTTTAAACTCTCAGTGGGAACGAGTATGGATCGATAAGTTGTTGTTGTCAACAAGCGGAAATCGAACGGGAGCGCCATGGTCACCATGAATGACGTCGCGAAGCGCGCGAACGTATCGATCGCGACGGTGTCGTTCGTGCTCAGCGGGGCGAAGCCGATCTCGGCGGGCACGCGCGAACGCGTGGAGACGGCGATGCGCGACCTCGGGTATCGCCGCAACCCCGTCGGCGCGGCGCTGGCTCGTGGCCGCACGAACATCATCGCTCTGCTCTACCCGGCGCTGCAGCGACCGGCGACCGGCTCCGTGATGGGCTTCTTCACGAGCGCCGCAGCCCGCGCACAGGAGCGCGGGCTGAACCTCGTGATGTGGCCGATCAGCAACGACGCGAACGAGGCCGCCGCGCTCGCGAACACCGGCCTCGTCGACGGCGTGCTCCTGATGGAGGTGCAGATGGAGGATGCGCGAGTCCAGGCGCTTCTCCCGGGCAGCACGCCGTTCGTCCTCATCGGCCGCACGCGCGACCCCGCCGGCCTCACCTTCGTGGACGTCGACTTCGAGTCATCGATGTCCGAGGCCGTGGCGGCTCTCGACGCGTTGGGACACCGCAGGATCGCGTTCATCACCGGGAACTGGGGCGACCTCCATCTCGAAGGCCACGGCGCCGCGGAGCGCTCGCGCGCCTGCTTCCGCAGGGAGATGTCCCAGCGTGGCGTCTCGGATCCGCTGATCGTGCCATGCCCCGAGAACTCACTGGACGGACGTCGGCTCGGCCGGATGCTGGCGACCGAGCATCCCGAGCTCACCGCTCTCGTGCTGATGAACGAGCACGCCGCCCCCGGCATCGTGATGGGCCTGCGGGATGCCGGAAGCCGCGTGCCCGACGACATCTCGATCATCTCGATCGGCTCCTCCGCCAACATGGCGGGGATGGCCGACCCGCCGCTGAACTACATGCGGACCCCCGGCGAGGAGCTCGGGCGGCTCGGCGTCGACGCGATCATCGAGCGGATCGCCAACGCCGATGCCGAGCCGCCCGCGGTGCTGCTCGCGTGCGAGATGCAGCCCGGAGAGTCGCTCGCACCCGCGCGAGCGACCCGCTGAGCGTCAGATCTCGGACAGTGCGACCGCCGCCGGTCGCTCGCAGGTGCTCTCGATGACGACCGTCCCGCCCTCGTCTGCCGCGCGGAGGACCGACAGCATGACATCCAGCGCGTGATAGCCGACGGCCCCTGAGGCACGGGCGGCTTCCGCACCGGAGACCGCCCGGTCATGGATGCCGATGCCGCGCCCTGCCCCGACGTATCCCGCCGAGACCGGAAGCGTGTCCCAGCCGTCGGCGCCGAGGGTGCGCAGTCGGACATCGCCGTCGAAGTTGTTCGGGTCGGGTACGACCAGAGACCCGGTCTCACCGTGCACTTCGATGTTGGACGCGCGCGTGGCGACCGTGTCGAACGACATCACGACCGTGGACAGCGCGCCTGAGTCGTGCGTGAGAACCGCGGTGATGTGGGTGAGCACCTCGACAGGGATGCGCTCACCGGCCCGGTCGCCCGAACCGATGACGCGTTCGCTGCGCGTGCGACTTCCCGCTCCGACCACGCTCTCCACCGGGCCGAGCAGGTGGATCAGTGCCGAGACGTAGTACGGACCCATGTCCAGCAGCGGCCCGCCGCCGGGGAGGTAGTAGAAGTCCGGATTCGGATGCCACCGCTCATGCCCTGCGGTCATCATGGTGGCCGTGGCCGAGATCGGCCGTCCGATCAGTCCGTCGTCGACCGCCTTGCGCGCGGTCTGGATGCCGGTGCCGAGCACGGTGTCCGGGGCGCAGCCGACCCAGACGCCCGCCGCGGAGGCGGCCTCGAGCACGGCGGCGGCGGATTCGGCATCCGAGGTCAAGGGCTTCTCGGTGTAGACCTCCTTGCCGGCCGCGATGATCCGCTGCGCGACCTCGGCGTGCGCGGCCGGGATCGTCAGGTTCACGACCAGCTGGATCGACGGGTCGGCGAGGAGCTCGTCGATGCTCAGCGCGCGCACACCCGGCACGCGTGCGGCGACCTCGGCGGCGCGCTCGGGCACGAGATCCGCGACGGCGACGAGCTCGACGCTCCCGAGCCGCGAGAAGGTGTCGAGGTACTGGGCGGCGATGTTGCCGCATCCGATGATCCCGACCTTCAGCGTGCTCAACGGCTGGCCCACAGCATCCCCCGCTCGATGATCGTGCGCACGTTCGGGTCCTCGAGGATGTCGACCGAGTGCCCCGGCGTGGCGACGAAGATCCGCCCTCTGCCCCACAACCGCGTCCACACCGCCGGCGACACGATCGGCCGATGCCACGGGTGGTACGGCTGCACGGGGTGCGTCGTGGTCGCGAGAACGTCGTTGAGATCGTCGTGCAGCACCCAGTACTGCTCGGTCTCGAGCTCGAAGTCGTCGATCCCGGCCGTGATCTCGTGCGCGCGCCCGAGGTCGGTCAGCTCGACCGTGTAGCGCAGGTAATTGTCCTGCTCGTTGCCCGGTCGCTCCTCAGGGTGGCGCCCTGGATGCGTCGCGAACTGCCCGCCGATGAGCTGCAGGTAGTCCGAGTTGTTGCGATAGGAGTCGGCGATGCCGCCGTGCCATCCGGCCATGCCGGCGCCGGCTTCGATCGCCGCCCGCAGCCCCTTGAACTCTTCCGGCTGGATCGTGCTCATCGTGTTGCTCTGCACGATCAGGTCGACATCCGCCATCGTCTCGGCATCCGCGTAGACCGCGGGTCCCTCCTCGATTCTGACGTCATAACCCTGTTCGCGCAGGAACGGCACGAACAGTTCCGTCGCCTCGACGGGATGATGCCCGTCCCACCCACCGCGCACGATGAGGGCTGAACGCGTATTGCTCACCAGGTCTCCTTTTCCGATCGACGCTGATCTGGACTTCGCGCCGTCCTCGATATATGTTGCCAGAAACAACTTTTGAAGTGAAACCGTCGAAGGAGACAGACGTCCATGCGCGTTGCGATGATCGGCCACGGATTCATGGGCGCCGCCCATTCCCAGGGCTGGCGAACCGCCCCCCGGTTCTTCGATCTGCCGGTCCGACCCGAGATGCATCTGCTCGTCGGACGGGATGCCGCGAAGGCCGACGCCGCGGCCGAGCAGTGGGGCTGGTCGGAGACGGCGACCGACTGGCGTTCCGCTGTCGAACGCGATGACGTGGATGTCGTCGACATCGTCACCCCGGGCGACACGCACGCCGAGATCGCCCTGGCCGCGCTGCGCGCCGGCAAGCACGTCATCTGCGAGAAGCCGCTCGCCAACAGCGTCGCCGAGGCCGAGGAGATGACGCGTGCCGCCGAGGAGGCGGCCGCGCGCGGCATCCTCTCGATGGTCGGTTTCACGTACCGCCGGGTTCCCGCCGCCGTGTTCGCCCGTCAGCTCGTCGCCGACGGACGGCTCGGCGAGATCCGCCAGATCCGCGCCGAGTACCTGCAGGACTGGTTGTCGGATGCCGAGGCTCCGCTGACCTGGCGCCTGCAGAAGGACAGAGCGGGCTCTGGATCGCTCGGCGACATCGGCGCCCACGCGATCGACATGGTCGAGTACGTCACCGGCATCCGGCTGTCGAGCGTGTCGGGCATCCTGGAGACCATCGTCGCCGAGCGTCCGCTGCTCGGCGAGGGCGTCGGGCTCTCCGGCACCGCGTCGACGGAGCGCGGGCCGGTCACGGTCGACGACGTCGCGCTGTTCCACGGCCGGTTCGCCAACGGAGCACTCGGCTCCTTCGAGGCGACCCGCTTCCGCACCGGACGCAAGAACGCGTTCCGATTCGAGATCTCCGGCTCGCTGGGCGCGCTGTCGTTCGACATGGAGCGCATGAACGAGCTCGAGTTCTACGACGCGACGAACCCCGACCTCGAGCAGGGCTTCCGCCGGATCCTCGTCACGGAGGCGGGCCACCCGTACACGGGCTCGTGGTGGCCGACCGGTCACATGCTCGGGTACGAGCACGGCTTCTCGCATCAGGTCGTCGACTTCGTGCAGGCCGTCGCCGACGGAGCGCAGCCGCGCCCGTCGTTCGCCGACGCGCTGCACGTGCAGCGGGTGCTGGATGCCGTGGAGCGCAGCTCTGAGACCGGCAGCGCCTGGACGCCGATCGGCGGCTGACTCGCCCTGCACAGTGACCTCGGAAATCGAGGTTGTGCACCGACCCCGGGAATCGGCCTGACGCGCGAGTATCGTCTGGCACATCCCTGGTCGGCCGGAGCACAATGGAGGCGTGTACATGTCCGTCGAACTCATCGCCGTCGTGGTCAGCGCCGTAGGAATCGTGCTGACGCTCGGCACGACCATGCTCGCCGGCTTCGCGTGGTGCGTGCGACGGATCGACAGCGTCGAGGAGAGGCTCGCGGCAAGGATCGACGGCGTGGCCGCCGAGATGACCGACGTCAAGATCGCCGTCGCGCGCCTCGAAGGACCAGAACGCCGGTTCTACACGCCGGCGCGCTGACTACCGCAGGACGAACGCGGCCGCGCCGATCAGCGGACCCTCGTCGCCGAGTCCCGAACGCACAACCCGGGTGCGGCGGGAGTACTCGTGCGCGGCGCTGGCGGTGAGGGCGGCTTGGACGAGTTCGATGTAGTCGTCGGAGACCCGGGAGAACCCGCCGCCGATGGCCACGGTGTCGAGGTCGACCAGCGTCGCCGCATCCGCGAGCGACTCTCCGACGGCCTTCGCCGAGCGTTCGATCGCGGCCCGCGCGGTGGCGTCGCCGGCCGCGGCATCCCTGGCGAGATCTTCACCCGTCGCGCCGGCCCAGCCCTGCGTCTGCGCCCAGGCGGCACTCGCTGGCCCTGATGCGATCTCCTCAAGCGTCAGCCCGCCCTCACGGCGGACCTGTCCGAGGTGTCCGGCATTGCCGGTGGCACCGGCGATGTACGCGCCGTTGACGACGAAGCCGCCGCCGACGCCGGTCGAGACGACGATCGACAGGGACGCATGCGCGTCGCGCGTGGCCCCCAGCCAGGACTCGGCGAGCGCGAGCGCACCGCCGTCGTGTCCGAAGACCGTCGGCAGCCCACGGCCGAGGATCCCGGACGCAGCCGTGCGCACCGCATCCGCGAGACCGTACCCGCGGGCTGCGGGCATGTTCACCGGCAGGATCTGGCCGGCGCTCCGGTCGATCGGCCCGGCACTGCCGATGCCGGCCCCGACGAGCTCGGCGTCGTCGGGGAGGCGGGAGAGCGCGTGGGCGATCACTGTCGCGATCGCGTCGTCGAGCGACGCGGGGGTGGCATCCCGGCCCGTCGCGCGGCGGCTGCGGCTTCCCCGCACGAGGGTGCCGTCGTCGGCCACGAGCGCGGCCTCCATCTTGGTGCCGCCGACGTCGACGGCCAGCGCGTAGCGGGTCACTGGACTCCCTTTCCGCGCCGTGCCGGCGCGCTCGGACCGAGGGTCACTGCGGTTCGAGCCCGAGGTCGTCGAGATCGAAGGCGGCGCGCCATTCCAGGCCCGCCTCCTCGATCGCGGCCTGCGCTCCGGTCTTGCGGTCGACGATCACGGCGACGGCGACGACCTCGGCGCCCTCACGGCGGAGGGCTTCGACGGCCTTGAGCGCGGACTGACCGGTGGTCGAGGTGTCCTCGAGGACGACGACGCGCTTGCCCGTGATGTCCGCACCCTCGATCTGACGACCGCGGCCGTGGTCCTTGGGCTCCTTGCGGACGACGAACGCGTCCAGTGGGCGTTCTGTCCCGACGGACGCGTGCATGACGGAGTTCGCGATCGGGTCGGCGCCGAGCGTCAGCCCGCCGACGGCGACGACGTCAAGGTCGCCGATCAGGTCGAGCATGATGCGCCCGATGGCCGGGGCCGCACGGTGGTCGAGCGTCAGCTTGCGCATGTCGACGTAGTACGTCGCCTGCTTGCCGCTGGAGAGGGTGAAGTCGCCGTGGAACACCGCCTCATCCGTGATGAGGGCGAGCAGGGACTGGCGATCTGCGTCGAGGGTCACGGCATCCAGTGTAGGGCGCGGGCCCTGGCCGTGACGGCGCGTGTCGCCTATCGTGGCGGGGGAAGCGACGGATGCCGGAGGTCTCATGTTCTCGTTCGATCCCTATGCCGAACTCGCCGAACTGCGCCCTGTGGCGCCACTGGAGCTGACCAGCCCTGATTTCACGCCGGGCGGTCCGCTGCCGGTGTTCGCCTGGTCGGCTTCGCGCGGCGGCGAGGACCGCGCGCCGACGCTCGAGTGGTCGCAGCCGCCGGCCGGAACCCGGAGTCTCGCGATCAGCTGCTTCGATCCGGACGCGCCGACCGGATCGGGCTTCTGGCATTGGGCCGCATTCGATCTCCCCGGTGGCACCATGTCGCTCCCCGGCGGGGATGGCACAGCGGCGTCGCTGCCGGGTTCGGCGCGCGTGCTGCCGAACGAGCAGCGCACCGAGCGCTTCATCGGCGCGGCGCCGCCGGCCGACACCGGAGTGCACCGCTACTTCTTCGTCGTCGACGCCCTGGACGTCGAGACGCTCGACATTCCCGCCGGCTCGACGCCCGCGGTCCTGGGCTTCAATCGGCACTTCCACACGCTCGCGCGCGGCGTACTCGTCGGCACGGCGGATCCTGCGGAGCGCTAGTCGCTGGCCTTCTTTCGCGGCCGCTTCTGCACTTCAGGCACCTCGAGTTTGGGCACCGCGCGCAGCATGAACTTGTCGAAGTCAGGCACAGTGAACGCGGCATATCCGTGCTCTGGCGTGTACAGCAACCCCATGTCGATCAGTTCAGCTCGTGTGGGTCCGAGTTGAGTCGACTCGCGGCCCATCACCCGTGCGACTTCAGACGCCTTCTGTGCTTCTGGCCCGAGGTCCGCCATCGCCCGCATATAGGCGGTTTGAAGGGGGGTGGCGCGGTCTAGACGGACGCGGAAGAACGAGCTGTCGAGTTTGGCTTCGTAACCTTCTCTGGCGATCAGCACGTCTTCGCGAGTAATGGGAGATTGCTCCGCGATTTCCCATACCTGGTAGCCGAGCTCTTGCAGGAAGTAGGGGTATCCACGCGTGATATCGACAGCTAGATCGACAGCATCCGCCTCGAACACCACTCCTTCGGCGGCGGCGGGCTCGATCAGAGCCTTTTGCGCATCCTCCCCACTGAGCGAGTCGATCTTCGGGAACTGGAAGAGGCGCTCGGCGTACGATTTCGCATCGCCGGCCAGTTCCGCGATCTGTGGAAGTCCGGCCCCCACAAACGTTATCGGCAGCTTCCGTTGCACGGTCTTGTGCACTGCCTGGATCAGTGCTTCCAGTTGCCTGGCGCTGAGAAACTGCACTTCGTCGATGAGGATGGCAATGCCACGCTCCCGCTCTTGTGCGATCTCGCCGAGGGCAACCAGCACATCGGTGAGATCAAGCCCGAGATCGCCGTGATCAGCGAACCCTTCTTCTGCTTCCACATCCCACGCGAGCGACCACGTCCCCTGCTGGTCGACGGAGACAGCGAAGGACGTGACGACTGCGGCCGCGCGCCGGGCACGATCGGTCCACTTCGCGCGCGGCGACAGCCTGAGCAGGGCTGCCTTCAGGAGCGAAGCCATGGTCTGTCGGAAGCGAGTGTCGTCATGCTTACGCGCTTCGATCTCGAGCACTTCCCAGTGTTCCGTGCGCGCGATGTCGCCGAACTCGTTGAGCAGCACTGTCTTGCCGACGCCACGCAACCCGGTGATGATCATCGACTGATGCGTTTTGCCGCGCGCGAGTCGTCGAAGCAGGATCTCGAAGGCCTTCGTCTGCTCCTCCCTCCCGACGATGATGTCAGGAGACGCTCCAGCGTTCGGTGTGTACGGGTTCAGGATGCTGTCCACGCTGCGCCTCTGTTTGTTCCGTTACTCGGATTATGCCACTTTATGTCATTCGGATAAAGCTTCCAAAAGTCAAAAAATGCCGCGTTGGTCACCCGCGACATCTCAAACCCGAGGCTGAGCGCTACTCCGAGAGCGAGTGGCCGAGCACCGACAGCGTCGCGACCTGCGCCGCCGTCGCGCTCGCGCCTCGCCTGCTCACCAGCAACCCGACGACCGACTCCGTGACGAGCATCAGTGCGGCGCGCGAGGTGTACAGCAGTTCGTCGCGGAACGAGTCGTTGATCGGCGCGACGACGAGAGCGACATCGGCGATCTCGGCGACCGGCGAACGAGGGAACGAGGTCATCGCGAGGACGCGGGCACCGCTCGCCCGTGCGGCGGTCATCACATCGATGGAAGCGCGATTGACACCCGATCCTGACACCACCAGGCAGGCGGAGCCTGCACCGAGTTGCGACGCCGTGATCTGCTGGCCGAGCGTGTCCGCGACGTACTCGGCCGGACGGCCAGCCGAGGTCAGCCGCATCGCGAGGTCGGCTCCGACCGGTGCCGACAAGCCGTTCGCCGCGACGAGCAGCCGCGTCGAACTGTCGAGCTCGCCGACGAAGGCCGCCAGGGTCTCCTCTGTGACGGCCGAGACCGTGTGCGCCAACCGGGAGGAGAAGCGGTCGACCGCGCCACGCAGCGCTCCGAGCATCGTGCCGTCTGCGGTGTCGTCCTGCGTCGGTGCGGAGCTCGCGCGTTCGCGGGCGAGCGCGACGCGCAACTGCGGATACCCGTCGTAGCCGAGGGTCTGCGCGGTGCGGACCACGGTCGTGCGGCCGACTCCGACGGCATCCGCGATCTCCTGCGCCGTCCGCTCGATCGAGACGTCCACGTCGACCGCGATCGCCTCGGCCACACGGCGCTCGCTGGGCTGCATCGACGGCGCCAGCATCGCGATGCGCGCCGTCGGCGGCGCGTCAGCGGGTCCCTGCCACATCCGTGCGCTCCTTCTTCGGTTCCGCGATCGCCTTCGCCCGTGGTCCGCGCATGATCCGCCGCCGGATCGCACCGGAAACCGCATCCATGAGCATGGTCGCCAGAACGACCACGATCAACAGCATCCCGACCGTATCCCACTCGCGGAAGTTCGTGTAGTTCGCGAGCATGCTGCCGATTCCGCCGGCGCCGACCAGCCCGAGGACCGCCGACGTGCGGATGTTGATCTCGAATCGGTAGAGCGCGAACGACAGCAGTGTCGGTGCGGCGGCGGGCCAGAGCGCCCACCTCGTCACCTCCGCCGTACTGCCGCCCGCGGCCCTGACCGCCTCGGATGCGCCCTCCTCAACGGACTCGACGGTCTCGTAGACCCATTTGGCCTGCGTGCCGATGCCCGCGATCGCCAACGCCAGTGCCCCGGTGAACGGGGTGAGGCCCGTGACGGTGAGCAGCAGCAGCGCGATGATGACCTCCGGCACAGCGCGGATCACGGCGAACACGCCCCGCAGAGGCAGACGCACCCACACCGGCCCGACGTTGTTCGCAGCGAGCATGCCGAGCGGGATGGACACGATGACGCACCCGATCGCGCCGATCCACGCCATCGAGATCGAGCGCCACGTCTCGAACAGCGCCTGCGGCAGCTTCTCCCAGTTGGGGTCCGCGAACATGAGCGTGAGATAGTGCGCGATCTGCCCCGGCAGGGAGCCGAGGTCGCTCCACGGAATCGGCAGCCCGGCCGCCGCGGCGAGCACGACCGCACCGACGATGACGGCGACCACGGTCGGGACCAGGCGGGACGGATGCCGGGGCAGATCGAGTCCGATACCGCGCGCGGTTGTCGAAAGCGTCATATCAGTCGCCTCCGCAGGAAGTTCGAGAACACTTCGATGAGCACCACGACGACGAGGATCTCCAGCACGATCACCGCGACGTCGTCGTACGCGTAGAACGCGCGCCGTTCGTCGAGGAGCCGGCCGATGCCGCCGGCGCCGACGATGCCGAGGATCGCCGAGATGCGGACGTTGAGTTCGAGCGTGTACAGCCACTGGTTGGCGAACAGCGGCCAGGTCTGCGGCAGGACCACGCTGCGATTGATCTGCGTCTGCCCACCGCCGGTGGCGCGTCCCGCCTCGATGACGGGCAGGTCGGTGGAGTCGATCGCCTCCGACACGAGCTTGACGATGATCCCGATGTCGAAGAGGAACAGCGTGATGAGTCCTGGCAGCGCGCCGACGCCGACCATCGCGACGAGGACGGTCGCGTAGACGAGGTCGGGAACAGAGCGGATGACATTGATCACGGTCCGCACCGCGATGCGAGTCGGGGTGTTCGGGTTGGTCGGAGCGGCCGCCCACAGCGTCAGCGGGACCGAGATCACCGCGGCGAGCGCAGCGCCGACCACCGCCATCTGGAGGGTCTCGAGCATCGGCCCGAAGGTCCGTGGCAGGAACGAGAAGTCCGGTTGCAGGAACTGGGCGAGCAGCGCGGAGCCGTTGTCCCAGTTGCGGATGAGCGCGCCGAAGTCCAGGTCGATGCCGCCGATCGCGGGGATGCAGGTGGCGATCGTGAACGCGGCGAACGCCAGGACGACGAGGCCGGTGCGCACCCTGGACGTCGGCTTGGGCGGGACCTCGAGGGGTCGGGCTCCGGTCGTCATGCGCCGAGCACATCCCTCGGCTGGATGGGGCGGCCGTAGATCTGCTCGAAGTCGTGATCTGCGGCATCCGCAGCGGGTCCGTCGTAGACGACTTCGCCGGCGCGCAGGCCGATCATGCGTGTCGTGTACTGCCGGGCCAGATCCATCAGGTGGATGTTGACGAGCACCGTGAGGTGCTCTTCGACGTTGACGCGGCGCAGATCGTGCATGACCGCATGAGCCGTCGGCGGGTCGAGACTGGCGACGGGTTCGTCGGCGAGCATGACGCTGGGCTGCTGCGTCAGCGCCCGAGCGATCGCGACACGCTGCTTCTGGCCGCCCGAGAGCTGACCTGCACGGTTCCAGACCTTCTCGAGCATGCCGACGGAGTCGAGTGCGCGCAGGGCGAGCTCGCGATCCTGCGCCGTGGTCAGCCCGAGCACGGTCCGCCAGGTCGGGGTGTGCGCGAAGCGGCCGACGAGCACATTGCGGTACACATCGGCGCGGTCGGCGAGGTTGAACCCCTGGAAGATCATGCCGATGTGCCCGCGGGTCTCGCGGAACCGACGCCCGCGCATGCCCGTCACGGTGTGCGGGCCGACCGTGACCGTCCCGCTCGTCGCGGGCACGAGGCCGTTGATCGTGCGGATGAGCGTGGACTTGCCCGACCCGGAGAGGCCCACGACGGAGACCATCTCGCCGGCCGCGATGTCGAGCGATACGCCGCTGAGGGCGCGGGTGCCGTTGGGGTAGGTGACCGAGACGTCGTCGAGACGGATCGACCACGACGCGGAGGCCTGGGGCACAACCCCGGCCTCCGCGCGCTGCGGATCAGTGTGCATGTTTCCCGGTTCGCGTGTCAGTTGGAGAACTCGGCGAGGATCTCGCCGTAGCGGGTGATCTCGTCCTCGGCGGTCTCGCTGGTCCAGTCGGACAGACCCACGAGGTCGAACATCACGGATGCCGCCTCTTCGGACGAGTCCGCGTAGCCGTCGAGCAGTTCGGTGAGCTCGGCGACGAGGTCGTCGGGAAGCGTCGAGGTGACCGCGACGCCGCCGTTCGGGATCATCTCGGTGTAGGCGAACGCGACGACCTTCTCCGCGATGTCCGGGGCCTCCTCGGTCACGGTCGTGCGGGCGTCCCAGTACGCGAAGCTGACCTCGGCATCACCGTTGTAGACCGCGAGCACCGCGTTGTTGTTGCCTTCGACCGGCACCTGGGTGATCCCGGCATCCGTGTCCACGCCCTCTTCGCGCATCGCGACGACGGGGTACTGGTAGCCGGCCGGCGACGTGGCGGCCTGCAGGGCGACCTTGGTGCCGTCCGTGATCTCACCGAGCGCCTCGACGCCGGCGGGGCCGGAGCCGGTCGCGTCTGCTGCGGCTTCTTCGATGCCGTTGCAGTACGACAGCTGGATGTCACTGGCCGCGTACGTCGACAGGACGGGCTCGTCCTCGCAGTACTTGTCGGGGTTGTTCGTGTACGCCACCGATGCGTACGAGGTGGCGCCGAAGCGGACGTCGCGGAGGATCAGCTCGGCGTCGTAGCGCTCTGTGGCGTTGTACAGGGATCCGGCGTCGGTGATGATGACCTGCGCCTGGTCGGTGCCGAGGGCCTCGACCGTCGCGGCGTAATCAGAGGCGACGACGCCCTTCACCTCGATGTCGAGGTTCTCGGACAGGTACGCGGTGAGCGGGTCGAGGGCCTGGGCGAGGTCTTCGCCCTCGACCGACGGCACCAGCGACAGGGTGATGGAGGACGGCCATTCGGTCGCCTCTCCTGCCGTCTCTTCGGCTGCGCTGCTGCTGCAGCCGGCGAGCGCCAGAACGGCGACGGCGGCGATGCCCGTGGTGAGCAAGGACTTACGCATTCGGATCGTGCCTTTCGGTGAGGGTGGTGCTGCGGGGAGTACTGGATGCCGCAGTCGCGGCCCAGGCTTCGATATCGCCGTACAGGTCGGCGATCGTCCGGCCGCGCATCGTCACGGCGGCCGGAGAACGTTCGGCAGTGGCGCCGACGAGCGCCGTCGCGGCGCCCAGATCGGCCGCCGGGGCGAGGTCGAACTCGAAGATGTCGCCCACCGAGAGGACGGGTCCTTCGGCGATCGCCGCCCGGATGATCGGGATGAGCCCTGCCGGCTTCCCGACGGTGAAGTGCAGGTCGTCGAACAGGTCGGTGACGCCCCACCCGTCCAGGACGGGCCGGATGCCGGCACCCGGCGCATTGGTCGCCAGGACGACGCTGACGTGCGGGTGGATCCGGTTCAGGAAGTCCGAGAGCCCGGTCGGCGGCGCGATCGCGGCGTGCTCGGAGCCCAGCAGCGCCCGCGACGACTGGTAGGCGGCCTCGAGCGCGACGGCGGGTACGCCCTGCCCGGCGGCGAGCGTGCTGATCACGTCGTACCCGTCGCGCGCCTCGGTCTCGCCGCGTTCGAACGCGGCGAGGTCGGCCATCGCGCGGTCCGTGAACGTGGGGTCTTCGACAGAGGTCGCGACGGCGCGGGCGAAGGCTTCGAGCGGTCCGGCGCCGAGCGCGATGGTGCCGTCGAAGTCGAGGACGAGAGTGAGAGTCACAGTTCTCCTGGTCGGGATCGGGACGATGCGTCCATACTTGCAGTCGTCTTTGGACATTACGACCATCCTGCGTGAACAGCGCGTGAATTCCGATTCCGGCTCGGTCGGTCCGGCCGGTTACGCTCGTCGACGTGATCGATCGATTGGATGCCGCGGCCGCCGCGCACGATGCCGCGGACGTGCTGTCGATGTTCGACTGGCTCGGTCCGGCGATCGATGCGGATGCCGAGGCCGGCCGCTTCGCACGCTGGGGTCGATCAACGATCGTGGACGAGAACGTCGGAGCGCCGGTGCTGTCGCAGCCGATGTTCGAGGCGCTGCACGACCGGGCGGGGCTGGATTCCGCGTGGCCGGTCGGCAATGCCGGCCTGCTGCACGTCTACGGCTACCTGCTCTCGACCGCCCCCACGCCGTACGGCCTGAAGCGCGACCGCTGGCTCGACGGAGAGCTCGCCGTCGCGTGCGGGCTGGGCGCGGATGCCTTCGTCCCCTGGGCCGGCGAGCGCACGCTTCTCGACCGCGTCACGGAAGCCGCCGAGACCCTGATCGCCAGCGCCCCGGTGCGCCGCCAGCACCTCGCCGATGCGGATGCCGTCGTGGCGATCGCCGACTGCCGCCCCGCGGCATCCGCCCTCGCCTACGCTCTCGACTCCCCCGCGCACGGACGTCGCCTCATCACGATGTTCCCCATCGCGGACCCCGCCCCTCTCCTCGCCGACCTCGACACATCACCTCCTCGCCCCCGCTGGAACGCGGTCCTCTGACCGCTGCTCGACGAACGAGGTCCGTGTCCCACCGGCCCCGTAGGCTGGACGCATGCGCTTGGCCACCTGGAACATCAACTCCATCCGCACCCGCGTCACCCGCGCCGTCGAGTTCGCCGTCCGCGAGGACATCGACGTCCTGGCTTTCCAGGAGATCAAGTGCAAGCCGGAGCAGTTCCCGTATGAGCCGTTCGAAGCGGCGGGCTATCACGTCGAGGTCCACGGCTTCAATCAATGGAACGGCGTGGCCATCGCCAGCCGCCTTCCCATCACCGACGTGCGCACCTCGTTCGCCGGGATGCCGGGTTTCGCGAAGGGCCATGAGGGCCCCGATGCCCCGTTGGAAGCGCGCGCGCTGGGCGTGATGGTCGACGGCGTGCGGGTGTGGAGCCTGTACGTCCCGAACGGCCGCAGCCTGGACGATCCGCACTACGTGTACAAGCTGCACTGGCTGGAGCAGCTGAAGAACGCCACAGCGGCCGAGCTGGCGGCGAACCCGGATCTGCCGCTCGCGCTGGTCGGCGACTTCAACATCATCCCGTTCGACGCCGACAACGGCGATCCGGCGATCGTCGAGGGCGTCTCGACGCACGTCTCGCCTCCCGAGCGCGATGCGTTCTTCGCCCTCGCCGACGCGGGCGTCACCGATGTGGTCCGCCCGCTCATCCCCGAGGGCTACACCTACTGGGATTACCAGCGCCTGAAGTTCCCGCGCAACGAGGGCATCCGCATCGATTTCATCCTCGGATCGCGCACGCTGGCGGATGCCGTGACCGGCGCGTCCATCCATCGCGAGGAGCGCAAGGGTGCGCAGCCCAGCGACCACGTTCCCGTGGTGGTGGATCTCTCCTTCGGCGCCGTCGAGGAGGACGACGACCTCCCGATGATCTTCGCGTGATCCGCCTCATCGCGACCGACCTCGACGGCACGCTGCTGAACTCCGCCAGCGCGGTGTCGCCTCGGACCCGTGCCGCTCTCGATGCCGCGCGCGCTGCCGGCATCCGCGTGGTGCCGGTGACCGCCCGCCAGCCGATCGGCCTGCAGCAGGTCGCCGCCGGCGCGGGATTCGACGACTGGGCCCTGTGCGGCAACGGCGCGTACGGCGTCCACCTCGCCACGGGCGAGCACCTGTTCGCTCAGGAGATCCCGGCCGCCGTGCAGCAGGAGCTGGCCGAGGCGCTGGGCCGGGTCATCCCGGATCTCGTCTTCGCGAGCGTACGCGATGTCGGCAAGAGCTTCGTCGCTCAGCACGGCTACGCGGACCTCGCCCAGCTCAGCGATCACAAGCGGGACCCGGCGACGATGGGCGGGGTGCCGCTGGCCGACGTGCTGGCGGCTCCGAGCCTCAAGCTGGTCATCCGGCATCCGTCCGTGCCGATCCCGGAGATCTTCGCCGCCCTGCAGGCGCTCGGCCTCACCGGCTTCGAGGCGACGCTGTCCGGCGCCCCGTTCGTCGAGGTGATGGCCGAGGGCGTGACGAAGGCGACCGGTCTCGCGCAGCTGTGCACGCATCTCGGCATCGACCGCACCGAGGTGGTCGCCTTCGGCGACGCGCTCAACGACCTCGAGATGCTGCACTGGGCCGGCCGCGGCGTCGCGATGCCCGACGCCGAGCTCGCCGTTCAGGATGCCGCGGACGAGGTCGCCCCGGCATCGAACGACGATGACGGCGTCGCTCTCGTTCTCGAGCGCCTCCTGGCCTGATCGCGCGCTACGACCCCATCGTCCCCGTCTGCACTTCGCCCGGCGCCGGCGCGTAGCGCAGCAGCAGCGTGCCTCCATCGCCCGTGGACGCGCTCAACAGCGTCATGTTCGACGGGGCGGCACCGTCGGGGAACACCTTCTTGCCCTGCCCGAGCACCACCGGGTAGACCCACAGCTGCAGCTCGTCGTACAGCTTCTCGGCGAGCAGCGTCTGCGCGAGATCGATGCTCCCGATCACGTGCACGTCGCGGTGGCGCGACCGCAGTTCCGCGACCTCGGCGGCGAGGTCGCCCCCGACCCGCGTCGACCCCTGCCACGACAGCTCGATGCCGGCATCCCGCGAGGCGACGTACTTCGGCACCCGATCGAACAGCTGCCCGACCCAGCCTTCCTCGCCGGTGGTGTGCTGCGGCCAGTAACCGGCGAAGATGTCGTACGTCCGGCGTCCGAGCAGCAGGGCGTCGAGGGTCTCCATGCCTTCGGCCACGCTGCGCCCGACGGCTTCGCTCGGCAGCGGCGCCTGCCACCCGCCGAACGGGAAGGCACCGGATTCGTCCTCCTCAGGGCCACCTGGTGCCTGCGCGACGCCGTCCAGCGTGGTGAAGAGGTCGATGATGATGCGTCCGGATTTCGAATCGCTCATGTCATGCTCCCTTGCGTGATCAGCGGTGCGATGTGGAATGCCGACGCGAATGCGTCCAGTGCGCTCTCGTCGCCGCGCACCACCGCGACGAGATCCTGCGCGATCGCCTCGGCCGGCGTCACATCGCCGGCGATCAGGCGTCGGATGCCGGGGCCGGCGACGATCACGGCATCCGGCTCTCCGGACGGAAGTCGACCGCCGACAGGAGGCGCCGGCGGCGCGAGCTGCGTGACCGCGAGCTCGCCGTCGACCACGACGACCCGCAGCACGATGTCGCCGAGGTGCAGCTCGATGTCGGCATCCGCAGCGGCAGTCGACTGGAACGAGGTCCGCAGCGCCATCGTGAGCGAGTCGGGGGTGACGACATCACCCGGTTCCGGATCGCCCATCGCCTGGAATCCCCACCGGCCGAGAGCCAGCAGGATCGGCTCGAGCGCGCGCCCGTACGGCGTCAGCTCGTAGACCAGCCCGCAGTTCATCAGCGGAACGCGTCGCACGACCCCGCCCTCCTGCAGTTCTTTGAGCCGTGTGGAGAGGATGTTGGTCGGGATTCGAGGAAGACCCTGCTTGAGATCGGTGTAGCGGCGAGGACCGACGATCAGATCGCGGACGATGAGCATCGCCCATCGCTCCCCGATCAGCTCGACGGCCGTCGTGATGCCGCAGTACTGGCCGTAGCTCCGGGCGGCCATCAGGCCGACTCGGCGCCCTGCTCCGCCATGAACGCCTCGGGTCCCTGCTCGGCGGCGGCCGGGTCCATGTAGAGGAACTCGATGCCGTTGCCGTCAGGGTCCTCGAGGTCGCGCGAGTACATGAAGCCGTAGTCCTTGGCCTCGTTCGGCTCGGTGCCTCCAGCGGCGAGACCGGCGGCGAGCACGGCATCCACGTCCTCGCGCGAGTCGCGGCTCAGCGCGATCAGCACCTGTGCGCCTTCGCGGGGGTCGACGATGGGCTTCTCGGTGAACGTGCCGAAGTACTCGCGCGTGAGAACCATGAAGTAGACGTCGTCGCTCCACACGATGCAGGCGGCGTTCTCGTCGGTGAACAGCGGATTGATGTCGCAGCCCAGTGCCGTGTAGAACGCCTTGCTGCGCTCGAGGTCGGCGGTGGGCAGGTTGACGAAGATCTTCGTGGACATGCTGACTCCCTTGTGAGATTCCGGTCGTGCAAGCTCGGTCGGCGAGCCTGTCGACACTAGCTTGCAAAAAACAACCAAGCTTGTCAATAGCAAGTTAAGACGGATCCGTCGCAGGGCGGATGCCGCGGCATCCGCTTTTCCGTAGCGTGGTGCACATGCCCGCATCGACCCGCCCGATCACGCCGCAGCAGCGCCGGTACGACCTCCTTCTGGCAGCGGTCGTCTTCGTCTCAGGCGTGGTCAGCGCCGTGCTCTCATCGATCTCCGAGATCTACGGCGACGAGCAGGCGCCGCTTCCGTTCGCCGTGCCGTATCTCGTCGTCCTCGCCGCTCCGCTCGCCTTCCGCCGCGTGTGGCCAGCGCAGGTGGCGCTCATCGTCTCCGCCGCGTACTTCGTCGCCGTGACCTTCCGCATCCCCGAGCTGTACGCCGGCAACATCGCGATGTTCATCGCGCTGTACACGGTCGGTGCCTGGATGACGAACCGGCGGGCGGCGACGATCGTGCGCTCGGCGATCATCGCCGGCATGTTCCTGTGGCTCATCATCACCATGTACCGCGACGCGATCGACACCGCCGACGAAGCCGATGTCATCGCCGGCGCGATGTCCCCGTACATCGCGTTCATGCTGCTGCAGCTGCTGGTGAACGTGCTCTACTTCGGCGGCGCCTACTACTTCGGCGAGCGCGCGTGGAAAGCCGCGACGCAGCGGGCCGCCCTCGAGCAGCGCACCGCAGACCTCGAGCGCGAGCGCGAGGTCACAGCCGCGCAGGCCGTCGCGCTGGATCGGGTGCGCATCGCGCGCGAACTGCACGACGTTGTCGCGCACCACGTCTCGGTGATGGGCGTGCAGGCCGGAGCCGCCCGGGTCGTGATCGACGCGGACCCTGGCGAGGCGAAGCGCCTGCTGTCGGGGATCGAAGCCTCGGCGCGCGATGCCATCGGCGAGCTGCGGAACCTGCTCGAGACGCTGCGCTCCTCGAACGAGGAGTCCGCGGACACGGCCTCGACGCTGGACATGGACGACATCGCCGAGCTGGTCGCGGCGGCGAAGGAAGCCGGCATCCCGACCACCTACGACATCATCGGCGAGCCGCGACCCGTGCCGCCCATGATCGCCGTGAATCTCTACCGCATCGCCCAGGAGTCGCTGACGAACGCGCGCCGTCACGCGGGAGCGGGCGTCACTGCCGACGTCCGGCTGCGGTACACGGACACCGCCGTCGAACTCGAGGTCGTCAACACGGGTCGGCACGTCCTCATCACGCGGGCGGGGCTCGGCCAGCTCGGCATGCGCGAGCGTGCCGCAGCCTCGGGCGGGACGATCGAGTCCGGACCGCGGGAGCGCGGCGGCTGGCGGGTCCGCGTGACGGTGCCGTTGGTGACGTCACTCGCGGGGGCCGGCGCATGAGCGGTGGGATCCGCGTCCTGCTGGTGGACGATCACGCCATGCTGCGCGCCGGTTTCCGGACGATCCTCGACACCCAGCCCGACATCACCGTCGTCGGCGAGGCGTCGACGGGCGCGGAGGCGGTGGCCGCGGCATCCGCTCTGGATCCGGATGTCATCTGCATGGACGTCCAGATGCCGGACATGGACGGCATCGAGGCGACCAGGCGCATCGTGGCGTCGCCGGACTCGCACGCCGCGATCGCGATCGTGACGACGTTCGATCGCGACGACTACCTGTTCTCGGCTCTGGATGCCGGGGCGAGCGGATTCCTGCTGAAGAACGCCGGCCCGGAGGACCTCGTCGCGGCCGTGCGGGCGCTGGCCGCGGGCGACGGGATGCTGGCGCCGGAGGTGACGCGGCGCGTGCTGCGGCGGTTCGGGCGCGAGGATCCCGCAGCCCCGACCCTGGTGCCGGCCGAGCCGTTCACCGACCGCGAGGCAGAGGTGCTGGCGCTGATGGCCGAGGCGCTCAGCAACGCCGAGATCGGCGCGCGGCTGTACATCGGCGAGGCGACGGTCAAGACGCACGTCTCGCGGATCCTGCAGAAGCTCGGGGCGCGCGACCGTGTGCAGGCCGTCGTACTCGCGCTGCGGGGAGGGCTGGCGTGATGGCGGGGATGCTCACGGCGACCGGAGTCAGCGTCACGATCGACGAGCAGACACTCCTGCCCGAGACCTCGGCGACGACCGCCCCGGGGCGCGCTCTCGCGATCCGCGGCCCCAACGGCTCCGGCAAGACGACGCTGCTGCGCGTGCTCGCAGGCCTCACCCCACCCACGACGGGTGACGTGCACTGGGACGGCGAGCCACTGCGGATCCGCCGCGCCGCGCATCGCGCTGCCATCGCCGCGATGATCGGGATGCCGCCACTGGCACGCGATCTCACGCTCGTCGAACAGCTGCGGTTCGTCCGAGCGACGTGGGGCGACTCCGCAGCCGACGGCGAGCGCGCCGCCCATGACGCACTGGACGAGCTCAGCATCTCCGAACTCGCGATGCGGTACCCGTCCGAGCTCTCTTCGGGTCAACTGCAGTTGTTCTCCCTCGCGCTGACGTTCGCGCGGCCGTGTCGGGTTCTGCTGCTGGACGAGCCGGAGCAGCGGTTGGACGCCCACCGCCGTGGTCTCGTCGCCATCGCGCTGCGTCGCCGACTGGCGGCCGGGGCGGCGATCGGGATCGCGACGCACAGCGGCACGCTCGTTCGCTCGATCGACGCCGAGGTCCTGGCCGTCGGCGAGGCGCCGTGACCGCAGCAGCCGCCGAGCGCGCCCGGCTGGCCGCGGCGCGCACGGTCCGGCACGAGCGCGCCGGCCGGCCGACCCGTGCGGATGCCGCGTACCTCCTCTACGTCGGCGTGCTCGTCGCCGCGATCGCAGGAGTGCCCGTCGTGCGCACGATCGTTCTGGCGCTGGCGACGCCCGAGGCGGTCGACGCCCTGACCCGTCCGGGAATCGCGCGCATCGTCGGGATGCTCGGTGCGCTGCTGTGGATCGGCGCGCTCGCGCTCGGCCGCGTGCGCGGACCGATCGTGCCGACCCCGTTCACCGCCGCCGTGTTCGGCCGCTCCGACATCGCCCCGACGCGCGCATGGGCGCGTCGGCTGGGCCGAGCGACGGTGAGCACGGTGATCCTCAGCGGCGCAGTCGCGCTGCTCGCGGTCAGCGGTCTGCTCGCCAACGGCATCGCGGCGGACCGGTGCATCATCTTCGTCATCGGTGCCGCTCTGTTCGCCGTGCCGATGGTCGCGATCTGGATGGCCGGGCAGTCGATCGGTCGACGCGGCGCGGGCTGGCTCGCCGCCGCGCTGGTCGTGCAACTCGTCGCGGTCATGGTCGGGGCACCGTGGACGGCGGCATCCGCTCTGGGTGTGCTCTGGGACGAGTCGGATGGCGCGTCGCTGATCGTGCTCGGCTGCCTGGCGCTCGTAGCAGCAGCGTTGCTGCCCGCCTTGCTCGCCCGGCTGGATCCCGACGCGCTCGAGGCGCACGCGACGCGGTGGGAGGCCATGTCGGTGCTCGCCGCCACCGGAGATCTCGCCGGCGCCGCGGACCGCACCCGCCCCCTGCCGACGTACGGACGGCGACTGCGGATCGCGATGGGTCGTCCGCTGCCGGTCGCCGTGCTGCAACGCGATGCGGTCGGATCCGCGCGCACACCACTGCGACTCGCCGTCGCGCTCGTGACGCTCGCATCGTCGGGCGCAGGGTGGGCATGGCTGTCGGGCATCGACACAGGTCCGCGCTGGGTCGCCGCGATCGGCCTCGGGCTGATGGCGTATCTGGCGCTGGGTGCGCTGGTCGACGGATGCCGCGAAGCCGCCGACGCGGCGGGGCGCCCCGCGCTGCACGGTCGACCTCCTGGACTGATGCTGCTCCTGCATCTCTCCTGGCCCGTACTGTGCGCCATCGTCGTGCCTCTCGCGGCCGCGTGGATCGCCGGCGGCGACATCGTGGCCCCGCTGGCGGTGCTCGGTGCGCTGCTCGTGGCAGTGCGGGCGTACGACACGACGAAAGGGCCGCTGCCGATCGAGCTGATGATGCCGGTGCCGACCCCGGTCGGCGACGCCTCGGCCATCGGTATCTGGCTGTGGCAGTCGGATGCGCTGCTGTGGACGGCGGCACTGTCGTTCGGCACGCTCCTGGCTGTGTCGGCCGGACCTCTGTCGCTCCTGTGGGCTGCAGTGGTCCTCGCCGTTCTTGCCGCGTTGACGATGGGAAGGCTGCGGCGCGCGGCGAGATAGGCACCCAGAGGCTCCCAGGATCCCCCGCCGGCTCGGCAACGGCTCCGAGTGGACGAACGCCGCCCGCGATAGCCTCGCATCCATGACCGAAACCGCCGTCCCGATCTCGCGACCCGTCACGGCGGGCATCGTCACGGCCCTCGTCGGATTCACGAGCTCGTTCGCCGTCGTCCTCACCGGGCTGAGCGCGGTCGGCGCCTCCTCCGCTCAGGCGGCGAGCGGTCTGCTCGCCCTCTGCCTCACGATGGGAATCGCTTGCGTCGCGCTCGCCTGGCGGTATCGGATGCCCATCACCGCCGCCTGGTCGACTCCCGGTGCCGCGCTGCTCGCCGCCACGGGTGCCGTCGAGGGCGGATGGCCGGCGGCCGTCGGCGCGTTCCTCGTCGTCGCGGCGCTCATCGTCCTCGCGGGACTGTGGCCGGGCTTCGGGCGCCTGATCGCGCGGATCCCGGCATCCATCGCGCAGGCCATGCTCGCCGGCGTCCTGCTGCCGCTGTGCCTCGCGCCGATCACCGGGATCGCCGAGAACCCGTGGGGCGTGCTGCCGGTCGTGCTCACCTGGCTCGTGTTCGCCCGGTTCGCGCCGCGCTGGGCGGTGCCGCTGGCGTTCGTCGCGGCAGCCGTCGTGGTCGCGATCGACCTGTTCCGCACCGGCGCTCACATGGACCCGACGCTGCTCCTCCCGCGCCTGGAGTTCACGGCCCCCACGTTCACGGTCGGGGCGCTCGTCGGCATCGCGCTGCCGCTGTTCATCGTGACGATGGCGTCGCAGAACGTGCCGGGCGTCGCGATCATGCGCAGTTACGGGTACGAGGTGCCCTGGCGTCCGGCGATGTTCGTCACCGGTGTCGGCACCGCCGTCGGCGCGACCGCCGGCGGACACACGATCAACCTCGCGGCCATCAGCGCCGCGCTGGCCGCCGCACCCGAGGCCGACCCGAATCCCGCCCGACGATGGATCGCCGGCGTCTCGACCGGGGTGTCGTATCTCGTGCTCGGCGGCTTCTCGGCGGCGTTCGCCGCGCTCGTGCTGCTGGCCCCGGCCGCCGTGATCCCGGCTGTCGCCGGTCTCGCGTTGTTCGCCGCGTTCGGGTCGGCCGTGTATCAGGCGGTCGCCGAACCCGCCGAGCGGATGCCGGCCGTCGTCACGTTCCTCATCGCAGCATCCGGCCTGTCGCTCGGCGGGATCAGCGCCGCGTTCTGGGCGCTGATCGCCGGGCTGGTCGTGCGCGCGGTGCTGACGCTGCGCCGCTGACCTCCGTCCGGCAGGGGACGCTGTGTCCGCCCCAGGGGGGATGCCCCGGCATCCGCTTCTTCGTAGCGTGAAGACATGAGCACAGGAACCCTGCAGCTGACAGGAATCATCAAGAGCTACGGCCAGCGCCGCGTGCTCGACGACATCACCTTCCCGGTGGCCAGCGGCCATCTGACGGGCTTCGTCGGCGGGAACGGTGCGGGCAAGACGACCACGATGCGAATCGTGCTGGGCCTGCTCTCCTCGGACGGCGGGTCCGTCACGCTCGGCGGAGCCACGCTGACCCCCGAGATGCGCCGCAACTTCGGATACATGCCCGAGGAGCGCGGCCTCTACCCCAAGATGAAGGTGCTCGAGCAGGTCGCCTATTTCGCGCGCCTGCACGGCTTCACCAAGACGGATGCCGTGGCTCGATCGACCGCGCTGCTCGAAGAGCTCGGGCTCGGCGAACGGCTGAACGACAACATCGAGGCGCTGTCGCTGGGCAACCAGCAGCGCGCCCAGATCGCAGCATCCCTCGTCCACGACCCGGACGTGCTGATCCTCGATGAGCCGTTCTCGGGTCTCGATCCGCTCGCAGTCGACACCGTCGCCGGCGTCCTGCAGGAGCGGGCCGCGCGCGGCGTCTCGGTACTGTTCTCCTCGCACCAGCTCGACGTCGTCGAGCGGCTCTGCGACGACGTCGTGATCATCGCGGGCGGGGTGATCCGGGCATCCGGGCCGCGCGACGAGCTGCGCCGCCAATACGCGGCACCCCGCTGGGAGCTCGAAACCACAGGCGATACCGGCTGGCTGCGCGACGAGCTGGGGGTCACCGTGATCGACTTCGACGGCGGCAGCGCCGTGTTCGACGTCGACGCGCCCGAGACAGCGCAGCGCGTCCTGCGCCGCGCTCTGGACGGCGGCGACGTCGGCCGCTTCGCGCCGCAGCAGCCGACGCTCGCCCAGATCTTCAAGGAAGTCATCCAGCCGGTACCGGCTCACGAACTCGAGGAGGTCGTCCGATGACCGCCCACCCCACCCTTTCGCCCACGCAGGGAATCTGGCTGGTCGCCGAGCGGGAGCTCTCGACCCGACTGCGCAGCAAGGCGTTCCTCATCTCCACCGGCATCCTGCTCATCGTGGCTCTCGCCGGCGTCATCTGGATGGGCATCGCCTCGAACACGACGAGTTCGACGCCGATCGCCGCGACGAGCGAGGCCGCCGCGCTTCTGCCCGAGGGCGACGCGTTCGAGGTCACCGAGGTCGCCGACCGGGAGGCCGCGACGGCGCTGGTGGAATCCGGCGACGTGGACGCCGCGGTCATCGCCGACTCGAGCGCACCGACCGGCGTGATCATCATCGCGAACCAGTCGCCGCCGGATGCCCTGGTGAGCGTCTTCTCGATCGCCCCAGCCGTCGAACTGCTCGATCCGAACGCGCCCAGCTTCGGCATGCGGTACATCCTCGGCATGATCTTCGGCATCGTGTTCATGATGGCCGCGCTGAGCTTCGGCTCTCCGATCGCGACGAGCGTCGTGGAGGAGAAGCAGACCAGGATCATCGAGATCCTGCTGTCGGCGATCCCGGCGCGCGTGCTGCTGGCCGGCAAGGTCATCGGCAACACGCTGCTCGCGATCACGCAGATCCTGCTGCTCGTCGTCGTGGCAGCGATCGGATTGATCGTGACCGGCCAGACGGAACTGCTGCAGGGTTTCGGCGCACCGCTGATCTGGTTCGCGGTGTTCTTCCTGTTCGGGTTCGTGCTGATCGCGACGATGTTCGCAGCGGCGGGATCGCTCGTCTCGCGACAGGAGGACGTCGGCTCGGTCTACACGCCGATGATGATCCTGGTGATGGCACCGTTCTACCTCGTGCTGTTCCTCGGCGAGAACCCGACGGTCATGACGATCCTGTCGTACGTGCCGTTCTCGGCACCGGTGGCGATGCCGATCCGGCTGTTCTTCGGCGAGGCCGAATGGTGGGAGCCGCTCGTCGCCCTCGCTCTGCTCGTCGCGACATGCGCGCTGGTCGTGCTGCTCTCGGCGAAGATCTACGAGAACTCGCTGTTGAAGATGGGCGCGCGGGTCAAGCTCAGCGAGGCGTTGCGCGCCTGAGCTCCGGCGGTACGGCCCACTACCCTGGGCCGTACCGCCGACTTCTGCGAAAGGCTCCGAACCCGTGACGACGTCCGACCTGCGCATCGACCGCCGACCTCTCCTCCACGGGGGCGCGATCAATCTTCGACCGCTGTCGCTCGGGTACCGCCTCGTGGCGCTCGCACTGATCCTCACTGGGCTCGTTCGCGTCACAGGCATCCTCACCGACACTCCGTCGTGGAGCAGCCTGCTGTTCTACACGATCATGAGCAACATCCTCTGCGCGGTGTGGATGGTGCTGCTGATCATCCGGACGATCCAGGATCTGCGGCGAGACGGGACACGGGGCACATCGACGCCGTCGGCACGGTTCAGCGGCGCGGTGATGGAGGCGATCACGGTCACCATGCTGGTGTATCTCTTCGTGCTCGTTCCGGCCGCCTTCAGCCAGCCGGGCACCTACGAGCCGTTCACGCTCACCGACAACCTGATCCACATCATCACGCCGTGCCTGCTCATCGCCGACTGGCTGCTGTTCGTGCGCAAGGGCGCCTTCCGCTGGATCGATCCGCTGCTGTGGGCGCTCATCCCCTACGCCTATCTGGTATTCGCGTTCACCTTCAGCGCGCTGGGCGGCGAGTTCGGCCCCGGCAAGAAGTACCCCTACCCCTTCATGAACGTCGACACCCTGGGACTCGGCGGCGTCGCGACGCAGATCCTCATCCTCACCATCGCGCTCGTGGCCGTGGGTTATGTGTACGTCGGCCTGGACCGGCTGTTCGAGTGGACGTTCCGCGCGAAGGACTGATGCCCTGTTTCGTTCCGTGACCTTCGGAATATGCATTCAGTTGCATGCGTTTAGACTGGCGTAGGCGCGGACGACGGAGTCGGCACGAAACCCCACTCCGAAAGGTCACCCATGTCCACTCCTGTCCTCGATCGCACCGCTGACACGAACGTTCCCGTCCTCGGCATCCTCGCCGAGCGCTGGAGCCCTCGGGCCTTCGACAACGCCAGCCCGATCGACGAGGACAAGCTCGCGTCGGCGCTCGAGGCAGCACGCTGGACGCCGTCGGCCAACAACACCCAGCCGTGGCGCTTCATCGTCGCCCGTCGTGGATCCGAGCTGCACGCGCAGATCCACGCCGGACTGATCGGCTTCAACCAGATCTGGGCCGGAAACGCGGCCGTCCTCATCGTCGCCCTCGCCGAGACGACGGATGCCGAGGGCAACGCCATCAGCCACGCGCAGTACGACCTGGGCCAGGCCGTCGCACACCTGTCGATCCAGGCGCACGCCGACGGCCTCGTCGTGCATCAGATGAGCGGCTTCGAGCCGGAGGCGCTGAAGCAGCTCCCGGGTGTCGAGGCGCGCTTCGTGCCGACGACGGTGATCGCCCTCGGCGAGTTCGGCGACGTCGAGTCGCTTCCCGAGGCCCTGCAGGAGCGCGAGGTCGCCCCGCGGGTGCGCCGCGCCCTGAACGAGACGGTGCTCGTCAGCGCCTGAGGCCGTCGAGGGCGACGCGCAGCACGTCGTCCGCGAGCTCCGCGGCGCCCTCCTGACCGGTCGGCCGGTACCACTCGACGATCGAGTTGACCATGCCGAACAGCAGCCGGGTGGCGAGCGAGGCGTCGACGTCGGCGCGGACGCTGCCCTCATCCTGAGCGGCCCTGACGAGGGCGGTCACTTCGCGATCGAACACTCGCCGTCGTTCGAGCGCACGCCGTTCGACGTCGCTGTTGCCACGGACGCGCAGGAGCAGCGTGACATAGGGCAGCTTCTCGACGAGCACGCCGACCGCGCCGCGCAGCACGTACTCGAGCTTCGCGCGCGCGGTTGCGCCCTGCGCCGACGCGAGGACGCCCTCGAGGCCGCCGAGCGCTTCCTCCAGCGCGACTTCGAGCAGCTGCTCCTTGGATGCGTAGTGGTGGTACAGAGCCGACTTCGACAGGCCGAGCCGGTCGGCGAGCGCCGCGACCGATGTGGCGTCGTATCCATGCGCGATGAACTCCTGCACGGCGACGTCGAGGACCTGCCCCTGGTCGTAGCCGGGGCGCCCGCGGCGCGCTGGAGTATCGGACACGGATCCCAGTCTGGCACCGATTGCTCCTGGTCCATCTCCCTGCCATACTGAATTCCTGACCGATCGGTTGGTAAATACGCATCGAGGACGATGTCAGGGAGCGCTGATGCCTGAGGCCTACCTCGTCGGCGGCGTCCGGACGCCGATCGGCCGCTACGGCGGTTCCCTCGCCGGCGTCCGCCCCGACGACCTCGCCGCCCTGGTCGTCGCGGCCGCGATCGAGCGTGCGGGGATCCCGGCATCCGACATCGACGAGGTCATGCTGGGCGCCGCCAATCAGGCCGGCGAGGACAACCGCAACGTCGCGCGCATGGCCGTGCTGCTGGCGGGGCTTCCGGATGCCGTGCCGGCTGTCACCGTGAACCGACTGTGCGCCTCGGGGATGTCGGCGATCACGATGGCCGCGCAGGCGATCCGCGCGGGAGACGCCGACCTCGTCGTCGCGGGCGGCGTCGAGTCGATGACCCGCGCGCCGTGGGTGCAGGCCAAGCCGGCGCGCGCGTGGGCGAAGCCTGGTGAGGCGTTCGACACGTCGATCGGCTGGCGCTTCACCAACCCCCGGCTCGCCGCCCGCGACAAGGCGACGTTCACGATGCCGGAGACGGCCGAAGAGGTCGCCCGCCTCGACGGGATCAGCCGAGCGGATGCCGATGCGTTTGCCCTGCGCAGCCACCGTCGCGCGGTCGCCGCGATCGATGCGGGGCGGTTCGCTCCCGAGATCGTCGCCGTGCCGACGGCCGGCGGCGGGTCGATCTCCGTGGACGAGGCTCCGCGTCGCGACACCACGGCCGAAGCGCTGGCTGCGCTGCGCCCCGTCGTCGCCGGCGGCTCGGTCGTCACAGCGGGCAATGCCAGCGGGCTCAACGACGGCGCCTCGGCGATCGTCGTCGCGAGCGCGGACGCCGTCGAACGGTACGGTCTGACACCGAGAGCGCGGGTCGTCTCGGCATCCGCAGCGGGCGTCGCGCCGGAGGTCATGGGACTCGGGCCTGTTCCGGCCACCCGGAAGGCGCTCTCCCGCGCAGGACTCACGATGGACGATCTCGCCGCGATCGAACTCAATGAGGCGTTCGGCGCGCAGGCACTCGCCGTCATGCGGCGCCTCGGCATCGAGGACGATCGCGTGAACGCCGACGGCGGCGCGATCGCGCTGGGCCATCCGCTGGGCGCGAGCGGATGCCGCATCGTCGTGACGCTGCTCGGCCGGATGGAACGGGAGAACGCCGCCCGAGGACTGGCGACCATGTGCGTCGGCGTCGGGCAGGGCACGGCCATGATCCTGGAGCGGGTGTGATGGACGCCCCGGTCTTGGTAGATCGTCGTGACGATCGCGTGATCGCCACGCTGAACCGTCCCGAGAAGCGCAACGCGATCGACCTGGCCATGGTGGAGGCGCTGCATGACGTGTGCGCCGAGCTCGAGGATCGTCCCCGCATCCTGATCCTCACCGGCGCGGGAGGCGCGTTCGCCGCCGGCGCCGACATCGCCCAGTTGCGCGCGCGGCGGGCGGACGACGCCCGGAAGAACATCAACGCCGCGGTCTTCGGCCGCATCCACGAGCTGTCGATGCCGGTCATCGCCGCACTCGACGGCTACGCGCTCGGCGGCGGCGCCGAGCTCGCCTACGCCGCGGACATCCGCATCGCGACGCCTTCGCTGCGGATCGGGAACCCCGAGACCGGCCTCGGCATCCTCGCCGCGGCCGGGGCGACGTGGCGACTGCCGGCACTGGTCGGCGAAGCCCTGGCCGCCGAGATGCTGTTCACCGGCCGCGCCCTGACGGCCGACGAGGCGCTGGCCGCCGGCCTGATCACTGCCATCCACCCGGCGGACGCCGTGATGGCTGCGGCGCACGCGATCGCCGATCGGATCGGCGCCAACGATCCCCTCGCGATCCGCCACACCAAGACCGCGCTGCGCGCGCCTCGCGCCGACCACCCGCGGATCGACTCCGAGCTGCAGGCCGAGCTGTTCGAGAGCCCGGAGAAGATGCGCCGGATGACCGAGTTCCTCGCCACCAGGGGGCGCCCGTGATCACCAGGGTCGGTGTGCTGGGCGGTGGACGGATGGGCGCAGGGATCGCGCACGCCTTCCTGCTCGCGGGGTGCGACGTGACGGTCGTCGAACGCGATTCGCCCCGTGCGGATGCCGCGGCAGAGCGCATCCGGGACGCTCTGACGAGATCGGCGGCGCGCGGGCAGCTCGCCCCCGGCCCGGCGGAGTTCCGCACCTCCTCGGACGTCGGCGACTTCGCGGACCGCGAGCTGGTGATCGAGGCGGTGCCGGAGGATCGCGAGCTCAAGGCGGATGCTCTCACCCGCGTCGAGGCGGTCGTGAGCGATGCCGCACTGCTCGCCTCGAACACGTCCTCGATCTCGATCGACGCCCTCGCCGTCGGCCTGAGGAGATCTGAGCGCTTCCTGGGACTGCACTTCTTCAACCCGGTGCCGTCGTCGGCGCTGGTCGAGATCGTGACCGGTGCCGCAACCGCAGCCATCGACGTCGAGCGGGCGCGTGCGTACGTCGACGCCATCGGCAAGACGCCGATCGTCGTTCGCGATTCCCCCGGTTTCGCATCGAGCAGGCTCGGCGTCCTGCTCGGGCTGGAGGCGATCCGGATGCTCGAGGAGGGCGTCGCGGATGCCGGCGACATCGATCGTGCGATGGAGCTGGGCTACCGCCATCCGATGGGCCCACTGCGGACGACCGACCTCGTCGGGCTGGATGTGCGCCTCGGGATCGCCGAGGAACTGCACGCCGCGTTCGGCGAGCGCTTCGCTCCGCCCACCCTCCTGCGACGGATGGTCGCGGAGGGCAGGCTCGGCCGCAAGAGCGGCGAAGGCTTCTACAGATGGGACGCATCATGACCGGCATCCTGCCCAGCTACATCCGGGATTCCTGGTGGACGCCCGCCGATGCGGACGATGCGGCCGTCGTGCGGGACGCGTCGACCGGCGAGGAGATCGCCAGGGTCAGCACGGCGGGGCTCGATCTCGCCGGCGCGCTCGAGCATGCGCGATCCGTCGGCCAGCAGCGTCTGGGCCGACTGACCTTCCATCAACGCGCCCTGCTTCTGAAGCAGTTCGCGCTCGCTCTGACCGCACGCAAGGACGAGCTCTACGCACTCTCTGCGTGTGCGGGGGCGACGGCCGCCGACTCGTGGGTCGACATCGACGGCGGGATCGGCGTGCTGTTCGCCTACTCGGGCAAGGGGCGCCGCGAGTTGCCGAACGGGCAGGTGTACATCGACGGGCCGGTCGAACAGCTCTCGAAGGACGGCTCGTTCCTCGGCCGGCACATCGCGACGCGCCTGCCGGGTGTCGCCGTGCAGATCAACGCCTTCAACTTCCCCGTCTGGGGGCCGCTGGAGAAGTTCGCGCCGGCCTTCCTCGCCGGGATGCCGACGCTCATCAAGCCCGCCACCCCGACGGGGTATCTCACCGAGGCGATGGTGCGGATCCTCGTCGAGTCCGACTTGCTGCCCGCCGGTTCGCTGCAGCTCGTCAGCGGCAGCGTGCCCGACCTCTTCGACCACCTGCGTCTCGGCGACCTCGTGGCGTTCACGGGCAGCGCCTCGACGGCCGAGCGGCTTCGCGCGCATGCGGCAGTGCAGACCGGCGGTGTGCGGTTCACCGCGGAGACCGACTCGATCAACGCCTCGGTCCTCGGGCCGGATGCGATCGCGGGGACGCCGGAGTTCGACGCCTACGTGCGCCAGCTCGTGACCGAGATGACCGCGAAGGCCGGCCAGAAGTGCACGGCGATCCGACGCGCGATCGTGCCGACCGGCTCAGCCGACGCGGTCGTCGAGGCAGTCCGCGCGCGCCTGGCCGACAGGGTGGTGCTCGGTGATCCGCGCATCGACGGCGTCACGATGGGTCCGCTCGCCTCGCTCGCGCAGCGCGATGAGGTGCGGCGTCAGGTGCAGAAGCTCGTCGACGGCGGCGGGCGGATCGTGGCCGGATCCCTGGAGGCCCCCGGCGTCCGCCATGCGGACGGCAGCGTCGCTCCGAATGCCGACGGTGCCTTCTTCGCGCCCGTGCTGCTGCGCTTCGACGACGCGACGGCAGACGCGGCGCACGCCGTGGAGGCGTTCGGCCCGGTGTCGTCGCTGATCACCTACGACACGATCGCGGAGGCATCCGACATCGTCGCCCGCGGCGGCGGATCCCTCGTCACGAGCGTCGCGACGCACGACGCGGCCTTCGCCGCTGGACTCGTGACAGCGGTCGCCGCCCACAACGGACGCGTGCTGGTGATCGATCGCGACGACGCGCGGTCGTCGACCGGACACGGCTCCCCCCTTCCCGGCCTCGTCCACGGCGGACCGGGCCGCGCCGGCGGCGGCGAGGAGCTCGGCGGTATCCGCGCCGTTCTGCATCACATGCAGCGGACGGCCATCCAGGGCTCCCCAGACATGCTCACCGCGATCACCGGCGTCTGGCACGCGGGCGCCGCGACGGTGAACTCCGGCGTCCACCCCTTCCGCAAGTCTCTGGCCGACCTGCGGATCGGAGACCGGATAGCCTCGGAATCCCGCGAGGTGACGCTCGACGACATCGAGACCTTCGCGCACTTCACGGGCGACACCTTCTACGCGCACATGGACGAGGATGCCGCGGCGGCGAATCCGTTCTTCCCCGGCCGTGTCGCGCACGGCTACCTGCTGGTGTCCTGGGCGGCCGGACTGTTCGTCGACCCCGCTCCCGGCCCCGTGCTGGCGAATTACGGGCTCGAGAACCTGCGTTTCCTCACTCCGGTGTCGCCGGGCGACAGCATCCGGGTCGATCTGACCGCGAAGCAGATCACGCCGCGCGAGACCGACGACTACGGCGAGGTCCGCTGGGACGCGGTCATCCGCAACCAGGACGACGAGACGGTCGCGACGTACGACGTCCTCACTCTCGTCGCGAAGCAGTAGCGCGCGTCTGCATCACCCGCGCAGCGCGAGCACGAACGGCAGCACTGCTGCAGCCCCGGCCCGACGGAGCGCACGGGCGGCGACTGTCAGCGTCCAGCGGCTGTCGGCCTGGTCGTCGACGAGCAGCACCGGTCCTGCGGGGATCTCGAGCCCGTCGGCGCTGAAGCGGTCCCAGAGTCCCGCGAGCCGGAACGCGCTGTTGCCGCCGGGCTGCCCCGTGGGCCCGCCGTTCGCGAAGGACAGCGCACCGACGTACGGCAGGCGACCCACCTCGGCGAGTCCGCGGGCGAGCGAGTCCGCCAGGAGCGGATGCGACCGGGAGGGCATCGCGACGACCGCGACCGGTCGTTCCTCCCAGCCCCAGTCGGCGAGCACGCGCACGCAGGCGGCGAGCACTTGCGGGGTGACCGCGGCATCCGGTGCGCCGGCGGCGAAGAGCTCCCTCAGCGTGCCGCCCCATCCGAGGTCGGTGAGGCGCGCGAGCGCGCGCCCGTCGACGGCCTGCTCCGCGGGGGCGATGCGCCCCTTGGCCGGGATGCCGAGCCGGTCGGCTCCGGTCGGCCAGGCCTTGCGCGGTTCGATCGGCACGCCGACGCGATCGAGCGAGCCGGCGGCGGCCTCGGTCGCGGTCTTGCGGATCTCACTCGGGAACCAGATGCCGGCGCAGTTGTCGCAGCGTCCGCACGGTGCGGCCGTCTCGTCGTCGAGCGAGCGCTGGAGGAACTCCATCCGGCAGCCGTCGGTGCGCTCGTACTCGATCATGTGCTGCTGCTCGGCGAGCCGTTCGGCCGCGATGCGTTCGTACCTCTCCGCGTCGTACGTCCAGGGCTGCCCGGTGGCGACCCAGCCGCCCTGGACGCGGCGCACCGCGCCGTCGACATCGAGCACCTTCAGCAGCAGCTCGAGAGGGGTCCTGCGGATGTCGACCATCGCCTCTAGAGCCGGCGTGGAGACCGGGGCATCGCCGAGCGCGGAGATCACGCGTTCCGCGCGCTCCTGGTCGGGCATCGACGCGGTGGCGAAGTAGTGCCAGATCTCGCGGTCCTCGACGCCGGGGAGCAGCAGCACGTCGGCGCTGTCGCTCGCGCGGCCCGCGCGTCCGACCTGCTGGTAGTACGCGACCGGTGACGACGGGGCGCCGAGGTGCAGCACGAAGCCGAGGTCGGGTTTGTCGAAACCCATCCCCAGCGCGCTGGTCGCCACGAGCGCCTTGACCTCGTTGCGCTTGAGCATTCCCTCGGACTCCGTGCGTTCGTCCGTGTCGGTCTGCCCGGTGTACGCGCGCACCTCGTGCCCGTGTTCGCGCAGCAGCCGGGCGGTGTCGACCGCGGCGGCCACCGTGAGGGTGTAGATGATGCCCGAACCAGGCAGGTCGTCGAGATGGCTGAGCAGCCAGGCCAAGCGGCTCGCCGAATCGGGCAGTCGCAGCACGCCGAGGCGGAGGGATGCTCGCGCCAACGGGCCGCGGATCGTGAGGACTCCGGCATCCGCGGCATCCGATCCGCCGGTGCCGAGCTGCTCGGCGACGTCCGCGACGACGCGGCTGTTCGCCGTCGCGGTCGTGGCGAGCACCGGCACGGAGGCGGGCATCTCGGCGATGAGGTCGCGCAGCCGGCGGTAATCGGGGCGGAAGTCGTGCCCCCAGTCGCTGATGCAGTGCGCCTCGTCGACCACGAGCATGCCGATGCGGCGCACCAGTGCGGGCAGCTGCTGCTCGCGGAACGCCGGGTTGTTCAGCCGCTCCGGCGAGACGAGCAGCACGTCGACCTCGTCGCGATCGAGCTGCGCGAGCACGTCGGACCACTCGTGTGCGTTGGTCGAGTTGATCGCGACCGCGCGCACGCCGGCGCGCTCGGCGGCGGCGATCTGGTCGCGCATGAGCGCCAGCAGGGGCGAGACGAGCACCGTGGGACCTGCGCCCTGACGGCGCAGCAGCAGAGTCGCGACGAAGTAGACGGCGGACTTGCCCCATCCGGTGCGCTGCACGACGAGCGCGCGGCGACGACCGGCCACCAGCGCCTCGATCGCCTCGTACTGGCCGTCGTGGAACTCGGCGTCGGCGCGCCCGACGAGTTCGCGCAGCGCGGCGAGGGCGGCGTCGCGGGTGTCGGTCGGCGAAGTCGAGGTGGTCATGTCCCCACTCTGCCTCACCCGACCGACACGGTCTGCCCCTCCGAGACCGACATAGGCTGAATGCATGATCTCCCGTGAACTCGCCATCGCACTGCGGGATGCCGGTCTGACCTGGCGGCCCGACAGCGGCGATCGGTTCCAGCTCGACCTTCCGAACGACGTCGAACTCGAGGCCGAGGCAGACATCTTCACGGTCAGCGAGATGACGATCGAGGCGCGGCACACGCCGAGCGGCACGGACCTCGCCTTCAACGGCACCACCGAGTGGGCGCTCGACGCCGTCACTCTCGAGGATGCCGTCTGGCTGCCCAGGGAGGACCAGCTGCGCGACCTCCTGCGCGGGACGTTCCGCCGGCTCGTCCGGCTCGACGACACGTTCCGCGTCGAGGTCGAGATCGCCGGCGAGGAACTGCAGTTCGAGCATCCGGATCCTTCGGAGGCGTACGCGAACGCACTGCTCGAACTCATCTCGCGCTCGCACTGATCCGCCGCATCCTGAGCGCTTTACGCCCCCGCACTCGTGTGCGAGAATAAATGAACGATCGGTCAGTAAAGCGCGACGAAGGAGTCGACATGGACGACCAGTCCGCGGGGCAGCGACGATTCGACGAGATCATCGCGGCGGATTCCCGCGTCGAGCCCCGCGACTGGATGCCGGATGCCTACCGGAAGACCCTGATCCGCCAGATCAGCCAGCATGCGCACTCCGAGATCATCGGCATGCAGCCCGAGGGCAACTGGATCACGCGCGCCCCGAGCCTGAAGCGCAAGGCGATCCTCATGGCCAAGGTGCAGGACGAGGCCGGTCACGGGCTCTACCTCTATTCCGCCGCGCAGACGCTCGGGATCGGACGCACCGAGATGACCGAGCAGCTCATCGACGGTCGTGCGCGGTACTCCTCGATCTTCAACTATCCGACGCCGACGTGGGCGGACATGGGCGCGATCGGCTGGCTCGTGGACGGAGCCGCGATCTGCAACCAGGTGCCGCTGTGCCGAGCATCCTATGGTCCGTACGCCCGCGCGATGGTGCGCATCTGCAAGGAGGAGTCGTTCCACCAGCGGCAGGGCTTCGAGATCCTGCTGACGCTGATGCAGGGTACGCCGGCGCAGCAGCAGATGGCGCAGGATGCCGTGGACCGCTGGTACTGGCCCAGCCTGGCGATGTTCGGGCCACCGGACGACGAGTCGCCGAACTCGGCGCAGTCGATGGCGTGGAACATCAAGCGGTTCTCGAACGACGAACTGCGTCGACGGTTCGTCGGGATGCTGGTGCCGCAGGCCGAGATCCTCGGCATCACGCTGCCTGATCCGGACCTGCGCTACGACGAGGCGGCCGCGCAGTACGAGATGGGTGAGATCGACTGGGACGAGTTCTTCGCGGTGCTCTCCGGCAACGGCCCGATGAACGCCGAGCGGATCCGCGCGCGGCGCGAGGCGCACGAGGACGGCGCATGGGTGCGCGAGGCGGCGGCGGAGTATGCGCGCAAGCACGAACTGAAGGGAGCGGCATGACCGAGCCGACCTGGCCCCTGTGGGAGGTGTTCGTCCGTGCGAACCGCGGGCTGAGCCACGTGCACGTCGGCTCGCTGCTCGCACCGGATGCCGACCTCGCGGTCCGCAACGCCCGCGACCTCTACACGCGCCGCGGCGAGGGCGTCTCGATCTGGGTCGTGCCCGCCGAAGCGATCACGACGAGCGATCCCGACGCCAAGGGCGCCTACTTCGAGAGCCCGGCGGGCAAGAACTTCCGCCATGCCGTGTACTACACGGCATCCGAGGGGGTGCCGCACCTGTGAAGCCGACGCCGCACGTCACGGTCGACGAGCTCGACCTCACCGCAGAGCTCGCCGGGTCGGATGCCGCAGCCACCCCCGCCGCGGCCGAATACGCACTGTGGCTCGGCGACGACGCGCTGATCCTGTCCCAGCAGCTCGGCGAGTGGATCGCCCACGCGCCGGAGCTCGAGGAAGACGTCGCGCTGGCGAACATCGCGCTCGACCTGCTCGGGCATGCGCGATCACTGCTGCGGTACGCCGGAAGTGTGGATGGGCGCAGCGAGGACGACCTGGCGTACTTCCGCGATGAGCCCGACTTCCGGTCGGCCTGGCTGTTCGAGCAGCCGAACGGCGACTTCGCCCGCACGATCGCCCGCCAGCTCATCGCGTCGACCTACCTGTTCGAGCTGTACTCGGCGCTGGAGCGATCGAAGGATCCGACGCTCGCGGCCGTCGCCGCGAAGGCCGTCAAGGAGGTCGAGTACCACCGCGACCACGCCGAGCAATGGACGCTCCGGCTCGCGGGCGGCACCGACGAATCCCGACGCCGGATGATCCGCGGTCTCGCCGATGTCTGGCCGTATGCCGACGAGCTGTTCCGCGACGAGCCACTCGTCAACGACCTCGACACCGTCGCGGTGCGTCCCTCCACGCTCCGCGACGGGTTCGACGCGCGCATCGGCGCGGTGTTCGCCGAAGCCGGTCTCGAGACGCCGTCCGGGCCGGCGGCCGCCGGCGGCGGTCGCCGTGGCATCCATTTCCCCGAACTCGGGCGGATCCTCGCCGAGATGCAGGTGCTCGCCCGGCAGCATCCGGGGGCGACATGGTGACGATGAACCGCTCGTCGAGCGACACTTCGACTCGGTCGGCTCCGCCCTCCTCGCTCAACGAGCGAGGAGGGACGGCCCCGGTCAACGAGCGAGGGGGACGATCGGAACGAGAGGCGTGGACCGTCGCAGCATCCGTCGCCGACCCCGAGATTCCCGTGCTCACGATCGCGGACCTCGGCATCCTGCGGGACGTCACGGTCCACGACGGACGCGTGGTCGTGACGATCACGCCGACCTACAGCGGATGTCCGGCGGTCGAAGCCATCCGCGACGATGTCATCCGCGCACTGGCGGATGCCGGGTTCGCGGATGTCGCCGTCCGCACCGTGCTCGCGCCGGCCTGGACGACCGACTGGATGACCGATGCGGGCACGCAGAAGCTGCTCGAATACGGCATCGCGCCGCCGACCGGCACGCAGCCGGCCGGTCCCGTCTCGGTGCCGCTGAGCGTGCGCTGCCCGCAGTGCGGATCGTTGGACACGCGCGAACTCACCCGTTTCGGGTCCACAGCATGCAAGGCGCTCTACGAGTGCCGCGCCTGCCTCGAGCCCTTCGATCATTTCAAGCCGCTATGAGCACCACGACGCGCAAGCGGGCGCGGTTCCACGAGCTCGAGGTGATCGAGGTGCGTCACCTCACCGCCGACAGCATCGAGGTGACGTTCGCGGTTCCGGAGAAGCTGCGTGAGGAGTACCAGTATCTGCCGGGGCAGTACGTCGCGCTGCGCGCGCACGTCGACGGTCGCGAGGTGCGGCGCAGCTACTCGATCTGCCGGGCGCCGGACGTCGCAGCACCGGAGGGCGGAACCATCTCGGTCGGCATCAAGCGCGATCTCGGCGGACTGTTCTCCGTGTGGGCGCACGAGAACCTGCACCCCGGCATCCGAATCGAGGTGATGAGTCCGGAAGGCCGCTTCACGTCGAACATGCCGGATCTCGACGGCGCGCACCTGGTCGGGATCGCCGCCGGCTCCGGGATCACGCCGATGATGGCGCTCGCCTCCTCGGTACTGGCTGCGTCGCCGACCGCGCGCTTCTCGCTGATCTACACGAACCGTGCGACGCGCGACGTGATGTTCCTCGAAGACCTCGCCGATCTGAAGGACCGCTATCCGGCCCGCCTCGCCCTCCATCATGTGCTGTCCCGCGAACAACGTGCCGCGCCGCTGCTGTCAGGGCGGATCGACGCCGAGAAGCTCGACGCGATCCTCGACGGACTCGTCGAGCCGGCCAGCGTGACCGAATGGTTCCTGTGCGGACCGTTCGACCTCGTGGCGCTGTGCCGCGAGAGGCTCGCGGCCCGAGGCATCCCCGACGAGCAGATCCGGTTCGAACTGTTCACGACCGACGCCGACGAGCCGCGCTCCGACCGCGGGCGCCCGGTCGCGGTCCGCCCTGAGGACGAGACCTACCGGTTGGAGTTCACCCTGGACGGGCTGTCGTCGACCGTCGAGTCGCCGGTCGCCGCGGACGAACCGCTGCTGGATGCCGCGCTGCGCGTGCGGGGCGATGTGCCGTTCGCGTGCGCCGGCGGGGTGTGCGGCACGTGCCGCGCGCGCCTGGTCGAGGGCGACGTCCGCATGACGCAGAACTTCGCGCTCGAGCCGGACGAGCTCGAACGCGGCTACGTGCTGACCTGCCAGTCCCACCCGACGACGCCCCGCGTGGTCGTCGACTACGACGCGTGAGGAGCCTCCCATGATCGAGCTGACCATCGACGGCGATGTCGCCCACGTGGTGCTGAACGCACCGGCCAAGCGCAACGCACTCGACCCCGACGCGCTGCTCGCGCTGGGCGATGCGTACGACCGGGCCGAGGATGCCGGAGTCCGAGCGCTCGTGCTGCACGGCGAGGGAGCAGGGTTCTGCGCCGGCCGCGACATCTCCGGCGTCGACCCTGCCACCGACGATGTGATCGGCTATCTCGGCGGGCTGGTCACCCCGTTGCTGCAGCGGATGGCGGCGTTCCCCGCCCCGACGTTCGCTGCCGCGCACGGCGCGTGCCTGGGCGTCGGACTCGGGCTGCTCATCGCGACGGACGTCGTGTACGTCGCCGACACCGCGAAGATCGGCTCGCCGTTCGCCGCGCTGGGCGCTACGCTCGACTCCGGCGGCCACGCCCTGTTCCTCGACCGGCTCGGCCCGCACAAGACGCTCGACCTGATCTACACCGGGCGTCTCATGACGGGGTCGGAGGCGGTGCAGTCCGGTCTCTTCTCGCGAGTGCTGCCCGCCGACGAGGTGCGGCAGGCGACGATGGATGCCGCGGTGCGCGCGGCCTCAGGAGCCACCGCCGCGTTCCTCGCGTCGAAGCGTCTGATCGCCCGCATCCGTGACGAACGGCTGTCGCTGTGGGATGCGGTTGTGCTCGAGAACGTCGCGCAGGCCGAACTGTGCGACACCGCGGATTACCGGGAGGGGTTCGCCGCGTTCCAGCAGAAGCGGAAGCCGCGGTTCGCGGGGCGGTGATGTGGCCCGCAGGGGACACATGTCGGGAGAAAGCCCGGATGCCTGACGATCATGCGGCGTGTCGCCCCGACATCCGGGAAAAGTCCCGACATCCGTACCCGGTCGAACTCGGCGCGCCGGAGTGTCAGCGCCCGTAGGCGGCGAGGAAGACGTCCAGCGCTTCGTCCACGTGCGCGGCGGTGTCCAACCCGCTCCGCGCCGCGTCGTCTCCGAGGAGCATCGCCCGGTTGACGGGCTCCCCCATCACGAGCCAGTTCAGCTGGGTCGCAGCCCGCTCAGCATCCGGCACGGTGAGCAGTCCGGCGTCGTCGAGCCGGCCGATGAGTTCGGCGAGAGATCGGATCGCTCGCTGCGCCCCGTGCTCGTAGAGTTCGCGCGCGAGATCGGGGAACTGCGGCAGCAGGCCGATGACCAGCCGGCGGAGGGCGAGCAGGTTCGGCGCGAGGACCGTATCGAGCTGATCCCTGAGCACACGACCGAGAGCCGAACGGGCGTCGTCATCGGGAGCGATCGGCGGCGGCTCGCTGAGGACTCGTTCGCTGGCCGCGCGCGTCTGCGAGCGGACGAGCTCGAGGAAGAGCGCCTCCTTGCTGCCGAAGTGCCCGTAGAGCGTCTGCTTCGCGACACCGGAGTCGCGCGAGATGGCGTCCATGGTCACGGACTCGTAACCGTTCGCGAGGAAGGCCGCCTGCGCCGCGTCCAGGATCGCCTCGCGCTTGGCGACAGAACTCGGCCGCAGTGGCCGCGCATCTCTTGACATCTTCATACTCCGGAGTCTAGTTTAGAGAAATCATACTCACCAGTCTTGAAAGGAACGAATGATGACCGCAGCAGCCATGCAGTTCGAAGCAGAGCTCGTCCATCCGGGCGAAGCGACCGGGTGGACCGTGTTCGAAGCTCGGGGATCCGCCGAAGTGTTCGGCACGGGCAACCCCGTACGCGTGATCGGCACGCTCGACGATGTACCGGTCGCGATCACCCTCCTGCCGTCCGGGCGCGGGTTCCACTTCGGCCCTGTGAAGGCCGCCACGCGCAAGGCGCTCGGAAAAGCCGCGGGCGACCGCGTGTCGGTGCGAATCGAGGTGGCCTCGTGAGCATGTTGACGACCTCCCGCGGCGATCGCATCGTGTATGACGATCGCGGCCCTGTCGGCGCACCCGCCGTGATCTTCGTCACGGGAGCCGGGCCCACCCGAGCGGAGGATCCGACGACGCACGCCACGGCCGAGCGGCTGGCGGCATCCGGATTCCGCTCGCTGTTCGCCGACCGTCTCGGGCGCGGCGAGAGCGTCTCCGCCGGCACGATCACCCTCGACGCTCAGATCGACGCGATCGTCGAACTCGCCGCAGCGACGCAATCACCTGTCGTGCTCGTCGGGCACTCGTCTGGTTGCGCGATCGCGATGCTCGCCGCCCCTCGCATACCGGATCTCGTCGGTCTCGCGCTCTGGGAGGCACCCCTTGGCCTCTTCCCCGAGGGCGCTCCCGCGTGGTGGCAGGCGATACGAGAGTCGATCGATGCGGGCGCGCTCGAAGAAGCCGTTGCCGGATACATGGCGGGGATGCCACCGGAATGGCTGGAGCAGCTCAAGGCATCACCCGCCTATCCGGATCTCGTGCTCAGCTGGGTGCCGGATGGCGAGGCGCTCGCCTTCGTGGAGGAGCGCGGGTACCGCGAATCTCTCGTGAGCGTCTCTGTTCCGGTGCTCGCACTCACCGGCACCGAGACGTTCCCCGGGATGCGGGACACTGCCGAAGAGATCGCCGGGGCGGCGGCGCACGGGTCGGGCGAGCAGTTGCTCGGCTCCGAGCACTCCTGGGACCCGGATGCCATGGCAGCGCGCCTCGCGCGATTGCTGAGTGAGGCGCGCCGCTCGGGACCTGCTCAGGACTGACTGGTCAGCACGAGCCCAGAGCCGTCGGCCGCGACATCCACGCGCACAGTGTCGCCGTCGCGCACCCCGCCGGACAGCAGAGCCGTCGCCAGCTTGTTCTGCACCTCGGACTGGATGAGCCGACGCAGCGGCCGCGCACCGAACAGCGGGTCGTAGCCGCGCTCGGCCAGCCACGACCGGGCACCAGGCGTCACCGCGAGGCTCAGCCGGCGCTCGTGCAGACGCGCCTGCAGCTGGTCGACCGCGAGCTCCACGATCTGCGCGAGGTCGTCCTCGGTGAGCGCCTGGAACATGACGATGTCGTCGAGCCGGTTGAGGAACTCCGGCCGGAACGCCTGCCGCACGAGGGCCATGACCTGCTCCCGCTTCACCTCGGTCGACATCGTGGGGTCGATCAGGATGGGCGAGCCGATGTTCGAGGTCAGCACCAGGATGACGTTGGTGAAGTCGACCGTCCGACCCTGCCCATCGGTCAGCCGGCCGTCGTCGAGCACCTGCAGGAGGATGTCGAACACCTCCGGGTGCGCCTTCTCGACCTCGTCGAGCAGGACGACGCTGTACGGACGGCGACGGACGGCCTCGGTGAGCTGCCCACCCTGCTCGTATCCGATGTACCCCGGAGGGGCGCCGACGAGGCGCGACACCGAGTGCTTCTCGCCGTACTCCGACATGTCGATGCGCACCATGGCGCGCTCGTCGTCGAACAGGAACTCGGCGAGCGCCTTCGCCAGCTCGGTCTTGCCGACACCGGTCGGCCCGAGGAACAGGAAGGATCCGGTCGGGCGGCCGGGGTCGCTGATGCCAGCGCGCGAGCGCCGGACGGCATCCGACACCGCCTTCACGGCATCCTTCTGGCCGATCAGCCGCTTGCCGAGTTCGGACTCGAGATGGAGCAGCTTCTCGCTTTCGCCCTGCAGAAGGCGACCGACGGGGATGCCGGTCCATGCCGCGATCACGGCCGCGATGTCCTCCTCGGTGACCTGCTCGTTGACCATGCGCGGCTCGGTCGAGGCGGTCGCCTCGGCCTGCTCCGCCTCGGCGATGTCGCGCTCCAGGCGCTTGATCGTCTCGTACTCGAGCTTGGACGCCTTCGTGTAGTCGGCGTTGCGCATGGCGAGGTCGCGCTGCGTGATCGCGTCGTCGAGCTGCTTCTTCAGATCGCCGACGCGGTTCAGGCTCTGCCGCTCGCGTGCCCAGCGTTCTTCGAGGACGGCGAGTTCCCGCTCGAGCTCCACCAGATGCTCGCGCAGGGTGCTCAGCCGCTCCTTCGACGCGGCATCCTTCTCCTTCTTCAGGGCGAGCTCCTCGAGCTTGAGCCGGTCGACCTGGCGCTTGAGCTGGTCGATCTCGACCGGCGAGGAATCGATCTCCATCTTGAGTCGCGACATCGACTCGTCGACGAGGTCGATCGCCTTGTCCGGCAGCTGCCGGCTGGGCAGGTACCGGTTCGACAGGGCGGCGGCGGCCACGAGAGCGCTGTCGGAGATCGTGACCCCGTGGTGCGCCTCGTACCGACCTTTGAGTCCCCGAAGGATCGCGATGGTGTCCTCGACCGTCGGCTCGCCGACGTACACCTGCTGGAAGCGGCGCTCGAGCGCGGCATCCTTCTCGATGAACTCGCGGTACTCGTTCAGCGTCGTCGCGCCGATCATGCGCAGCTCGCCACGGGCGAGCATGGGCTTGAGCATGTTGGATGCCGCGACGGACCCCTCCCCGCCGCCGGCGCCCATGAGCACGTGTAGTTCGTCGATGAAGGTGATGACCTTGCCGTCGGATTCGGTGATCTCCTTGAGGACCTGCTTCAGCCGCTCCTCGAACTGCCCGCGGTACATGGCACCGGCCACGAGGGCCGAGATGTCGAGGGTGACCAGTTCCTTGTCCTTGAGCGACTCCGCCACGTCACCCGCGACGATGCGCTGCGCGAGACCCTCGACGACGGCGGTCTTGCCGACGCCCGGCTCGCCGATGAGCACCGGGTTGTTCTTGGTGCGGCGGGTGAGCACCTGGCTGACACGACGGATCTCGCTGTCGCGTCCGATCACCGGGTCGAGCTTGCCCTGCCGGGCGCGGTCGGTGAGATTGATCCCGAACTGCTCGAGAGCGGACTGCTGGTCTTCCTGTGCCGGGTTGGTCATCTTTCCTCCTGCGGAGACTCCTTCATAAAAGTTGAGTGGTGATGACTCAAGTTTAGCAGGGTCACGCCGGACCGGCCAGCGACGGTCAGATCAGGATCGGGAACGTCAACATGATGATCGCGCCCGTCACTCCGACGACGACCGCGAGGCCGAGCAGCACCCACCGCACCCACATCACGAGATCGCGCTGGGACATCGCGGTGAGGAACAGCACGAGGGCGAACAGCACCGTCAGCAGCGTGTAGTTGTCGCCGCGCTGGTTGCTCTCCAGCGCATCGGCGAACCGGGTGTCGGCACGCTCGGAAAGCGCGGCCGCCTCCTCGCTCCCCGGCGGCACGTACTCCTCCATCACGAACGGCCCGCGTTCGGTCCGCCCGCCGTCCTCCCATGCCTCGAAGGCGACGGCGAACTCCGGGCTGAACCGCTCCTCGATGTACGCCGTCAGCTCGGCATCCTGCGCCCGATCCGCGAGCACCCACTCGGTCCAGATCGTCAGGTCGTACTGGCGCGCATCGCGAGCGGTGCCGTCGGCGACGCCCGAATTGATGCGTGCACCGGATGCCTCGCTGAACGCGATGGACATGTCGCCGCCCCACTTGGAGGACTCGAAGCCGCACCAGGCAGTGAGGACGGCGGTGATCGACAGCACGAACACGGCGATGACGTCGAAGACGTCCCTGCGCTGCCTGGTCTTCTCGGTCATGCTGCGATTCTGCCGGAAGGGCACGGTATACCGGAAGATCGGCGCGACGCGTTCTGACGACCAGTGTCAGCGGGCGGCGACCACGGCATCCCACACGGCATCCGCGACCCGGAGCTTGGTTCCGGATGCCGCACCGACGACGCCGTCGGCGGAGACGATCTGCACCGTGTTGTCCGCCGCTTCGAAGCCCTGCTCCCAGCCGACCTCGTTCACCACGAGCAGGTCGACGCCCTTGCGCTCGCGTTTGCGGCGAGCGCGGTCGAGCATCTCCTGTTCGTTCTGCGACGTCTCGGCGGCGAATGCCACCACGAACTGCTCCTGGCGTCGACCGGCGGCGAGCCCGGCGACGATGTCCTCGTTCTCGACCAGGTCGATGCGCGTGAGGGTGCCCGCCTCCTTGGTGAGCTTGCGCTCGGCCGTCTCGGCCGGCCGGTAGTCCGCGACAGCCGCCGCCATCACGAGGACGTCTGCACTCTCGGCTTCGTGCCGCATCGCGGCTCCGAGGTCGGCTGCGGTCGCGACGTTCTCGATCCGGATGCCGGCGCGCACGGCATCCGCCAGCACGTCGGCGGAGACGTTCGCGGCGACCAGGACGACGTCGGCACCGCGGTCGGCGGCCGAGACGGCGAGCGCCGCGCCCTGCCTGCCGCTGGAGCGATTGCCGAGGAAGCGCACCGGGTCGAGCGGTTCGCGCGTTCCGCCCGTCGAGACGATGATTCGGACCCCGGCGAGGTCCTGCGGACGGACAGCCGCGAGCGCCGCGTCGAAGATCGCCTCCGGTTCCAGCATCCGACCGGGGCCGGAGTCTCCCCCGGTCAGCTCGCCGTCACCGGGGCCGACGATCGTCACGCCCCGCGCACGCAGCGTCTCGATGTTCGCCTGCGTGGCCGGATGCCGCCACATCTCGGTGTGCATCGCCGGGGCGATCACGACCGGAGCGGTCGTCGCGAGCAGTGTCGTGCCGAGCAGGTCGTCGGCGAGGCCGGCGGCCATCTTCGCGATCGTGTTCGCCGTGGCGGGCGCCACGACGACGAGGTCCGCCGCCTGGCCGAGCGCGACGTGACGGACGCGGGCGACGTCCTCGTGGACGCTGGTGGTGACCGGGTTGCGGCTGATCGCCTCCCACGTCGGCATCCCGACGAAGCGCAGCGCATCCTCTGTGGGGATCACCGTCGCATCGTGCCCCGCCTTGATCAGCAGTCGCACCAGGTGCACTGCCTTGTACGCGGCGATGCCGCCCGTCACGCCGACCACGATGTTCATGGGTCGATTCTCCCACCGCGGCTAGGCTGACGAACGTGTGCACCGTGGTGATCGACGTGGCGGATGCCGGAAGCTCACGCCTCCTGGCCGTGCGCGATGAGGACCCCGAACGCGCCTGGGATCACATCGGCGCCTGGTGGCCCTCTGACTATCCGGGCGTCGTCGGCATCCGCGATCGCCGTGCGGGCGGGGCGTGGCTCGCCGTGAATCCGGCGGAGCACCGTCTCGCCGTGCTGCTCAATCGCGCCGACGTGCTCGACCTTCCCGACGCCGCCTCCCGCGGCTCGCTCGCGCTGGAATCGGTGATGGGCCGCTCGCCGGCCGGCATCCCGCGCATGCACGGCTTCAATCTGCTCGAGGCGACGCCGGACGCCGCGCGCGTGATCTCCTGGGATGGCATCGCCCTGCGCGAGACGCCGATCGACCCCGGCGTCCACATGATCGCGCACGACGATCTCGACGACCCTGGTACGCCGCGCATCGCCGCCTGGCTGCCGCGGTTCCGCGCGACGGATTCGGATGCCTGGGTGACCCTGCTCGCCGAGACGGCCGAGCTTCCGGCGGAGGACGATCGGGCGATCATCCGCGACAACCGGCCGCATGGCTATCCGACGCAATCCCTGTTGTTCTGCACGGCCACCGTGTCGGATGCCGGGGTCGAGGTGCACGACGAGGCGCTCCCGCGCCCCGGTCGCTGGAAGGCGGAGTGAGCTCGAATCGCTCGATCGACCCGTGAACCTCCCGGATCAGGGTCGATCGAGCGATTCGAACCGGGATCAGCGGCGCGGAGAGGTCCCCGGCGTCGCGTCCGTGAGGGACTCGAGCATGGCGTCGAACGCGGGCTTCGGTGTGAAGTCGTCCTCGAACGGGGTCGCCCAGCCCTCACCGGGGAAGACGTCCGGAACCCACGAGTTCGCGTCGGGAAAGCCCCAGACCGTGAACGACGAGCAGGCCCCCACGTTCAGACAGGCCTCGAGCAGCGCATCGTAGCGATCGCTCTGCGTCGCGACCTGCTCCGGCGTCGGGCCGGTCTCGCCTTCCAGGAGCGGAATGCGCACGTCGGCCTCGGTGATGGCGACCTTGAGACCCAGGTCCGCGAAGCGCTCGAAGTTCGCCTGCAGCGACGTGTCGAAGCCGTACTGCAGGCTCAGGTGCGCCTGCGCGCCGAAGCCGCCCAGCGGCGCGCCCCGCTCCAGCAGCTCCTGCGACAGCGCGTAGTAGGCGTCCGTCTTCTCGTTGATGCCCTCGGCGTTGTAGTCGTTGAGGAACAGGACCGCGTCGGGGTCTGCCTCGTGCGCCCACTGGAACGCGTCGGCCAGCAGCCCGACAGGATCGTCGGCGCACGCCTTGAGAAACGGGTTCGCCTCGGTGCGCAGCTTCACGCCGCCGTTGTCCCAGGTGTCCTGGAAGATCTCGTTCGCGACGTCCCACTCGTAGATCTTGCCCTTGAAGTGTCCGACCACGGTGCGGATGTGATCCTCGAGCACCGTGCGCGCGTCGTCACAGGTCCACGTCTTGCTCGCTTCGGTCACCCAGGCCGGGTTCTGGCTGTGCCAGAGCAGCGTGTGCCCGCGGACCTCCTGATGGTTCGCCTCGGCGTAGGCGACCAGCGCGTCGGCCGACTCGAAGTCGTACTCGTCGGCGGACGGACGCAGGGCATCCCACTTCATGTCGTTCTCGGGCGTGAGCGACGAGAACTGCGCACCGAGCACCCTCTGGTACTCGGTTGGGGCCTTGCGGTCGTAGTCCATGAGGTGCTGTCGACCCCACACCGCGCTGCCGATGGCGAGGTCGGCCGGTGCCTGGTTGCGCAGGGCGTGCTTGTCGGCATTGCTGAAACCAGGGGGCGTGGCGTTCGCGGCAGTCACGCCGCACAGCGGCAGCACCAGGGCTGCAGTGGCCGTGGCCACCAGAAACGATCGGATCGATCGGCGCATGGAGTTCTCCTGACATCATCGTCGTACGCGCCGCTCGTGCGACGCGTATGTTTGCGTTCGCAACAAAAGATAGAGCCGCGGGATACCGAGAAGCAAGAGTTTCGGAAAAGTATCGGAGTTGCTTCCGGTCAGGCGACCGGAACGATCGCGCCGTGCTCGCGCAGCAGTGCGCGCAATTCATCCAGCGGCACTTCATCGATCGCGACCCCCCGTGCGGCCGCGAGTGCCGCCACGGCCCCGGCGGCCTGACCCGTCGCCATCGCGGTCGCCTGCACCCGGTACGCGGAGTTCGCCTCCTGGTCGCCGGCGATGCAGCGCCCCGCGACGACCATGTTGCGATTGCCGGCGGGAATCATGGCGGCCAGTGGGATCGTCGCGACCTTCCCCGCATCCAGGTACGTCTTGGCGATGCCGTTGCCGTCAGGGCGGTGGATGTCGATCGGGTAGTAGCTGAAGCACACCGCGTCGTCCCATACCTCGCCACTGAGATACTCGGCTCCGGTGAGGTGTCGGATGCCGTCGATCGTGCACGTCTCGCGCACCCCGACCTCAGTCGCCCCGTACGCCACGGTCAGATGCTCGAAACCCGGCAGCGGCTTCAGGAAACGGAAGATCCGCAGCAGCGCCGCGCGACCGGCGGTCTCGGCAGTCGTCCGACCGACCGACGACGAGCCATCGATGCCGACGAGGTGGATCGCGTTGTCGCCGCGCTTGCGCAGGAACGGCTCCAGCACCCGGCCGTGCGCGCCGAAGTCGCTGGGGAGGATGCGCCCCTCCTCGAGGGCGCGGTCGAACTCCGTGTTCAGCAGGTCGTAGTCCAGCGTCTCAGCGTCGTACCCAGCCAGCAGGATCGCCATCGTGCCCGGCTGCGTGGCCGCGTTGCGATGCCGTTCGAGGCCCGCCAGGCCCACAGCATCCGCATCGCCGGAGCAGTCCACCACCCGCGCGACCCGTATCCGTCGCAGCCCCTCCTTGCCCGCGAGCGTCACATCCCAGCCGCCGTCCCGCCACGACAGTTCGGCGAGCATGGTGTGCAGGTGAAGCTCGACACCCGATGTCGCGACCGTCTCGCTCTGGATCGCGGAGTACAGCGGGGCGTTGACGCGGATCTGCAGTTGCCAGTGCGGCAGATCGGTGCGCGCGAAATCCGGCAGCGGCGCGCCCTCGAGCTCCATCGCGGCGCGCACCATCTCCCAGCCGATGCCGGAGATCACCTGCTCGCCCCACGCATGGAACAGCCCGGGGAAGTTGATGCCAGCGGTGGTGGTCGTGCCACCCAGCATCCCGTTCTTCTCGATCAGAAGCGTGCGCGCTCCGGCACGCGCCGCCTGAACCGCAGCGCTCACACCGGCAGGGCCGCCTCCGAGAACCAGAACGTCGGCATCGACATCGGTGGTGGAATCCATAAAGTCCACTCTATGGATTAAGTCCGGTAAGCGCTATCCCGAACCGCGTTCGCTGCAGCGCGCCCTCCGTCAGGCGGCAGACTCGCCCCGCGTGCAGGAGAACGTCGCGCGATAGGCCGTCGGGGTCGTTCCGAGCACGCGGGCGAAGTTCTGCCGCAGCACGGCGGCGGACCCGAACCCGCACTCCGCCGCGATCCGGTCGAGTCCGAGGTCGGTGCGCTCCAGCATCCGCTGCGCGTGGATGATGCGCTGGCGCGCGAGCCAGGCAGCCGGCGTCGCGCCGTGCTCGGCCTTGAAGCGGCGCGCGAACGTCCGCGGCGACATGTGCGCGCGGTGCGCGAGCTGCTCGACCGAGAGGTCCTCGCGCAGATTCTCGATCGCCCAGTCCGTGACGAGCGCGAGGGAGTCGCTCTGCACCAGTGGCAGCGGACGGTCGATGAACTGCGCCTGCCCGCCGTCCCGCTGCGGTGGGACCACCATCCGTCTGGCGACCCGGTTCGTGAGCTCGGCGCCGATCTCCTGACGGAGCAGGTGCAGGCAGGCATCCAGCCCGGCTGCCGTGCCGGCGCTCGTGATGATCCGATCGTCCTGCACGAACAGCACATCCGGGTCGACGTCGATCTGCGGGTACATCTCGGCCATCGCATCGGCGTACATCCAGTGCGTCGTCGCGCGCTTGCCGTCCAGGATCCCGGATGCCGCGAGGATGAACGAGCCGCTGCACACGCTGAGCACCCACGCGCCCCGCTCGTGCGCGGATCGGACGGCATCGAGTATCAGCGGGTCGATGTCGCCCCAGCGCTCTCGCGGCAACGGGCAGACCACGACGAGGTCGGCCTCGTAGGCGAAGGCGAGGTCGTGCTCGACGTTGAGCGAGAAGCCGAGCTTGGACGCGATCGCGCCAGGTCGGGGCGCCACCACCCGGAAGTCGAAGTTGGGAACGCCGTCGTCGGACCGATCGAGTCCGAACGCTTCGCACGCGACGCCGAACTCGAACGGCGCGAAGCCGTCCTGAACGATGCAGGCCACGGTCTTCATGAGCACTCCTTCTCCGACTGCCACCATCATGGCAGTTTTCCGACGAACCGTGTCCATTCTGCCACTCGTGACCCTAATAACGCGAGCGTAGCGTTTCTGCCATGTTCATCGTCATCCTCCTCATCGCCCTCTCGGTCTGGGGCGTCGCCTGGGTCATCGTCGACGTGCGGCGCGACGGCTACGGCCAGCGCGCGACCGACTGGTCCCGCGTGGCAGGTCACGACGACGCGCTCCAGCGCGCCGAGTCCACCACCAGCTATCGCTGACCGCCTGCCAGGCGACTATGCTCAGCGGCATGAGCGACCCCCAGCAGCCACAGGTCCCGCCCTACGCGCAGCCGCAGCAGCCGACATCCGGACCGTTCGCCGCGCAGCCCGTCTACGGCGCACCGGCAGGTCACCACGCGCAGCCGCAGGGGTATCAGCTCAACACGAACTCGGCCCAGCCAGGGTATGCGTCTCCGACCGGAGCCGGCAACGCGAACCCGCCCGGTCGCCTCGGCTTCATCTTCGGGCTCATCGCCGTCGGTCTCGGGTTGATCTCGACGCTCGCCAACACCGTGCTGATCTACAGCTACGACTACAGCAGCGGCTACGCGATGATCGAGATCGCGAACTGGTTCGGCTCGTTCATCGTGCTCGCGGTCGCCGGCCTCGCGCTCGGCTTCGGAATCGCCGGGCTCCGCCGACCCGCCGCCCCGCACGGTCAGGCGGGCATCGCCGTCGGCATCGGCATCGCCGTCATCGTCGGGTCGCTCGGCAGCATCGTCATCAACGGACTCGGCCGGGCGTTCATCGGCTACTTCTGAATCGCGCCGGTCACCGCGACCAGGGCCAGCGCCGTCGGCGTCTCGTCGGCTGCGGTTCGGGTTCCGGTTCCGGCGGCACGGCGGAATGGTCGCCCGAGACCCAGCGCAGCAGCAGCGCGTCCGGGTTGCCTTCGAGCACCAGCGTGCGGGTGAGCAGCGTCAGCGGGATCGACAGGATCGCACCGAGCGGACCGATCACGAAGGTCCAGAAGACGACCGAGAAGAAGCTCAGCGTCAGGCTGAGGTCGACCGCGTCGCTGACGAACTTGGGCTGCACCAGCACCTGCAGCACGACGTTCACGACGCTGTAGACGATGAGGACACCCAGCAGCAGTGGCCAGTCCCCGACGAAGAACGCCAGGATCGCCGGCGGGATGACACCGAGGATGAACCCGATGTTCGGGATGAAGTTCGTCACGAACGCCAGCACCGCCCACACCACGGCACCGGGGACGTTCATCGCCCACAGCGCCAGTCCGTCGATGATGGCGACGATCGCGCCGAACGAGGCGTTGACGATGTAGTACCGACGGATGCCGCTGTTCAGGTGCGTGATCCGGGCGATCACGGAGCCGTGCGTGGCATGGAAGACGACGCCTGCCTGGCGGTAGCGCGCCGCATCGATGGCCATGAAGATGATGTAGGCGAAGACGAAGAACAGTGCGGTCGCCACGGCCAGCACCGTGCCGCCGATGCTGGACACCAGGCTCAGCAGCGTCGCGGGATCCAGAGCGGATGCCGCGGCATCCGCCGCTTCGCCGGCGAGGCCGAGGGATTCGAGCCAGCCCACCATCTCGTCGAGGCGGCGAGACAGCCCGCCGTCCGCCGCAAGGTCGACGACCAGGTGCGCGAACTGGTTGCCCGCGAACCACAGCAGCAGCCCCATGATGCCGAGGACGACGTAGGCGACGGCGATCACGGCCGCGGATCCGGCCCAGTTCGGCCAGCCGCGGCGCTCGAGGGGACGGCGGAGGGGTTCGCAGATGACGACGATCACGATGGCCAGCGCGATCGGGCCGACGATCTCAAGCGCGAACGAGAGGCCGGCGATGACGACCACCGCCGCGGCCAGCGACAGGAGCACGCGCAGGCTCGGCGAGAGCATTCGTTCGGGGGAAGGCGCGGGGCTGGTCACGGGGCAAGCGTAACCTTCCCTTTCGCTCGTTGAGCGAGCGAAGCGAGTCGAAACGGGGTGATCGCTGATCGACAGCGACCGCGTTTCGACTCGCCTCCGGCTCGCTCAACGAACGAGGAGGGGGACGCCCGCTCGACGAACAAGGCGGGCGACGAGCTCCGGGTCAGCCCGCCGCGAGGACCCGCTCGTACACCGCGATCATCGCCGCAGTGCGCGACGACTGCCGGAACGACTCGGCGACCTCGGCATCCGGAACCGGTGCCGTGCCTCCGGCGATATCGGATGCCGCGATCCGCAGCGTCTCCGCCAGCGCGGCGACGCGCTCCGGGTCGCCGGTGTCGGAACCGGGGACGAGCCACTGCCCGCCGCGCAGTTCCGCCCCGATATCGGGGTCGCTCACGATGGTCGGAGTGCCCAGTGCCGCCGCTTCGAACGGCGTCATGCCCTGCGTCTCGAAGCCGATCGACGTCTGCACCACGGCATCCGCCGCGGCGATGCGGGCGAGAGTCTCGGCGTACGGAAGCCGACCGGCGAACCGGATGCCGTCGTGCCCGCGCGAGATCCGCTCGGCGGCGCGCAGCTGCCCGCCGCCGCCGATGACCTCGATCTCGGCATCCACGCCCGACGCGACGACCGCTTCGAGGAAGGGCAGCAGCCGCTTCTCGGGACTCATCCGTCCGAGCCAGACGAACCGCGGACGCCCTGGTTTCCGCGGGCCTCGAGCGGCGAGCGTCCGGTCGAGCACGTCGTCGTCGATGCCGTTCCAGACCACGTCCACACGGTCGAGCACCCCGTGCTCCTCGAGGCGGCGCGCGAAATGCCCCGACGGCGCGGTGACCGCACCGGACTCCTGGGCGATCCCTCGCAGATACGCCCAGCCGTCCCAGCCGGGCACCCGATCGCCGATCCCCCGCATCGCCGTGCGGCGCCATGCATTGAGCACGGCGAGCACGGGGCGGTGCAGCGGCGTCACCGCCGCGAGGCCGACATCCACCCTGTTGTGCATGGTGTGCACGACGGGGATGCCGTGACGATGAGCGAAACGGTGCCCGATGAACGCGCCCCAGAAGTCCGCCTGCACGTGCACGAGATCGACGGGCGGTCGTGACGCGAACGCTCGATCCAGGAACCGGTCGACCCGCTTGCCCGGCCAGGTCATCGAGTACTCGCGGTCCACGGTGATCGGGATCGACGGGGTGTCGAGGTACGCCGGATCCGGCTCGCCCTTCGCCGTGCTCGGGGCGCTCGAACGACCCACGTGCATCCGCGGCGCCACCACCGTCACCGTGTGCCCGGCGTGCTCCAGGAACCGCCGTTGCAGTCGCATCGACACCTGCGCCCCGCCGAGAGAGTCGAGGTGCTGATCGCCGAACAGGACGATGTGCATGGCCGCCGCCTACTCCGGCAGGGGCTCGTTGCGGTACAGCGCCTCGAACGTGTCCAGCGTGCGGTTGATGTCGTGCACGATGACGCCGTCGAGCGATGCGCGCTGCATCCGCTCGTACTCCGCGGGGTCGGCGGTCAGCACGGCCGTGAGGCGATCCGCGAGCGCGTCGGCATCGCCCGGCTCGAACAGGTAGCCGTTCTCGCCGTCGTGCACGAGATGCGGCAGCGCGACGGCGTCCGCCGCGACGACCGGAAGTGCGGAGGCCATCGCCTCCATGGTCGCGATCGACTGCAGCTCGGCGATCGATGCGATCACGAACAGGCTCGCGCGCGACAGCAGCGCACGCAGCTCCTCGTCGGTGGTGCGACCGTGGAATTCGACGCGCTCCGCGAGCCCCAACTGGGTCGCGAGGTGCTCGAGGTGCTTGCGCTGGTCGCCGCCGCCCACGATGTCGAAGTGCACGTCGAGGGCCGGGTCCAGCTTGGTCATCGCCTGGAGGATGACCTCGATCTGCTTCTCGGCGGTGAGCCGGCCGACGAAGATGATCCGGTTCTTCTCGCGCGGTGCGACCACGGGCGTGTACTGAATGCGGTCGATGCCGCAGCTCACCGGGATCACGCCCTGGATGTCGATCGTGCGCTCCAGGAAGTCCGCAGCGCGTCGCGTCGGCGTCGTGACGGCGCGGGCGAGGTTCAGGGTGCGACCCGCATCCCCCCATGCCCACGTGATGATCGGCCGGTTGATGGCGTCGGGGAACGCGGAATGGTCGAGGATGTTCTCGGCCATGACGTGGTTCGTCGCCACCACGGGGATGCCCCGTTCACTCGCGATGCGGGCGAGACCGCGTCCGATGATGATGTGCGACTGGATGTGCACGACATCCGGGTTCACGGCATCCAGCACCTGACGTGCGTAGTGCTGGGAGCGCCACGGCCAGACGAAGCGGAGCCAGTCGTGCGGCAGCCAGCGCACGGACGGCAGGCGGTGCAGTGTCATCCGCTCGCCCTCGATGACCTCGGTGTGCGGCCGGGCGCGGCGGTACGCCTGGTTCGGCGCCACGACGTGCACCTCGTGTCCGCGCTGGACGAGCCCGGCGGCGAGACGCTCGGCGAAGCGCGCGGCTCCGTTGATGTCCGGTGCGAACGTGTCGCAGCCGATGACGATCTTCAGAGGACGGGAGACAGGAGCGCTCGACGAGTCGATCGGATCGTCAGAAGAAGTCACGGAGATGCTGCCTTACGGTCGGGCGGCCAAGGAGATGCGGAGCCTGGTCAGGCGCAGGCCACTCTACCGGAGCGCTCTGTGCCGGCCACGGAGGCGGCCGTACCAAATATTGTGAAGTTATGTAACTATGCAGTAGCATCATGACTATGGAACCGCTTATCCTCGACCGCCTGCTGCAGATCGCCGATCTCTTCCAGCGCGACATGGCACGAGCGTTCGAGGGCACCGGCCTCACCACGGCGCGGGTTCATCTGCTGTGGGTGCTCACGCACAACGGGCCGTCCAGACAGCAGTCGCTCGCGGTCGCCTGCGGCGTCAGCCCGCGAAACATCACGGGCCTCGTCGACGGGCTCGAGGCATCCGGCCATGTGCGCCGCACACCGCACCCGACCGACCGTCGTGCAGTGCTCGTCGAACTCACCGAGACCGCGACCGCGATGATGACGCGGATGCAGCGCGAACACGTCGAGCTCAACGACACGTTGACGGCGGCGATCGCCCCAGCCGATCGGGCGCCCGTCGAGCGCGGCCTGAATGCCCTGATCGCGAAGCTGTCGGCACTCGTCGACGAGGCATCCGCCGCACCTGCGTCTCCGGAGCGGCGATCATGACGGACGTCGCCACGCGCCCGTCGTCCGCCCGGCGATTCGCCTCGCTCGCGAAGCGCGCTCTGCAAGCCGAACTGTGGGTGTACTCGAGCATCGGCCGCGCGATCGCCCGTCGCCCGGCCATCGAGCCAGGCGGCACCGGCATCGGCTACCACCGGCCGGTCCTCACGGTGCTCATCGTCTTCATCGTGCTCTCGGCGATCGAGATCCCGATCCTCGACCTCATCGTGCACCCGTGGCCGGCCGTGCGGATCGGCGTGCTCATTCTCGGGATCTGGGGGCTGACCTGGATGCTGGGGCTGCTGTGCGCCATGCTCCAGCGTCCGCACACGGTCGGCCCCACCGGCATCCGCATCCGCAACGGTCTGGAGATCGACGTCGCCATCTCCTGGAGCGCGATCGCATCCGTCGAGATCTCGAAGCGCGTCGACGAGCCGAAGAGCCCGCGCGTCAGCGACAGCGCCGAGTACGCCGAGCGGATGCAGGACGAGACGAACATCCTCATCGAACTCGAGCGCCCGACGCCGATCCGCCTGCCGGGTCTCGCCCCGCGCGGCGGCGTGCACGAGGTCACGCGAGTGCGGCTGTGGGCCGACGACCCGCGCGCCTTCCTGGACGCCGCGCGACCGTTCCTCCTCGAGGGCTGACGCTCACTCCCATCCGCGTTCGGCCAGCCAGGCCTTCCGCTCCCGCGCCGGCGCCCGCACCAGCCATGCGTCGCAGAGCAGCTCCTCCAGCCGGTCACGGTCGATCACGTCGAGCATCACCAGCAGCCCTGGGAACCCGTCGAAGTGCGCAATCGTGAACAGGACGTCCGGCTCCGCTGCCAGCAGAGCCTCCTTCTCCTGGAGATCGGCGACACGGATGCCGAGGACCACGCCGTCCGGCCAGGACCGGTCGAGCTCGTCCAACACGCGCAGATCGGACTTCGTCGGTCCGCGCACCCACGCGATCGCACCGCTGCGCAGACGCCATTCCGGCGCACCGGTGTGTCCGCCGGTGCGCTCCTCGACACCGGGCAGCGACATCGCTATCTCCCGTGCATCCGCCAGGGTCGCCATGGCGCCCATCGTGCTCCGATCGTCAGCTCGGCACAACCTCCGCACACACGTGGATCCCAGCGCGCTCCCCTACGGTTGAGCCATGCGCCTGACTGCATCCGCCGACCCCGCACTGTGGATCCCCGTCACCGAATCGTTCGGGTGGAAGGGCCGCCGCCACCGCAAGGCCGCCCTGCGGATGCTGCTGGGGCAGGCGAATCAGGCCGCCGGTGCGACTGCACGACCGGGTTCGCGCTTCGGTGCATGGCTGATGAGCCAGGCGGCGCCGCTCGCGATGCGCAAAGCGGACGGCCGGGTTCTCGCGTGGACCTGGAAGGCGGACCCCGACCTGGTCGTCGCCCTCGCGACGACGCAGGAGCTGACCCCCCAGGTGCGCACCGCCCGCGCGATGATGCCGATCGAATACGACGACACGGAGTCGTTCGCGACGCCTCTCGGCGTCGGCGAAAAGCTCGTGATGCCGATTCCGCCGTCCCCGGACTCCCCGCCGTTCGCCACCTATACGTGGGACACCGGCACACACCTGGTCACACTGAACGTGATCTGCAGCGACCGCGAGCGGTTCGGCACGCTGCTTCCCGCGCTGGACGACCTCGCCCGCAGCATCCGCATCGCCGACGACCTGACCACGGGCGAGTCGGGCGATGTCCTGCGGCTCCCGCCCGCCTGACCGGCCGAGGTGTCAGTTCAGCGCTGAGGTCAGGCGGAAGACGCCGTCCAGGAACGTGGACTTCGCGGGCTCGCGACGCCATTCCTCGAGCGTCAGTTCGCGGCCGGCATCCCGATAGGCCTGCTCGACCTCGCGCATCTGCGCGACGAACGATGCGCCGCGCACCAGCATCGAGATCTCCATGTTCAGCGTGAACGAGCGGATGTCCATGTTGCTCGAGCCGATCACGGCGATGTCGTCGTCGATCGAGAAGTGCTTGGAGTGCAGGATGAACGGCGCGGGGTACAGGAAGATCCGCACGCCCGCCTCGAGCAGCGACTCGTAGTACGAGCGCTGCGCGTGGTAGACCATGCCCTGGTCGCCGAGCTCCGAGACGAACAGCTGCACCTCCAGGCCGCGCTGGCGGGCGATCGTGATCGCGTAGACCATCGCCTCATCGGGAACGAAGTACGGGCTCGTGATGATGACGCGCTCGGTGGCGCCGTGGATGAGGGAGAGGAACAGCCGCAGGTTGTTCTCGGTCTCGTAGCCCGGTCCGCTCGGAACGAGCTGGCACACCAGGGCATCGGGCGAGGTGGATGCTTCGACCTCGGATGCCGGGACGATCTCGTCGAGCTGATCGCCGGTCTCGATCAGCCAGTCGGACAGGAACACCGCATCGATCTCTGTGACGGCCGGGCCCGTGACGCGCGCCACGAGCTCCTGCCACTTGAGGCCGCGGCTGATGTTCTTCGGCGAATTGTAGGAGCGGTCGATGAGGTTCTGCGAGCCCACGAACGCGACGCGTCCGTCGACGACCACGAGCTTGCGGTGGTTGCGCAGATCGGGGCGCTGGTACTTGCCCTTGAGAGGCTGCACCGGAAGCATCCAGTTCCAGAGCACCCCGATGCGGTCGAGCTCGGCGAAGGTCTCGTCGGCCTTGGCGACCTTGCGCGAGGCGATGTGGTCGGCCAGCAGGCGCACCGTGACGCCGCGCGCGACCGCATTCTCCATGGCGGTGAAGAAGACCCTGGTCGTCTCGTCCCAACTGGCGATGTAGAACTCCACGTGCACGTACGTCTCGGCGGTGTCGATGGCCTCGGCCATCGCGATGATGGATGCCTCGTAGTCGTCGATCAGCTCGGCGGTGTTGCCGCCGACCGGCGGGAAGCTCGTCAGCTCGGTGTTCTGCGCGGTGACCCGGGTGAACCAGGTCGGCCACTCGGTCGAGTCGACTGCGAAGTCCCCGGCGGCCACGCGATCGCGGATGATGCCGTCGATCTGCGCCTGCTCGGCGCGGCGCTTCTTCGGCAGCTTGACGTTGCCGATCAGCAGGAAGATCACCAGGCCGGCGATCGGAAGCAGGAAGATCAGCAGCAGCCAGGACATCGCCGCCGTGGGCTTTCGCCCCTTCGGGATGATGATCAGCGCGGCGATGTTGATGATGAGCACGATGATCGCGCTGGCCACCCACCCGAGGTTGGCGAGGAGAAGGGAGTTCACCCCTGAAGTGTGACGCATGATCGGTGCTGCCCGGTAGATTCGCGCATGTGACCTCTACGACTTCGCACCAGGACCGTCCGGGCTGGCTGCTGCCCACGCTCTCCGGCTACCGCCGGGAATGGCTGGTCGCGGATGTCGTCGGCGGACTCTCCGCCGGGGCCGTCGTGATCCCTCAGGCGATGGCGTACGCGACCATCGCGAACCTGCCCGTGCAGATCGGCCTGTACACCTGCATCATCCCGATGCTCGTGTACGCGCTGCTCGGCGGAAGTCGCGCGATGAGCGTCTCGACGACCTCGACGATCGCGACGCTGACGGCGACGACGCTCGTCACGGCGGGTGTCGCGGCCAGCGCGGAGGATCCGGATCAGGCACTGGGTTCGCTCGTGACGCTGACCCTGCTGGTCGGCCTCCTCCTTCTCCTCGCTCGCATCTTCAAGCTGGGCTCCCTGGTGGAGAACATCAGCGCGGCGACCGTGCTGGGCATCAAGATCGGCGTCGGCGCGACGGTCGCGGTCGGGCAGCTGCCCAAACTCCTCGGCGAGACGGGCGACGTGTCCGGTGACGGGTTCATCCGATCGCTCCTCGCAGTCGGAGACGCCTTCGGTAGCGCGAACGCAGCGACGATCGCCCTCTCAGTGGGGTCGATCGTCGTGCTCGTCGTCCTGCAGAGGTTCGCGCCCCGCGTGCCGGGGACGCTCATCGTCGTCGCCGGCGGAATCCTCCTCGCGGCGTTCACCGGTCTGACCTCGGCCGGCGTCGCGCTCATCGATCCCGTGCCCTCCGGGTTCCCGACGCTGCGGCTGCCGGATCTCGCCCACCTTGCCGACCTCGTACCCGGCGCCCTCGCGATCGCCGTCATGGCCTTCCTGGAATCAGCGGCGGTGGCGCGCGGCATCCGCAAGGCGACGGAGCCGCAGGTCGACAGCAACCAGGAGCTGTTCGCGACCGGCGCCGCGAACGTCGTCGGCGCGTTCTTCACGACGATGCCATCCGCGGGCGGGTTCTCGCAGAGCGCCGTCAACCAGAGCGCCGGCGCCAAGACCCAGGTGTCCACACTCGTCACAGTGGCGCTCGCGGTGCTCGTATCGCTGTTCCTCGGACCGGTGCTCAGCCTGCTGCCGCAGGCGACCCTGGCCGCCATGGTGTTCGTCGCGGTCGCGGGGCTCATCAACATCCCCGAACTGGTCCGGTGGGCGCGCATCAGCCCCCGTGACTTCTGGATCGCCCTCGTCGTCGCGCTCATCGGCCTGTCCGTCGGGCTGCTAGCCGCCGTGGCCGTCGGGGTGGTCGTGACGCTCGTCCTCGTGCTGCGTGAGCTCAACATCCCCAAGCTCGACGTCGTGGGTCGTCGCGGATCGGCGATCGGGATCCACCTCGGGCGGGGGCTGTACACGGCGAACGCCCTTGAGAACGAGCGCGCCATCGTCGCCATCGCGACGACCCAGCCCGAGCCAGTCACCGCCGTCGTGCTGGACGTCGAGCGCCTCGACATCGTCACGATCACGATCCTCGATGCGCTTGAGGATCTCGACCGCGAGCTGTCCCAGCTCGGCATCGCACTTCACATGGCGAAGCTGCCGGACACCGCGCGGGTGGTCGCGCGACGGACCTCGTGGTACGCGGAGCTGGAACACGACGGGCGCGCTCACGACTCGGTCGAGGACGGTTTGACCGCGGCATCCGCCTGAGCCGGGCGCTCGAGCGGATGCCGCGGTGGCCGGCGCGCTACTGCCGGGTCATCGCGATCGTCATGAGATGGTCGGGGTCGGCGTGGTGCGAGTGGTCGTCGTCACCGGCATCCAGTCGCACCCATCCGATCTCGCCCGTGAACTCGTTGTCGCGCACGCCGTAGTCGGGCGACACCGGTGAGGCGACGTCCTGTCCGATGTCGACCGTCTCGTCCATCGAGTACATGAACGGCAGAGTCCGTTCGACCTCGCCCTCGGCGACCAGAGTCTCGCCGTCGTAGAGCGATACCGTGCCCCCCTTGCCGACGCCACCACCGGCATAGGCGAAGTGGGCACGAACCTCGTGCGTTCCGGCCTCCAGCTTCGCATCGCCTGCGACGACATCCGTCTTGATGCCGAGGATGTTGTAGGCGAACCGCAGGCCGCCCTCGTGCGCATAGAAGCTCCACCCTCCGTACGAGCCGCCCTGGGCGATCAGAACGCCCTCCGCCCCGGCATCCGGAACCGTGATCGACGCCGTGACCGTGAACGACTTGTTCTTCAGGTTGATCACGGAGTTCTCGCTCAGCCGCTTCATCCCGGTGTACAGCGTCTGCGACGTGCCCTTCACGAGTTCCGGCCGTCCGGCGATCTCGGAGTTGAAGCGCTCCGCCGAGCGGATGTCGATCGGCAGGACGCTGAAGCGCGCGGCCTGGATCAGGAACAGACGCTGCAGCTCGGCGAGCTTCTCCGGGTGCTCGGCGGCGAGGTCGTTCGACTGCGTCCAGTCCTCCTCGACGTTGTAGAGCTCCCAGACATCGTCGTCGAGTCCGTGCGACGAACCCAGCCACGGGTCCTTGTGCTTGGCGCAGGCGACCCAGCCCTTGTGGAAGATGGCCCGGTTGCCGAGCATCTCGAAGTACTGAGTGGTGTGCTGCTCATCGGCACCGCCGTCCTCGAACGAGTAGTTCATCGCCGTTCCCTCGTACGGGCGCTGCGTCACCCCGTTCACCGAGGACGGCTCGGGGATGCCGGCCGCCTCGAGCACCGTCGGGGCGACGTCGATCACGTGCGCGAACTGATTGCGGATCTCGCCTCGGGCCGCGATGCCGTTCGGCCAGGACACGATCGTGCCGTTACGAGTGCCGCCCCAGTGGCTGGCGACCTGCTTGGTCCACTGGTAGGGCGTGTCCATCGCGTGCGCCCAACCGATCGCGTAGTGGTTGTACGACTGCGGCGTGCCCAGTTCGTCCTTGTGGGCGATCATGTAGGCGTCATCCTCCATCGCGTCCATGTGGTTGATGACGAAGCCCTCGTTGGTCGTGCCCTTCATCGTCCCCTCGGCAGATGCACCGTTGTCGCCGATGATGACGTAGACGAGGGTGTTGTCGAGTTCGCCGAGCTCCTCGAGCGCGTCGATGAGCCGTCCCACGTGGTGGTCGGCGTATTCGAGATACCCCGCATACACCTCCATCTCGCGAGCGAGGACGGGACGCAGATCCGCGCTCATCTCGTCCCACGCCGGGATGCCGGGGCTGCGCTCGGTGAGCACTGCATCGGCGGCGATGACGCCGAGCTCCTTCTGCCGGGCGAACGTCTCCTCGCGGAGTGAATCCCAGCCCTGGTCGAACTTTCCCTTGTACTTGTCGGCCCACTCCTGCGGGACGTGATGGGGCGCGTGCGTCGCCCCGGGGGCGAAGTAGGTGAAGAAGGGCTTGTCGGGCGTGAGCGCCTTGCGCTGCTTCATCCAGCCGATCGCCTTGTCGGTCATGTCGCCCATGAAGTGGTAGCCCTCTTCCGGCGTTCCCCACGGCTCGACCGGCGAAGTGTTCTCGTAGATGGCGGGGTACCACTGGTTGGTCTCGCCGCCGATGAAGCCGTAGAAGTACTCGAATCCGTTGCCCGGGGTCGGCCAGTGGTCGAACGGTCCCATGGGGCTCGACTCCCACACGGGGACCTCATGGCACTTGCCGAACTGCGAGGTGCTGTAGCCGTTGAGCTTGAGCGTCTCGGCGAGCGGGGCGCAGTTGTTGGGTCGCAGCGAGCTGTAGCCGGGCGCGGAGGTGGCGATCTCGGTGATGCCTCCCATGCCGACCGTGTGGTGGTTGCGACCTGACAGCAGAGCCGCGCGCGTCGGAGAGCACAGTGCGGTCGTGTGGAAACGCGTGTACTTCAGCCCCTGGGCTGCGATCCGCTCGAAGGTGGGTGTCTGAACCGGGCCGCCGAACGCGCTCGATGCGCCGAACCCGGTGTCGTCGATGAGGACGACGAGCACGTTCGGCGCGCCCTCGGGTGGCCGGACCGGTGTGATCGGCGGGTAGTGGGTGTCCGGATCGGTCGCGTCGTACGTCACCGTTCCGGTGTACGCGAGGTCGGGAATCGGAAGTGCAGAACGATGGACGGTACTCATGGTCAACCTCTCCGGTCTGGTCCGGGCGTCCCGCAGCCGCGCACTCGCATGCGCATGCTCACGGGATCGTCCTTCCCGTTCAGCAGCCGTCATGCCCGACGGCTTCGCGTCCACCGTGGCACAACACGCGTTGCGGGGACAACGATTCGACGATGTTTCTCCAGATCCTGTCCAAACGGGTTCGCCGATGCCAGAGTGAGCACGCACCCAGCATGAACGAAAGGGCACCCCATGACCGAACTGGTGTTCTCTCTGATCCCTGTGGCCCTCGGCGTCGTGCTGAGTCCACTGGCCATCATGGCTCTCGTCGCCGTGCTGCTCTCACAGCACGCGCGGTCGAACGGCATCGCCTACCTGCTGGGGTGGATCATCGGCCTGGCGGGATTGACGACCCTGTGCCTGTGGCTGTTCGATGTGTTCGAAGTGCACGCGCTTGCGGAGCCGCCGATCTGGGTGCCGGTGCTGCGCATCATCATCGGCGTCTTCCTGTTCGCGGCGGCCGTGTGGGTGTATCGCAAGGGCAGGGCACACATCATTCAGATGTCCAAGGCGACCACGCCGCAGGAGGTGGCCGCCGCATCGCCCCAGCTCCCCGGTTGGCTTCAGGCCGTGTCGAGGTTCCGACCAGGGCGCACGTTCTTGCTCGGCATCGGGCTGTTCGTGTTGAACCCCGTCGATGCGTCGTGCGCCATCATCGCCGCTCTCGATATCTCGCTGTCCGGCCTCGACGCCACCGCGCAGGTACTGTTCGCCCTGGGATTCATCGTGGTCGGCACGCTGCCGATCGCGCTCCCGGTGCTCTACGTGCTGGCGCGTGGCGAGAACGCGCAGCCGCTGCTCGACCGCGTGCGCACGTGGATCGCCGGAAACACACATGTTCTCAACGCCGCTCTGCTGCTCGTCATCGGAGCGATCCAGTTGCAGAAGGGCATATCCGGACTGCTCTGATCACGTCACCCCTCGAGTGCGATCCGCACTCCTGCCGCCTGATGGGGGGCGATAGGGTCGGAGCCAGATCCGAGGAGGACTCCATGACCGACACTCTGCCCTCGTGGCGAGACACCGCCACCCGCACCGCGATCATCGACTTCGTCTCGGCCGTGACCGACGAGGGCGGCGCGGACTACGTCGCGCCGGAGGCACGCGTCGCGGTCTTCGACAACGACGGAACCTTGTGGACCGAGAAGCCCATGGTCACCCAGCTGCACTATCTGCTGGGCGAGTGGAAGAGGGCCGCGGAGGCCGATCCGACGCTGGCTGAGAAGCAGCCCTACCAGGCGGCGGTCTCGGGCGACCTTGCGTGGTTGGGTGCAGCCGTCGACAAGCACTACGCCGGGGACGATGCCGACCTGGGCTTGCTCATCGCCGCTGTCGCGGGCAACTCGGCCGGGCAGAGCGTCGACGAATACGCCGCATCGGTCGAGGAGTTCTACCGTGACGCCCGCCATCTCTCGCTCGGCACCCCGTACGCGCTGACCGTCTACCAGCCGATGGTCGAGCTCGTGCGCTACCTCGAGGCGAACGGGTTCGCGACCTACATCGTCTCGGGCGGCGAGCGCGACTTCATGCGTCCGATGACCGTCGCGAACTACGGCATCCCTGCCGAACGCGTGATCGGCACCGGACTCGGGCTCACCTACGACGAGGAGGCGAACGTCGTGCGCTACGCACCCAAGCCCGCCTACTTCGACGTCGGCCCCGAGAAGCCGGTCCGGATCTGGATGCGCACCGGTCGACGGCCGATCCTCGCCGCCGGCAACTCGAACGGCGACCTGCCGATGCTGCGCTTCGCCCAGGGCAGTCCGCGCAGCCTCGCGCTGCTCGTGCACCACGACGACGACAGCGATCGCGGCGATGCGCCGTACGACAAGGGCGCCGAGAAGGCGCTCGCGGCTGATGATCTCACGGTCATCAGCGTCCGAGACGATTGGTCGCAGGTCTTCCCGGTCTGACCCACCGGCCGTTCGCTCGTCGCCCTCCCCTCGCTCGTCTCCCCCTCCTTCGCTCGTTGAGCGAGCGAAGCGAGACGAAACGCGGTCGCTGCTGTTCAGCCGTCACCGCGTTTCGACTCGGTCGACTCCGTCGTCCTCGCTCAACGAACGGAAAGGGAGCTCGCTCAACGAACGAGAGGGGCGAACGAGGGAGGTGTCAGGCGTCGCTCGCGCAGCGGAAGCCGATGTGGCTCATCCCGGTGTCCTCGGCCTGAGGCGACCGAGCCGCCGGCCGGAAGCGCAGGCAGTACTCCGGAGAGCACAGCTGCGAGCCGCCCTTGAGCACGCGTCGGGGGATCTCGGGGAACTCCCTCACCGCGCTCGCGGCGGCGAGCAGGTTCGCGCGCTTGCCGGCATCCACCGGCTTGTCCGACAGCCGCAGGTGCCGCGGGGTGTAGTAGTCGCTGGTCCACTCCCACACGTTGCCGATCATGTCGAACAGGCCATAGCCGTTCGCCGGGTAAGAGCCGACGGGCGCGGCGTCCCCCACGCCCTGGTTGTCGTACGGGAAGTGCCCGAGCCAGGAGTTGGCCTGCGCGACGCCCTCAGGGTAGGCCTCGTCGCCCCAGGCGAAACGCTGGCCCTCGAGCCCGCCGCGGGCGGCGTACTCGTGCTCGGCCTCGGTGGGCAGGCGGAGACCTGCCCAGGCGGCGTAGGCGTTCGCATCCTCGAAGGCGATGTGCACGACCGGATGCTGCAGGCGGTCGTCGATCGACGAGTCGGGCCCGAACGGGCGGCGCCAGAAGGCCCCGGGCTGCCACCGCCACCAGTTGCGCCAGTTGCGCAGGTCGACGGGTCCGGCTGTCGGGGTGAACACCATCGAGCCGGGAACCAGATCAGCCGGGTCGGCGCCTGGGAACTTGGCGGGATCCAGCTCGCGTTCGGCGACCGTGATGTAGCCGGTGTCGTCGACGAACGCGGCGTACTGCGCGTTCGTCACCTCGTAGCGGTCGATGCGGAACGGAGCGACCGTGCGCTCGTGCACCGGGCGCTCGTCGGGGTAGAACTCTTCGGATCCCATGAGGAACGTTCCGCCGTCGAGGAGGACCTGATCTTGTGTCGTCACGCTCCCACCGTATCCGCGCGCCGCGACGGCCGCGCGGTTCCGATTTGTTCCTAGCCCGTTCCGGGTGAACCTCTGGCCCGGTCTTCGCGCCGCGAGTAGCGTTCAGAGCGTACGTGCGCGGGGCATCCGCGCTCCCGACGGGAGGGAAGTCATGGCCAAGGAATTCAGCGGCAAGATCGCGGTCGACGTTCGGGACTCGGTGCCCGACTGGAGTCCCTTCGAGTTGCCGAAGGCGCCGGAGGGCGCACCCAACATCCTCGTGATCCTGTACGACGACACCGGCATGGCGTCCTGGTCGCCGTACGGCGGCCGGATCAACATGCCGACGCTGGACCGCCTGGCCGAGAACGGCCTCACGTACACGCAGTGGCACACGACGTCGATCTGCTCGTCGACGCGCTCGACGTTCCTCACCGGACGCAACCACCACGCCAACGGCATGGGCGTCATCATGGAGGGCACGAACGGCTTCCCCGGCTACTCGGGACGCATCCCGGCCGAGTGCGCGACCATCGGTCAGGTTCTGCAGGACAACGGCTATTCGACGTTCTGGGTCGGCAAGAACCACAACGTGCCGGAGGAGGACATCTCCTCGGGCGGCAGCAAGTCCCAGTGGCCCCTCGCCATAGGCTTCGACCGGTTCTACGGATTCCTCGGCGGCGAGACCAACCAGTGGTACCCCGACCTCGTCGAGGACAACCGATTCATCGAAGCGCCCTACACGCCGGAAGACGGCTACCACCTCTCCAAGGACCTCGCCGATCAGGCCATCCGCATGATCCGCGACCAGAAGTCCTCGAACCCCTCCAAGCCGTGGTTCACCTGGTACTGCCCCGGTGCGAACCACGCCCCGCACCAGGCGCCCGACGAGTACATCGCGAAGTACAAGGGCCTGTTCGACGACGGCTACGACGCCTACCGCACGTGGGTCCTCGGGCGCATGGTCGAGCGCGGCATCCTGCCAGAGGGCACGGAACTGACCGAGCTCAACCCGATGCCGGAGGACCAGGCGAACGCCGCCGACTACGTCAAGCCATGGGATTCGCTGTCGGATGACGAGAAGCGGCTGTTCAGCCGCATGGCCGAGGTCTTCGCCGGGTTCAGCGAATACACCGACACGCAGATCGGTCGGGTCGTCGACTACCTCGAGGAGTCGGGTCAGCTCGAGAACACGCTCATCTTCTACTGCGCCGACAACGGCGCCTCCGGCGAGGGCAGCCCCGACGGCTCGGTCAACGAGAACAAGTTCTTCAACGGGTTCCCCGATGACCTGAAGGAGAACCTCGACAAGATCGGGTCCCTCGGATCGCAGGCGACGTACAACCACTACCCGACCGGGTGGGCTGCGGCGTTCTCGACGCCGTTCAAGATGTTCAAGCGCTACTCGCAGTTCTCGGGCGGCACGTGCGACCCGATGATCATCCACTGGCCGGCGGGGATCAAGGCCAAGGGCGAGGTCCGTCACCAGTACCACCACTCCGTCGACGTCGTCTCGACGATCCTCGACGTCATCGGCATCGAGTTCCCCGAGGTGTTCCGCGGAGTCGAGCAGCGCCCGCTGCCCGGCGTCTCGATGAGGTCGTCCTTCGACGCCGCACCGGACGCCCCCACCGAGAAGCACGTGCAGTACTACTCGATGCTCGGCACGCGCGGCATCTGGAAGGACGGCTGGAAGGCGTCGACGATCCACGCACCGCTGACCGGCCACGGCCGTTTCGACGAGGACGAGTGGGAGCTCTACCACGTCGATGTCGACCGGTCCGAGTCGACGAACCTCGCGGCCGAGCATCCGGACAAGCTCGCCGAGCTCATCCAGGCTTTCGAGATCGAGGCGAAGGAGAACAACGTCTATCCGCTGGATGACCGCCCCGCACGCGAGCAGCTGACCATCGAGCGCCCGCAGGCCGAGCCGCCGCGGAACCGTTACATCTACTACCCCGGCACCACCGCGGTGCCGGAGTCTGTGGCGGTGAACGTCCGCGGCCGGTCCTTCAAGATCATCGGCGATGTGGTGGTCGAGGAGGGCACCGAGGGCGTGATCTTCGCGCACGGCTCCCGGTTCGGCGGACATGCGCTCTTCATCAAGGACGGCCGGCTCAATTACGTGTACAACTTCCTCGGCATCCCGCCGGAGCAGACGTTCACGTCCGAGGTCCTGACCGCCGGCCCGCACGCGCTCGGGGTGGAGTTCATTCGCGAGAGCGCCGGGGAGCACGGCGAGTCGATCGGCACGGCGAAGCTCTACGTCGACGACCAGGTCGTCGCCGAGGGTCCGATGCGCGCGCAGATCGGCAAGTTCACGCTGTGCGGCGACGGGCTGTGCATCGGCTTCGACAGCGCGGATGCGGTCAGCGAGCAGTACACGAACCCGTTCCCGTTCACGAACGGCAAGCTGCTGGGCGTCGGCATCGACGTGAGCGAGGAGCAGTACCTCGACCTCGAACTCGAGGCGCAGGCGGCGTTCGCCCGCGAATAATCCGCGCGCGCAAAGCGGGGCGGGAGGGCTTCGACCCTCCCGCCCCGCTGGCGTGTCCGAGTCGGTCAGGCGCGCGCGTACTCGGCGAGCACCACGCCGGATTCGAACGCCGTCGTCGCCGTGCGCTCGAGGGCTTTCGGCGCGTAGCCGCGGCCTGCGAACAGCGGAATGCCGTCGCCGATCAGCACGGGGTTGATCTTCAGCACGAGCCGGTCGATCTCATCAGCCAGTGCGGCGGCGAGCGCTCCCCCACCGCACAGCCAGATGCCCTTGCCGTCCTCGGCCTTGAGCGCGCGCACCGTCGCGACCGGGTCGCCGTCGACGAACTCGACTCCCTCCGTCGGATCGGTGGCACGGCTGGTGAAGACGACCTGCCGCAGGTGGCGATACGGGCTCGGCATGGCCGGCAGCCCGACCGCGTAGGTGTTCCAGCCCATCAGGACGGTGTCGAACAGCTCGCCGTTGGTGGGGATGCCGAGGGCTTCGCTGAACTGGGTCGGGATCGTCTGGTTGAACCGGGCGTTGATGGCGTCCCGGTGATCGCCCTCCGCGAGGAAGAAGTCGAACTCCCCGTTCGGGCCGGCGATGAAGCCGTCGAGGGTGACGGCGACGTAGTAGGTCAGTTCGCGCATAAGAGCTCCAATCACGACAGGTGAAGTGGTTAGAGACTACAACAGGTGCAGTGGTTGCGCTAGTCTGCTGCCATGGCGAAGAACGAAGCACGTCGCAATGCGTTGGCGGATGCCGGCATCGCCGTCCTGGCCACCGAAGGATCACGCGGTCTCACGCATCGCGCGATCGACGAGCGCGCCGGGGTGCCGATCGGGACCGCGTCGAACTACTTCCGCACCCGCGAGACTCTGATCGCCGGGCTGTTCGAACGGATCGGCGCCCGCCTCGCGCCGACGCCGGAGGACCTCGAACACCGAGCCGCGCAGGAGCCGAGTCGCGAACTGTTCGCCGAATACCTGCGCGACATCGTGCGGCGCCTGTCGACCGAGCGCGAGGTCACGCTCGCACTGTTCGAGCTGCGGCTGGAGTCGGCGCGCCGTCCCGATCTCGCCGATACCGTCTCGTCATGGCTGCGCACCGGATTCGCCGCCGACGTCGCGTTCAACGACGCCGCCGGCCTCCCAGGCGGCGCCCGCGAGATCGCCCTGTTCCACTATGCGATCGACGGCCTCCTGCTCGACCGGCTCACGTCATCCATCGACCCCGGGACGTCGACGGATGCCATCGTCGACGCTCTCGTCGACGGGCTGCTGCCGCGGCATCCCTGACGTTGCGGTTGATCGTGCCGGCAAGCCGGCCTCCCGCCGCGGGATGTCCGGGTTCGCGAGGGTGCGAAGGCGCATCGACCGCACGAACCCGGACACGCGTCTCAATGATGTCCGGGCTGATGCGGGTTGACCGTGGCGCGACCCGCACCAACCCGGACACGCCTCAGGGGGCTCCGTGTCAGGTCCGGCGCGGTCCTCAGACCGCGACGTCGCCCACCAGGTTCACCCTGATCCCCATGCCGGCGAACATCGCCGCCTTCGCGACGAGCGCCTTGTCGGCCGTCTCGGCATCCGGGGCGTACACGAGCTGCGCGTGATTGGCCTTGTGGCGGGCCATGAACTGGTCGCGGGTCTGCCCGTGCAGCACGACGTGCGCGATCGGCCACTCGGGGTTGGTGGCCTCCTTGCGGCGCTGCGTCTCGGCATCCGGAAGCTCGATGACCGAGCCGCGGAAGATGTCGGCCTGCAGGATGCCGTCGGCGATGAACACGCGCGAAAGCACGACCTCGCCGGGCTGGGAGACGCCGTTGATCGTCGCGCCGCCGGCCGGGAAGAAGACGTGCCCCTGACGCCAGCCCTCGGCCTTGTCCCAGCCGCCGAGGTGGGATGCCGGGACGGACCCCGAGATCTCGTAGACCCAGACGAACTGCCCGTCGTAGTCCTCGCCCCAGCGCACGTCGTGCAGGGTGTTGTCGGGGACGAGGCCCATGGCCCGCCACACGCGGTCGGTCACGAGCGCATCGACGGCGACGCCCTCGTCCGCCTCGTTGAAGTGCGGGAAGGCGCGACCCTCGTGCAGGACGCGGGATCCGTCGCGGGAGCGCACCGGCGGGCGCTCGGTGGAGTTCAGGATGCCTTCGGCCAGGTCGGATGCCGGGACGAGGTCCTTCAGCCCCTGCTGGTACTGGATGCCCACGGCATCCAGTCCGAAGTCGTCGGCGATCCGCAGCGCGGCGATGTACATCTTCAACTGCCACTGCACCTGGTCGCGGGTGAGCTCTGTCGCGGCATCCGAACCGTACTGGAAGGTCATGCCGTGCTCGATCAGCCAGTCGTAGGCGGCGTCGGCCTCGGCATCCGTGACCTCGAGCATCTCGGCGTAGAGGGCCGACTGCGAGAGCCGCTCCTTGTAGACGCCGGTCCGATTCAGCAGCTCGTCGTCGAAGATGGCGTTGTACATGCCCATGCAGCCCTCGTCGAACACACCGATGATGGCCTTGTCGGCGAGGAGTTCGGCGGCGAGCGCCTCCCCGAGCTCCTTCTCCGGGGAGTCGGGCAGCGGGGGAAGAGCGCGCACGTGCGAGGCGTCGTGCGTGATCGCGCCGGTCTCGGTCCACTCCGCCAGGCCCTTCTTGAACCAGTCGTCGGTGAAGTCGACCGACCAGATCGTGGCGTAGGGCTTGCCCATCTTGGTCAGGCCGGCGTTCAGGCCGAGCAGGCCGACGAGGCCCGGCCAATCCGGCGCGAAGTTCGCCGTCGTGAGGATCGGGCCCTGGTGCGTGCGGAGGCCGGCGAGCACGTGGTGGGAGTACTGCCAGTTGGCCGTGGCGACGACCAGGGGCGCGTCGACAGGAATGCTCTTGAACACCTCGAGGCCCATGCGCTGGCTGGAGATGTAGCCGTGGCCGGTCGCCGGGTCGACGCCGAAGGGACGGACGACGGTCCAGCCGAGCTCCTCGAACGCGCGCGTCACTGCGGCTTCGGTCGCCTCCTGCACCGGCCAGCCGGCGACGTTGGCTGATTCGCGCAGGTCGCCGGAGGTGATGAGGTAGGCCGTCCGGGGCGCGGATGCCGGACGGGATGCCGGGGCGGGGAGCGTGTAGGTCATGATGGGTCTCCGTTGTGGGTGATGGTCAGCTGGGCGGTGTCCCCGGTGCGGAGCCGGAGGTCGCGGGCGACGGTCCGATCGCGCAGTACGAGGTGGTCGAGGTCGAGTGCGCCGCCCCGGAGGGTCAGGGCGATCTGCTGTTCGTCGATCTCGACCTCACCCCACCCCGTCCCGGTCGTGAACAGTGATCGGAACCGCCCCGGCGCGGCGGGTGCGAACGCGAGGGTCTTCGACGGCGCGTCCCACTGCGCGCCCGATGCGCCGAGCAGCAGCGCCCAGGACGCCAGCGAGCGGGCGTAGTGGTTGCCGCACTCGATCTCATTCCACGGGTTGCGGTGCGTCCCGTCGTAGCGGGCGCGCAGCGCGCGTTCGATCCGCAGCGCGTCATCGACGCGACCGGCGAAGAGAAGAGATGCCGCGACCTGATGCTCGACGCCGGTCCACACCTCATCCGAATAGACGAACGGGATGCCGGGTCGGCCGCCGTGCGGCCAGGATGCGAGCAGCAGCCCGCCCTCGTCGTTCAGCGCATAGACGCGCTGCGTGCTCTCGTGGCGGGTGAGGTCTGCGCGGTGGTTGTGCGTGACGATGGCGGCGAGGGCTGAGTCGACGTGGTCGCGGGGCAGCAGGTAGCCGAGCCCGCCGATGAAGGCGTGGAACTGGCCCAGCAGCTGGTCGGACAGCACTCCGTCACCGTACTGATAGCGATGCGCATCGGGGTCGTCGATGATCTGCCGGTAGTACTCGCCGTTCCAGAGCAGGGCGTCCATGGCTGCGGCGACGCGGTCTGCTCGGTCGCCCCACTGCTGCGCGCGTTCCTGTTCGCCGAGGTGGGTCGCCATGCGTACGCCTGCACGAAGCGCCGCCAGGAGCATGCTGTTCGCCAGCGGCTCCGTCCCATGGAACTCGATGTCGTAGGTGTTGTGCAGCTCGCCGTCGAGCAGAGTGTCGCCGTCGCGATCCCACTCCCGCACGGCGTACTCCAGAGTTCGTGCCGCCGCCGGCCACAGTTCACGGAGGAAGGCGTCGTCCCCGCTGAAGCGCCATTCGCGATGCAGGCGCAGGAAGGTGCCCAGCTGTCCGTCGACCGCCGGGCCCATGAACCACGACGGGCCGCCGAAGATCCGGTTGCCGCGGAACTTCTGGGCGCCCGTGCCGTCGGTCTCGAGCAGATACTCGGCCCGCCGCGCCGTGCGTTCGAGCGAGGGGAACAGCCAGGCCACGGTCTGCGCGTAGGACCACACGTGCGTGCACGTGCCCTCGCAGGATCCGCCATGGTCGAACGACCCCTCCCACGCGGCGAACACGGGTCCGTCGCCGAGTGCGGAAACCGGCGATTCCAGGACGAAGCAGGTGGTCGAGCGCAGCGCGGCGATGTTCGCGCCGACGGCGTCGGCGAGGACGGGGTCGAGTGTTCCGCCGTACAGCGCGTCGACGAAAGCCGTCGTCGCCGCCTCGAGCCGAGGCAGCTCGCGATGCAGGTGGGCGGCGGCGGCCCAGGCATCCGGCCAGAGCGTCGCGTAGTGATTCCTCACGACGTCGTCCGCATGCGGGTCCTGGAAGACGATATGCCCCTTCCACCCGCGAACGCGATTCGGGAAGCACCACGACAGCACGAACTCGAAGTCCCGACTCTCCCCCGGCGCGAGCTCGTGCACGATCCCGAGGGAGCCGGTGCGCACGCGCGGGAGCTTGTCGAGCATCTGCTCTTCCGTGAGCGCGACCTCTTCGGCGTCGTCGCCCGTCTCCGCGAACAGGCCGCGTGGACGGTCCTCGAGCGTCAGCCGTGGTTCCTCGTCGAGGCGACCGTCATCGGTCAGATCGTCCCAGAACAGACGAGCCCCATCGGGCCAGTAGCTCGTCACCCACTGGGGCTTGACCGTCGTGGATTCGTCGGCGGTCGTCAGACTCAGCGTCCCGTAGCCGGGATCATCCTCAGAGAGGTCGATGCCGAAGTCGAGTCCGCGGATGCCGTCCTCTTCGCGCCAGCGCACGGACTGCGCTGCACGCATTCCCCAGGGGCCTTCGCCGCGACCGGCCGTGTGCGAGACGCTGCCGACCACCGTGACATCGACGGGGACGGCGAGCGGGTTGGTCACACGGTACCGCAGCACGGCCGCGGGGATGCCGGAGGCGTCGGCGTCCAGCGGAACCAGCGGGGTGAAGGCCCGCAGGGAGACACCGACCGGGAACGCATCGTCCACGAAGTCGATGTCGACGATCGGATACTCGCCGCGCAGGGTCGACCCCGCCAATCGCGGAAGGCCCAGGAGCCGATCGAACGCGTACCCCGCATCCGCATCGTGGCGCCCGGTCGGTCGCGCCTCCAGCACCCGGGCGATCGACGGACCGCCGACCGGCTGCGCGTGGATCGCGAAGAACGAGTACGGGTTGTGCCGGCCCTTGTCCGGACCGTTCTCGAGCTCCCAGTCCCTGAACTCTCCACGCGCACCGAGCGAGACGTTGCCCGTGCCGATGCCACCGAGAGGGAAGGCGGTGCTCTCGGACGTGTGCGCGATGCCTCGCGCTCGCGTCGTCATGCCCACACCTCTGTGATCGCCATGCCGCCACTGTACGCGAAATCGATTTCAAGCCGCAAGCGCGACAACATCTGTCGCGCGCCATCTTCAGCGGACGGCGCTGGCCGCCTGCAGTTCATTGCGCAGCACGACCGTCCGAGCCGGCTGCTCATCGCCGCGGATTCGTTCGAGCAGCATCTTGGCGGCGGTGACGCCCATGTGCCTCGCCGGGAGCCGGACGACCGTGACCGCCGTCGGCGAGAGAGTCGTGAACGGAAGCGAGCCGATCACCGCAACACCCAGCTTGGGCGGCGTCAGATCGTGCTCCGTGAGCACCTGGATCGCACCGACGCCGATGAGGTTGTTGCCCGCGACCACGGCATCCGGCGGCTCGGGCAGCGCGAGAAGCTCTTCCATCGCAGCCCGTCCGCCGTCCACACGGAACGTGGCGAAACGCAGGAGCTCCTCGGTGGCCGCCTCTGGTGCACGGGCGGCCAGGGCGTCACGCCATCCGGCGGCGCGTTCCGCTGCCGTATCGATGTGCGCAGGTCCGCCGATGTAGGCGATCCGCCGATACCCGGCATCCAGCAGCGCCCCTGTCGCGGACGCTCCGGCCGCACGGTTGGCCATCACGACGCCATCGACGTCGTAGGTCGTGCTCCGATCGACCGCGACGATGGGACGACCGGTCGCGAGGACCTCGTCGAGACTGCTCTGCTCGGACGCCGTCGCGATGATCACGCCGGACATGTGTTCGGCGATCGCGATCTGCAGGTACGTGGACTCCTTCTCCAACTGCGCGTCGGAGTTGCACAGCACGACGGAGTAGCCGGCCTCGGATGCGACATCTTCGACACCTCTGGCCATCTCCGTGAAATACGGATTCTCGATGTCGGGGATGATCAGTCCGATAACCTCACTGCTCTGGCGGCGCAGCGTCCGAGCCGTTCGATTGGGCGTGAACCTCAACTGCCGAGCGGCCTTGCGAACCGCGTCGGCTTTCGGCGCTGAGACGCTCGTGCCGTTGAAGACGCGCGAAACCGTCGCGGGTGAAACCCCCGCGAGCTCAGCGACGTCGTAGATCGTGGCCATGTGCACCTTCCCCCCAGCCCAGTCACTGTATCGCGCGCGGCGCGGCTCTGGCGAGAGTTGTTGAAATCGATTACATTAAACAGCGACTCCAGACCTGACGCACAAGGACGTGAATCGACCATGGCACTCGCTTCAGACATCTCCTCCGTTTCAGCGCTGCGCTCCGTGCAGACACGATCGATATCGCCGGAGAACTTCGACGGATCGGTCGGCGGGGGCGGCCGCGCCACGGAGGGAACGGGCGCCTCGTGCGCTCGCGACCTGGGCCGGGGATGGAAGATCTCACCCAGCGTCGACATCAAGGCCGGCGAGACCTTCGAGCTCGCCTCGATCCCCGGTGCGGGCAGGATCACGCACATCTGGATCACCACGCACACCGACAACTGGCGGACGCTCCTGCTGCGCGCGTACTGGGACGGTGCAGAGGAGCCGGCCGTCGAAGTGCCCTACGGCGACTTCTTCTGCAACGGCTGGGGCGTCTTCGCCCAGGTCGACTCGCAGGCCATCGCCGCGAATCCGCACGGCGGGTTCAACTCCTACTGGCCGATGCCCTTCCGCGACGGCGCGCGCCTCACCATCGAGAACACCTCGGTGGTCGACGTCCGCGTGTACTACCAGGTGACGTATGAGATCGGCGGCGACTATTCGAACGAGGCCTATTTCCACGCTCAATGGCGGCGGTCGAACCCGCTCGAAGACCTCACCCCGCACGTCATCCTCGAGGGCATCGAGGGACAGGGACAATACGTCGGGACGTACATCGCGTGGGGCGTGAATTCGAACGGCTGGTGGGGTGAAGGAGAGATCAAGTTCTACCTCGACGACGACACCGACTATCCGACGATCTGCGGCACCGGCACCGAGGACTACTTCGGCGGCGCGTGGAACTTCGACATCCCCGGCGAGGGCTACACCCCCTTCTCGACGCCGTATCTGGGGATGCCGCAGGTGATCCGCCCCGATGGCCTCTACGTCTCGCAGCAGCGCTTCGGCATGTACCGCTGGCACCTGCCGGACCCGATCCACTTCTCCACCGGCATCCCCAAGGTCGACATCCAGGCGCTCGGTTGGCGCAGCGGCTGGCGGTACCTCCCGTTGCGGGACGACATCGCCTCCACCGCGGTGTTCTATCTCGACCGTCCGACGGCGCGACGTCCGAAGACGCCGACCGCCGACGATCTGGAGGTTCACCTAGGAACGGCTCCTGTGCCCGACATCGGTGCGACGCCGTCGCGAGCACCACAGGAGTGAGGAGCACGATGACGCACGCGACCTATCCCGACCTCTCCGGCAAACTCGTCGTCATCACCGGCGGCGGCCGCGGAATCGGACTGGCGACGGCCAGACGCTTCCGCGCGCAGGGTTCGCGGGTCGTGGTGGTCGACCTCGCGGTGACCGATCCCGATCTGGATGCCGAGTTCCTCCAAGTCGATGTGACGGATGCCGAGGCTGTCGAGGCCGCGGCATCCGATGTCGTCGCTCGCTTCGACGCCCCGGATGTCGTGCTCAACGCGGCGGGGATCGTGCGGTCGGCGAGCGCCGAGGACATGACCGTCGCCGACTGGCGACAGGTCGTCGACATCGACCTGTCCGGCACCTTCTACGTGTGCCAGGCGTTCGGGCGCCGGATGCTGGATGCCGGACGCGGCAGCGTCGTCAACATCGCGTCCATGAGCGGCAGCATCAGCAACTTCCCGCAGAAGCAGGTGAGCTACAACGCGGCGAAAGCCGGCGTCGTTCACCTGACGAAGACGCTGGCCGGCGAATGGGCCGACCGAGGCGTACGGGTGAACTCGGTATCGCCGGGGTACATCGCCACCGACCTGACCGCAGCGCTACTGGAGCGCGAACCGGAGCTCGGGGTGACGTGGCGCGAACGCACGCCGATGGGACGGCTCGGCACACCGGACGAGGTCGCCTCGGTCATCCTGTTCCTCGCGTCGGAGGCGTCCAGCTTCATGACCGGATCCGACGTGATCGCCGACGGCGGGTACACGGTCTGGTGATCAGCGAAGGGTGACGGCCGGAGCGTCGCCGGCCAGCGCGGCGCGAGCCCAGGTTTCGACTCGGTCGGCCACCTGCGCCGGTGTGAGCGCGTCCGTGTCGATGAGCGCCACCGGCCAGCGTGCATCGCCGGACTCCCAGTCCGCCCAGCGTTCCCAGTCCATCGGCACCGCGCTCGGCACGCGGATGACCTCGGGCAGGTGTCGCGGATCCGCCGCATGCGCGGCGAACCAGGCACCGAACCGCAGGTGATGGATGAGCCCGTCCTCCTGCTCGCCGCGTCCGAGCAGCCGCGACCGCTGCACGTCGGCCGAGGCCGTCAGGACACAGACGGCGATGCCGTCGAGGAGATCGGCGGACGGCGCCGCGAGCAGCTCGCCGGGCGGCACCTGGCCGCACAGGAGCACGTGCTTCCCCTCATCCTGCGCGTCGACGGCGAACCGCACCCAGTGCTCGATCGCACCATGCCGCCAGGACGTGTCGGCGTCCTCCGGCACGCCGATGCTGTCGAACTCGACGCCCACGACAGGTGCGTCGAGATCGGCTCGCTCGAGCGCCACGAGAATCGTGGACTTGCCGACGCCGCTCGCGCCGGACAATGACAGCAGCATCCGACTCCCTACTTGAGCCCGGCCATCTTGATGTTGCCGATGATCTGACGCTGGAAGATCAGGAACAGGATGATCACGGGCGCCGCGGCGAGCACCGAGCCGGCCATCAGCAGCCCGAGCTCGCTGCTGCGCTCCGATCGGAACGTCGCCAGGTACTGCTGCACGACGAACCGCTCCGGCGTGGTGATGGTCATGATCGGCCAGACATACGAGTTCCAGTAGGCGAGGAACGCGGTGATGCCCATCACGACGAACGGCGGCTTGGACAGCGGCAGGAAGATGCGGAAGAAGATGCGTACGCGCCCGCAGCCGTCGAGCATCGCCGCCTCCTCCAGACTCGCCGGGATGTTCAGGTAGAACTGGCGGATGAAGAACACGGTCGCAGCGCTCGCGGCGCCGGGAATGACCAGGACCGCCAGGGTATCGAGCATGGACAGTCTCGTGACGACGATGAAGCTCGTGAGCAGGATCGTCATGCCAGGGATGAACATCGTCGTGATCACGGCCACCCACAGCGTCCGTTTGAACCGGAAGTCCAGGCGGGCGAACGCATAGGCCGCCAGCGAGTTCACGCTGAGGTTGAGCAGTGTGAACAGCACGGCTCCGAGGAAGGTCCACCCCATCGTCCGCGTGAACGTGGGGTCGGCGAGGATCTGCGCGTAGTTCTCCCAGCGCCAGACCTCGGGGAAGAACTGGAACGGGGTCTGGATGACCTCGGTCTTGGACTTGAATCCGGCGATCACCATCCACGCCAGCGGGAACAGCGCCGCCACGATGAAGAGCACGCCGGCGATGACCTTGCCGATGATGACCAACCAGGATCCTGGCGTACGCGGCAACCGGGCGCGTTTGGGCTCTCGTCCTTCGAGCACGATGCGAGTTGTCTCCTGCATGACGGTCATGTCAGTCCACCAGCCTTTCGGAGTTGACGAACTTGAACACGATCGCGGACACCGTCCCCAGCACGACGAACATCACGAGGGCCGCGGCGATCGAGTACCCGACATTGATGTCATTGCGGAAGTGATTGAAGATGAACAGGTTCGGCAGCATCGTGGAGTCGAGCGGCCCGCCGTTGGTCATGACCAACGGGAGTTCGAACTGCTGAATGGCCGCGACGAAACCCGTGACGAGCAGGAACAGGATGATGTTCTTCATCTGCGGCAGCGTGATGTACGCCGTCTTCTGCCACCAGTTGGCGCCCTCCATGGCGGCCGCCTCGTAGAACTCCTGCGGGATGTCGACCATCGCCGCGACCATGATCAGCGAGGTGAGCCCCATCCCCAGCCAGATCGCGGGAATCGCGATCGCGAGCAGCGCCCATGCCGGGTCGCCGATCCACGCGATCGGGTCGATTCCGAACTGCCCGAGGAACCAGTTCAGCAGTCCGCCGGAGTAGTCGTAGATCAGCACGAAGATGATCGAGGTGATCACCGAGGAGATGATCGTCGGGATGTAGATGCTCACCTTCAGGATGCTGGCGAAGCGCCGCGAGACGCTGACCACGAGGCTCGCGAACAGGAACGCCAGTACGAGCATCGGCGGCACGGTCATCGCCACGAACACGAAGCCGCGCCCGACGGATGCCCAGAACAGCCGGTCGCTCAGCACGTCGGTGAAGTTCTTCCACCCGACGAACTCCGGGTCCTTGTAGAAGCTCCAATCCTGGAAGGACAGGAATCCGGCGTAGATCGCCGGCCAGACGACGAAGATCCCGAGAAGGACGACCACGGGGAGCAGGAAGAGGTACGCCACCTTTCCGTCCCGATATCTGTACGTGTCCTGACGCTTCTTGATCGTCCTGCGATCGACTGCTGCTGTGGCCATGTCCAACCGTTCTCTCGTGACCAGGGCGTTCGAGACTCGTGGGGACCGGTGCATCACCGGTCCCCACGAGTCGCGGATCAGTTCGCCGGGGCCTTGTCCGCCAGGCCGTCGCGCTCGATGACCGTCTGGATCGCCGACTGGGCTGTCGCGATCGCGTCGTCGACGGAGGCGGATCCCTTCATGGCCGACTCCATCGCGGTGCCCACTGCGAGCGAGACGTCCCAGGGGTAGGTGGGCTCGGGGATGGCGTCGGGAGCGATCTCGTCCACGATGATGCTCGACCAGGGTGCGTCGGCCGCCTCATCGCTCTCGGCGACGGCATCCTGCACCGATTGCCGGACCGGCACCTTGGTGAACTGGGTGTCGACGAAGAACGGGACGAGGTTCTCGGCCTCACCTGCGATGGCCCACTCCAGGAACGCGCCGGCGGCTTCCGCCTTCGAGGTCTTGGCGTCGATGACCCACTTGAAGTTGCCCAGCGTGGTCGCGGTCCGCTCACCGTCGGACGCATCCGGGAACGCGCCGATGCCGGTCTTGCCGAGCACGTCGCTGTAGTCGGACCCGAGTTCGGACATCATCCACGAACCGGACACCTTGAAGGCGACCTTCTCCTCACCGAAGTCCTTGCCTTCGACGTACGCGGCGAGCGCCTGCTTGGGCATGTACCCCTCATCCCAGAGGGTCTTGTACTTCGCCATGAGGTCGCGGTATCCGTCATCGTCGATGTTCGGGGCTGTCCAGTCGTCGCTGAGGGCCGTGTGCCCGGCGAAGTTGTACTGCTGCCCGACAGACGACCACGCGAAGGTCACCGCATCCTGCGCCGGAGAGATGCAGTACTGCCCGTCCGCGAGGGTGGGCTGGATCTCGGCGCACGCCGCGAGCAGGTCATCCCACGTCTCGGGGCCGTTCTCCGAGTCGACACCGGCGGCATCCAGCAGATCCTTGTTCCAGAACAGCACCGTCTGCGGCTCGAGAAGCAGCGGGTAGGCGTAGAAGGTGCCGTCGATCTCGGACACCGGCTTCGCCGCGTCGATGATCTCGCCGAGCGCCTCCTCGGAGACCACCGAGTCCAGGTCGTGCAGCTGTCCTGCCGTGACAGCATCCTGGATGCTGCCGGCATGCGTGTAGATGTCCGGTGCCTTGCCGGCGGCCTGCGCGGCCTTCATCTTCTGATCCCAGGCATCCGCCGGCACCTCGGTGTCGACGACCTTGACCTCGTCCTGGGACTCGTTGAACTGCTTGACGATGTTCTCGTACCACTCGTTCTCCACCGGAGTGAAGGTCCGGTGCCAGAACTGGATGGTCGTGACGCCTTCCTCGTCGCCGTCGTCGGCGGACTGCCCCGGAGTGCTGGAGCCGCATCCGGCCAGCAGCGCCACCGCGGAGACCGCCCCCAGAGCGGTGACGACGAGACGGCGAGTGCGTGTCGTTCTCAACATGGTTCCTCCTCAGGAACTCGACTCGTCCTCGAGTCGTTTGCTGTGTTCGGCGGATGCCGAGGGTGACGGCCGCGCACATCGATCGGCTGCGACCGGGTAGCGTCAGATTATGCGAAATCGATTTCAAGCGCAACACCTCAATCGGCTCGATCGAGCTCGGCGGAGAACCAGAAGACGTTGTACGGCCCCCACAGCGACAGCGTGAAGTAGATCGTCTTTCCGCCATCGCCGACGTAGCGCGGATTGAGGTACGGCGAGTAGAGCCCTTGGTGGTCGCCAACGGAGACGAGCTCGATCGGTTCAGCCCACGGACCCCACGGTGTGACGCCTTCGCGGATGTACGCGTTGCCCGCATCGGAGTAGGTCATCACCCATCTCTCGAGGTACTCCGACCACATCACGGAGTGCTCGCCGATGGTGCCTTCGACGACCGGACGCGCGTCATCGATGTCGTGCGACCACATCGGCCGATCGGAAGCGACGCCGGCGAAGTACTCGTACGCGCCCTGGTCCTCCACATCGGCGGTCGCCGCCGGCACCCTCATGAGGCGCACGTCGCCGAAGCGGCCGGCCGGGATCCCCCAGATGTACAGATAGTCGCGCCCCTCGTCACGCACACCGGCCACGGAGAACTGAATGAACCCTGAGTCGCCGGGCCACTGCACATCAGGCACGGGCTTCCAGGTCTCACCCCCGTCGCGCGACGCGATCAGCGCGGAGTGGTTGGCGTCCCATGCACCAGGGTCGCCCCAGTAGCGCACCGACATGTACGCGACGTAGATCGTCTCTCCGACGGTGAACCCATGGGTGGGGATCTTCGTGACCTCGCCACCTGCGCCGTTCGCATCGTGATCGCCCTCGATGAGCGCCGCAGCCAGACCGATGTCATCCTCGACCCAGCCGTCGAAGGTGATCCCGTCGGACGGGTCGTCATCGGTGGACCACGCCGCGACGTTCGAGCGCCAGAACTCGCCCTGTCCGCCGATCGATTCCGGGTCCCGCTCGCCGAACGTGTCGCCGAACAGGAACAGCGTTCGCTCGCCGACGTTCACCATCGATCCGAGATCCGTCCCCGCCACGGACACGGATGCCGTGTCGTTGATCGCATCGGGGCCGGTCAGCTGCGCGATCTCGGTCACGTTCGACACCCCGCTGAGCCGAAAGGGCTTGTCGGGGTCGGCATCGATGGTCACCGCCTCCCCCGTCGAGCATGCCGCGACGGTGAGCACAGCCAGAGCGGATGCCGCGATGCTGACGGTGCGATGGATTCGACGGTTTTCACGGTGCATGATCCTCCTCGATCAGGCGCCACTCTAGCGAAATCGATTTCAGCAAGCTACCGTATCCGGCATGCGATCGAACTGGCTGCGCCCATCGGACTCCCCCTCATCGCCGCCCCGGTGGGGCCATGCGGACGGCATGCAGATCGGCATCCCTCCGCTTCCCGGCCCGCGTGGGCTGCTGCGTGTCTACACCCCGTATCTCGGTCACGCCGAGAACCGCCTGGTGAACTTCATCGCGATCGAACCGATCGTGCGGGGTGATGACGAGCGCGGCTATTCCGAGCTGGAGCCGAGCGCTCTCGACCCTGGGCAGAACGGCAAGAGACTGTGGCCGCTCGATCGTCCCGGCGACTCGCCTTCCGCGCGGCCGACCGCCGGCGTGATCGAGGACGTCGACGGCGTCGAGACCCTCACGATCTGGATCGGCGTCGAGCGGTTCGACAATGGGGCCGGCGTGCGTGTGCGCGTGCGGTTCCGCGCCGACCGCCCGCACGAAGTCGAGGTCGCCGGTTTCACGACCGATGAATCCGCGCCGCTGGATGCGTTGGTCCTGACCGCGACGATGGGCAACTGGGCCCGGTTGCGGGTGCTCGAACTCGCCGATCTCCCGGTCACCCCGGCAGAGCTGTGGCCGGGCTTCTCCGGCACCGGATTCGCCGAGCACGCGCGCTTCTCGCTGTCGGAGCTTCGCCGAGAGGGCGATGCCGCGGTCGTCAGCGCGATCGGCGATGAAGAGGATCCCTGGTCGGTCTCGTATTCGGCCGACACCGCCGAGCACTGGCACTTCCTCGGTGAACGCGCGAGACAGACCTGGATCGTCGACGATCCCCACCCGCATCTTCAGGTTCTCGTCAATGCACGATGGGCGTACTGGGCGAGCGCGTCGCCCATTCCCGGCGGCCCGGCCTTCGAGAACTTCGAGGTCTTCGAGCCGTACCGCGAGGGAGCGGCCTACCGATTCCGGGTCGAGGTGCTGGCGGAGTGACAACCGCTTCGCGATCTCGACCTCCCGTCACCGACCACCGCACACACACCTGCGCTCCGTAGACTCGCCAGATGACGCGGTGACCGCGCGGGAGAGGAGGCGATGGCAGCGTGCGTTGGCGGACGATCTTCGGTGTGCTGCGCCTGCTCACCGCCGCCGTCTGCCTCGGCGCCCTGACCCATCGCCTGTTCTGGGGGCTGAGCTCGAACACCGTCGCCGGCGACAACTTCTTCGCCTACCTCACGGTGCAGTCGAACTGCGCGCTGGTCGCTCTGCTCGCGATCGGCGGCGTGCTGGCCCTCCGGCGGGAGACCGACCCCCGGTGGTTCACGATCGCTCTCGCGCTCGTGCTCACCTGGACGATCACCGCCGGCCTCGCCTTCGCACTGATCGTCTGGCAGGCCGGACTGCGCGGCATCCGCATCGACGTGCCCTGGTCGGACCAGCTGCTGCACTTCTGGCTCCCCGCCTGCACTGCTCTCGCCTGGGGCCTCACCCCGGGACACCGCCGGGTCACGTGGTGGGTGGCGCCGGCATCCCTCGCGTTCCCGATCCTGTGGGGCATCGTGACGCTGTGGCGCGGGCCGTCGATCGGCTGGTATCCGTACTACTTCCTCGACCCGCGCCAGGTCTCGGGGCCGCCCGAGTTCATCGTGACCTGCGCACTCGCGCTGGCGATGTTCGCGCTGGTCGCGACGGCCGTCGTCGGAGTGAGTCGGATGCCGAGCCCGTGGGCGCCGCTCGCGCGACGGCGCGCGACGAGGACGGGCTACTCCGCGTCGGCGGAGGGCATGAACGGCGCCAGCGACGTGAGTGCCGCGACGACAGCCTCCTGATCGCCGAGCGCGGCGAACTCCTCCGCCGCATCGCCGCCGACGAGACCGACGAGCACGGGCTCTCCCGTCGTGGGCTGGAGATTGAACCACGTGCGGATGACGGCGTCCCCGCCGACCACGTGCCACAGCGCCGCCTCGGTCTCCCAGAAGGCCTCGTCGAAGCGCAGCCAGATCGTCTCGATCGCGCCGACGCCGAGATCGGCGATCGCCCCGCGATGCGTGAACGGCAGCGCGGGCGAGAACTCGACGCCGCCGTGCTGGAGGACGCCGAGCGGCACGGTCAGCACGACGCGATCGAACGACAGCGACTCGCCCGTTCCCAGCCGGAGGCTGACGCCGGTGTCGTCGTATGCGACGCGCGACACGGGGGACGACAGACTCACTTCCAGGCCCTGGAGCAGCGTCTCGATGAAGACCGACAGATCGGCGGACGGCGCCGCATAGCTCTCCGGTGGAAGGCCGGGCGGGAACCAGGACGACAGGACGTCAGGGCCACCGCCGGATGCCGCGGTCACCGCCGCGAGCAGTGCGGCCAGTGTCGGCTCCTCGGGGTCCGCACCGGCCTCGGTGAGCGCATCGGCGATGGAGAGGTCCGTCGGCTGAGTCTGCGCGGCCTCGAGCGCACCGGTGAGGACGGCAGCGTCGGCCGCGTCGACCGCGCCGTCGGACGAGCGCCACTCGGCCTCGACCAGATCGAGCAGGCGGGTGTCGTCGCCGGCGAACCGCTCACGCAGATCGGTGTCGTCGACGCCCAGGAGCCAGCCACCGAGCTGGACCGGGATGGGCCAGGCATCGTCGACGCGCGAGTCGACGCGTCCGCCGAGCCGGTCACGGGCCTCGAAGACGGTCACTTCGGCGCCCTCTGCGGTCAGCTGACCTGCGGCCACGGCACCGGCGAGCCCTGCCCCGACGACCGCGATGCGCTCACCGGCAGCGGCGCGCGTGCGCAGAGCAGTCGCCGCGCGCTCTCCGGATCGGATGGCGCCGCGCATCGTGCCAGGGTTCTCGGTGTCGACCGCCTCGCCGGCGAAGAACACGCGCTGTTCGATCGACTCCGCGAGCGCGGCGCGCAGGCTCGGCTGCGCGCCGACCGGCGTGAAGCTCGCACCACCGCGGGAGAACGGATCCGTCGACCATGCGCTGCGCATCGAGTGCGTCGGCGCCGGTCCGTCGAACGTCGGAGGCGGCTGGGTCGGAGTGCGCGTCGGAGTCGGCGTGGGCGTCGTCTCGGGCGTGCAGGACGCGAGAAGCACACTCATGGCACCGACCCCGGCGCCGATCAGCAGCGTGCGACGTGTCATCCTCATCGTTTCGCCACCCTACCGCGACGACCTCGCTGTCCGGTGAGACGGGCTCAGTCCTCGGTGCGGCGATCACCCGGTCGCCACAGCACGACCTCGGTCGACCGGCGGATGCGGCGGCCGGACGCCATGGGAATGACACCGCTCGCTCCGGCGGCGAACACGCGCACGCCTGGACGGTTCTCGCGCTCGGCGCGCAACGCGCTCTCGAGATCCAGGACGCGTCGGCGCAGCATCCGCACCTCGTCCTCCAGGTGCAGCAGGCGCGAGATCGCCGGCAGGCTCATGCCCTCGCCGGACAGTCGGGCGACCTCACGCAGCTGCTGCACGTTGCGCGCCGAATAGCGCCGCGACCCGCCCCTGGTACGACCGGGGACGACGAGTCCGATCCGGTCGTACTGGCGCAGGGTCTGCGGATGCATGCCGGCGAGCTCGGCGGCGACGGCGATCGCGAACACCGGAGCGTCGTCATCATCGGGGGACATCGCCATCACCTCCTGGGGTTTCTTATCGGTTACTGCGTTTCGACTCGCTGCGCTCGCTCAACGAGCGAGGGGTGAACGAGCGAGGGGCGGGTCAGCCGCGCGCCTTGGCCATCAGGTCGGCGCGCGGGTTCTCCTTCGGCTCGGCGGCGGCGAACGCCTCGAGCGCTGCGCGAGCCGCGTCGTCGAGGTGCGACGGGACCGCGACCTGCAGTTCGGCCAACAGGTCGCCGGTGCCCTTGCTGCTCGTGATGCCGCGACCCTTGACGCGCAGGACACGTCCGGACGGCGTGCCGGGGGCGACCCGCAGCTTCACGGTGTCGCCGGCGAGCGTCGGCACCTCGATCGTCGCGCCGAGCGTCGCCTCGGTGAACGTCACAGGCACCGTGATGCGGAGATTCAGCCCGTCGCGCGTGAACACGGGGTGCGGACGCACGGCGATGCTCACGACGATGTCGCCGTTCTCCCCACCGTCGGGCGAGGGCCGACCGCGACCGCGCAGACGGATCTTCTGCCCGTCGGCGACCCCGGCCGGGATCTTCACCTTGAACGGCTTGCCGTCCTCGCCCTGCAGCGTGATGGTCTCGCCCTGCGCTGCGGTGACGAAGTCGAGGGTCGTCCGCGCGGTCACGTCGTTGCCGCGCTGCGGACCACCGAAGCCGCGGTAGCCGCCGGAGGTCTGACCGAAGCGCCCTGAGCCGAACGAGCCGCCCTGGCCCTGGTTGAACATCGCGAAGATGTCCTCGAAGTCGGCGGACGACTGCCCGCGCTGCCCGAACCGGCTGAAGACGTCCTCGAAGCCCCCTGCACCGGCGCCTGACGCCGTGAAGCGCGCACCGGAGCCCATGGCGCGGATCTCGTCATACTCCTTGCGCTGCTCGGCGTCGGAGAGCACCGAGTAGGCCTCGCTGATCTCCTTGAACGTCGCCTCGGCCGCGGCATCCCCCGGGTTGGAATCGGGGTGATACTTGCGGGCGAGTTTGCGGTAGGTCTTCTTCAGCTCCGCGTCGCTGACGTCCTTCGAGACGCCCAGCGTCTTGTAGAAGTCCTTGTCGAACCAGTCCTGGCTTGCCATCGGACCCCTACTCCGCCGGAACGGCGACGACGACCTTCGCCGGACGCAGTTCGACATCGCCCAGGCGGTAGCCCACCTCGACGACCTCGAGCACAGTGGTCTTCTCCGCTCCTGGCGTCGGCTGCTGGAAGATCGCCTCGTGGTGCTGCGGGTCGAACTCGTCGCCCTTCTCGCCGTACGAGACGACGCCGAGGCGCTCCACGACCGTGCGCACCTTCTCGGCGATCACCGCGAACGGCGTGCCGTCGACCAGGTCGCCGTGCTGCTGGGCGCGGTCGAGGTCGTCGAGCACGGGGATGAGGCCCTTGGCGGCCTCGCCCTTGGCGCGGTCGATCTCGACCTGGCGCTGCTCTTCGGTGCGCCGACGGTAGTTCGCGTACTCCGCCTGCAGACGCTTGAGGTCGTTCAGCAGTGCGGATTCGAGGTCGGCCAGCACGGCGTCCTCCGCCGCTGCCTCCCCGGTCTGCGCGGCGCCGAGGATGTCCTCGACGGTCAGGTCGTCCGCGGGAGACGCATCGGAGCCCTCAGCGGCCGCGGCCTCTGCCGAATCCGGGTTCTCCTGCGGCTCGGGGCCGGATGCCGCAGCATCCGACCCCTCGCCGTCGGGACGAACCTCGTCGTTGTCGTCGAAGTTCTTGTCCGTCATGGTTACTTCTTCTCTTCGTCCTCGTCGATGACCTCGGCGTCGATGACGTCCTCGTCGGAGGAGGCGTCACCGGCGGGGGCGTCGCCCTCGGCCGAGGTGCCGGCGGAAGCGCCGGCATCCGCCTGGCTCTGGGCGTAGATCGCCTCGCCCAGCTTGCCCTGCGACTCGTTGAGCTTGTCGAACGCGACCTTGACCGCGTCGTCGTCCTCGCCGGCCAGAGCCGTCTTCAGGGCGTCGACGTCGGCCTGGACCGAGTCCTTCACGTCGGCGGGGAGCTTGTCCTCGTTGTCCTTGATGAGCTTCTCGATCGAATAGGCGAGAGTCTCGGCCTGGTTGCGCTGCTCGAGAGCCTCGGCGCGACGCTTGTCGTCCGCCGCGTTCTCCTCGGCCTCGCGCACCATGCGCTCGATGTCGTCCTTCGACAGCGACGAGCCGCCGGTGATCGTCATCGACTGCTCCTTGCCGGTGCCCTTGTCCTTGGCGGACACGTGCACGATGCCGTTCGCGTCGATGTCGAACGTGACCTCGATCTGCGGGATGCCGCGCGGGGCCGGCGCGATGCCGGTGAGCTCGAACGTCCCCAGCGGCTTGTTGTCGCGGGTGAACTCGCGCTCGCCCTGGAAGACCTGGATCGCGACGGAGGGCTGGTTGTCGTCCGCCGTGGTGAAGGTCTCGCTGCGCTTGGTCGGGATCGCGGTGTTGCGGTCGATGAGCTTGGTCATGCGGCCGCCCTTGGTCTCGATGCCGAGGCTCAGCGGGGTGACGTCGATGAGCAGCACGTCCTTGCGCTCACCCTTGAGGACACCGGCCTGCAGGGCGGCGCCGACGGCGACGACCTCGTCCGGGTTCACACCCTTGTTGGCCTCCTTGCCGGTCTCGCGCTTGACGAGCTCGGCGACGGCGGGCATACGCGTGGAGCCACCGACCAGCACGACGTGGTCGATGTCGGCGACCTTGATGCCGGCTTCGCGGATGACGTCCTCGAACGGCTTCTTCGTGCGGTCGAGGAGGTCCTTGGTGAGGTCCTCGAACTTCGCGCGGGTGATCGTCTCGGAAAGCGACACCGGGCCGGACTCGGTCAGCGACAGGTACGGCAGGTTGATGCTGGTGCTCGTCGAGCTGGAGAGCTCCTTCTTCGCCTGCTCCGCCGCCTCCTTGAGACGCTGCAGAGCGATCTTGTCGCCCGAGACGTCGACGCCGGAGGTCTCCTTGAACTGCTTGATCAGGTGGTCGACCAGACGCTGGTCCCAGTCGTCGCCGCCGAGGCGGTTGTCACCCGCGGTGGAGCGGACCTGGATCGTGGAGAAGTCGTCATCCTTGCCCACCTCGAGCAGGGAGACGTCGAACGTTCCGCCACCGAGGTCGAAGACGAGGATGAGCTCGTCCTCCTTGCCCCGGTCGAGGCCGTACGCGAGAGCGGCGGCGGTGGGCTCGTTGATGATGCGCAGGACGTTCAGTCCCGAGATCTCACCGGCCTCCTTGGTGGCCTGACGCTCGGCGTCGTTGAAGTACGCGGGGACGGTGATGACGGCATCCGTCACGGTGTCGCCCAGGTACGACTCGGCGTCGCGCTTGAGCTTCTGGAGGATGCGCGCGGAGATCTCCTGCGGCGTCCACTTCTTGCCGTCCACGTCGAACGACCAGTCGGTGCCGACGTGGCGCTTGACGGAAGCGACGGTGCGGTCGACGTTCGTGACGGCCTGGCGCTTGGCGGTCTCACCGACGAGCACCTCGCCGTCCTTCGTGAACGCGACGACCGAGGGTGTCGTGCGGAAGCCCTCGGCGTTGGCGATGACCTTCGGCTCGCCACCTTCGAGGACGCTGACGACGGAGTTCGTCGTACCGAGGTCGATTCCAACAGCACGTGCCATGTGTTTCTCCTTCTTGTTGCTGAAGCCTGATGGGAAATCCGGGGCGACCAGGAAAACCTGAGTCGCGATGACTCAACTGTACCTCGAGGGTCGGATGCTGTCAAACAAAGTTGATACGAGTTCACTCAAGTTTTACCCTCCACCCTCCGGAACAGGCGCATTAGACCGCATCAGGCGGCACTCGTGCCCTCTGTGTCGCCATGTTTCGTCCACTGACGTCATGTGTCACCCCTGCGTGACGAATGCGCGCGATCTCGCCAGAGTTGTGCAACGCCATCTCCGACGAGCAGTGCAGAGAGCATTCCCATGACCACGCCCCAGCAGACCCCGATCCGCGGTGCACGCACGCGCACGAACCGCACGCCGACGAAACCGCACGGCCAGTGGCTCGTCGACGGCACGGAGCCGCTCAACGGCAACGAGGAGTTCAAGCTGGCGGACAACGGACTCAACGTCCGCGAGCGCATCGAGAACGAGTACGCCAAGGGCGGCTTCGCGTCGATCGACCCGACCGACCTGCACGGACGCTTCCGCTGGTGGGGGCTCTACACGCAGCGCAAGCCGGGGATCGACGGCGGCCGCACCGCGCAGCTCGAGCCGCACGAGCTCGAGGACGAGTACTTCATGCTGCGCGTCCGCATCGACGGCGGCCAGCTCACCACGCACCAGCTGCGCGTGATCGGCGAGATCTCCACCGAGTTCGCCCGTGACAGCGCAGACCTCACCGACCGGCAGAACGTCCAGCTGCACTGGATCCGCGTCGAGGACGTCCCCGAGATCTGGCGCCGCCTGGAAGAGGTCGGCCTCAGCACCACCGAGGCGTGCGGCGACGTGCCCCGCGTCATCCTGGGCTCCCCGGTCGCCGGCATCGCCGCGGACGAGCTCATCGACCCGACGCCGCAGATCCAGGAGATCGCGGAGCGCTTCATCGGCGACCCGACCCTCGCGAACCTGCCGCGCAAGTACAAGACCGCGATCACGGGGCACCCCAGCCAGGACGTCGTGCACGAGATCAACGACTGCGCGTTCGTCGCCGTCGAGCACCCGGAACTCGGCATCGGATACGACCTGTGGGTCGCCGGTGCGCTCTCGGTCGTCCCCCGTCTCGGCGAGCGCCTCGGCGTGTTCGTCGCCCCCGAACGGGTGGCCGAGGTGTGGCACGGCGTCACGCAGATCTTCCGCGACTACGGATACCGGCGGCTGCGCAACAAGGCGCGCCTGAAGTTCCTGCTCGCCGACTGGGGCACCGAGAAGTTCCGCAACGTGCTCGAGACCGAATACCTCGACAGCCCCCTCCCGGACGGTCCGGCCGCCCCGACCCCGACGACGATCGGCGACCACGTGGGCATCCACGAACAGAAGGACGGCCGGTTCTACGTCGGTGCCGCGCCGCTCGTCGGCCGCGTCTCCGGCAGCACGCTCACCGCCCTCGCCGACCTGGCCGAGGTGCACGGCTCGCAGCGTGTGCGCACCACGCCGTACCAGAAGCTGCTCGTGCTGGACATCCCCGAGTCCGAGGTCGACGGCCTCGTCGCCGGCCTCGACGCGCTCGGCCTGTCGGCCCGCCCGAGCCTGTTCCGCCGCGGCACGATCGCCTGCACCGGCATCGAGTACTGCAAGCTCGCGATCGTCGAGACCAAGGCGAACGCGGCGAACGCCATCGAGCAGCTCGAGGAGCGCCTCGGTGCGCTCGAGCCCGAGATCGGCCGGCCGATCACGTTGCACGTGAACGGCTGCCCGAACTCCTGCGCCCGCATCCAGATCGCCGACATCGGTTTGAAGGGCCAGCTCGTCTCGATCGACGGCGAGCAGGTCCCCGGCTACCAGGTGCACCTCGGCGGCGGTCTCGCCGGCGTCGACCGCGCCGAGGCAGGGCTCGGCCGCACCGTCCGCGGTCTGAAGGTCGCGGCCGACGGCATCGCCGACTACGCCGAGCGCGTCATCCGCCGCTACCTCGCCGACCGCACCGAGGGCGAGAGCTTCGCACAGTGGGCGCACCGCGCCGAAGAGGAGGCGCTGCAATGAGCGTCAGCCTCGCCCCCCGCATCCGCACCAAGCGCACCCCCGAGGAGCTCTCGGCCCTCGCCGAGCAGGGCAACGCCGAGCTCGGCAGCCTGACCGACCACGAGGCGTCGGCCGCCGAGGTCGTCGCCTGGGTCGCCCGCAACTTCGGAGCGGATGCCGCGGCCGTCGCCTGTTCGATGGCTGACGCCGCGCTGCCCCACCTCGTGGCGGAGCAGCTGCCCGGTGTCGACGTGCTCTTCCTGGACACCGGCTACCACTTCACCGAGACCTACGCGACGCGCGACGAGGTCCAGCGGGCGCTGGATGTGCGGATCGTCGACGTCACGCCGGACCAGACGGTGACCGAACAGGATGCCGAGTTCGGCGCCAAGCTGTTCGAACGCGACCCGGCGCTGTGCTGCGCCCGCCGCAAGGTCGCCCCGCTGCAGGATGCGCTGGGCGGGTACGAACTGTGGTTCACGGGCGTGCGCCGCGACGAGGCGCCGACCCGCACGAACACGCCCCTGGTCACGTGGGACGAGCGCAACGGCCTGGTGAAGGTGAACCCGGTCGCCGCGTGGAGCTTCGACGACGTGCTGGCGTACGCCGCAGAGCACAAGGCCCCCGTGAACCTGCTGGTGAACTTCGGCTACCCGTCGATCGGCTGCGAGCCGTGCACCAAGCAGGTCGCCCCCGGTGAAGACCCCCGTTCCGGCCGCTGGGCCGGCCAGGCGAAGACAGAATGCGGGCTCCACGTATGACGATCGACACGACCGCCCCCGCGACGAGCCTCACCGCGCTCGACCAGCTCGAAGCCGAGGCCATCCACATCATCCGCGAGGTGGTCGCCGAGTTCGAGCGCCCCGTGCTGCTGTTCTCGGGCGGCAAGGACTCGGTGCTCGTCCTGCACCTCGCCACCAAGGCGTTCGCACCGGGACGCGTGCCGTTCCCTGTGCTGCACGTCGACACCGGACACAACTTCCCCGAGGTGATCGCGTTCCGCGACGAGACCGTCGCCCGGCTCGGTCTGACGCTCGAGGTCGCGAGCGTGCAGGACTACATCGACGACGGCCGTCTCACCGAGCGTCCAGACGGCACCCGCAACACGCTGCAGACGCAGCCGCTGCTGGACGCGATCGCGGCCGGCAAGCACGACGCCGTCTTCGGCGGTGCGCGCCGCGACGAGGACAAGGCCCGCGCCAAGGAGCGCATCATCTCGCTCCGGGACGAGTTCGGCCAGTGGGACCCGCGCAACCAGCGCCCCGAGCTGTGGAGCCTGTACAACGGCCGCCACCTCCCCGGTCAGCACGTGCGCGCGTTCCCGATCTCGAACTGGACCGAGCTCGACGTCTGGCGCTACATCGAGCGCGAGAACATCGCGCTGCCGCCGCTGTACTACGCGCAGGAGCGCGAGGTCTTCCGCCGCGACAACATGTGGTGGGCCGTGGGCGAGTTCGCCCAGCCATCGAAGGGCGAAGAGATCGAGCGCCGCGTCGTCCGCTACCGGACGGTCGGCGACATGAGCTGCACCGGCGCCGTCGAATCGGATGCCGTCGACACGGCATCCGTCGTCGCCGAGGTCGCGCGGTCGACGCTCACCGAGCGCGGCGCCACCCGAGCGGACGATCGCATCAGCGAAGCCGCCATGGAGGACCGCAAGAAGGACGGGTACTTCTGATGACGACTCTTCTCCAGGAGCAGACACTGTTCCGATTCGCGACGGCCGGGTCCGTCGACGACGGCAAGTCGACTCTGGTCGGCCGGCTGCTGCACGATGCCAAGGCGATCCTCGCCGACCAGCTCGAGCAGGTCGCCTCGACCTCGCGTGCGCGCGGCTTCGCGCACGGCGAATTCGACTTCGCGCTGCTCACCGACGGCCTCCGAGCCGAGCGCGAGCAGGGCATCACGATCGACGTCGCGTACCGCTACTTCGCCACCGATCAGCGCAGCTTCGTGCTCGCGGACTGCCCCGGCCACGTGCAGTACACGCGGAACATGGTCACCGGCTCCGCCACGGCGGACGCGGTGATCGTGCTGGTCGACGCGCGCAAGGGCGTCGTCGAGCAGACCCGCCGGCACCTCGCCGTCGTCTCGCTGCTGCGCGTGCAGCATGTGATCATCGCGGTCAACAAGATCGACCTCACCGGCTACGACGAGGACCGCTTCGTCGAGATCGAGCTCGAGGCCGAGCGAGTCGCCGAGCAGCTCGGGCTGTCCGGCATCCACGTCCTGCCGGTGTCGGCGCTGGAAGGCGACAACGTCGTCGATCGATCGCCGCAGACGCCCTGGTACGCCGGTCCGACCCTGATCGAGCTGCTCGAGACGCTCCCGACGCAGGAGGAGACGGAGTCGGCCGATGCCGCGTTCCGCCTTCCCGTGCAGATCGTGCTGCGCCCTCAGGGCGGTCTCGATCCCCGCATCCCGGCCTCCGAAGCGGAGCGCTACCGCGACTTCCGCGGCTTCGCCGGGCGCGTGTCCTCCGGGACCGTCCGCGTCGGCGACCCCGTCGAGGTGCTGCCCGGCGGTCACGAGACGGTCATCACCGGCATCCAGGTCGCAGGTCACGATGCCGAGTCCGCGACGGCAGCGCAGTCGATCTCGGTGACTCTCGCCGACGAGGTGGATGCCGCACGCGGCGCCGTCATCGCCTCGGCAGGCACCGCGCCGCAGTCCCGTCGCGAGGCCGTCGTGGAGCTCTTCCAGCTCGATCCGCGTGCGACCGCCCCCGGCGCCAAGGTGCTGGTCAAGCACGGCACGTCGACCGTGCAGGCACTGGTCGCCGAGGTCATCGACCGCCGCGACCTCGAGACCCTCGCGCACGAGGACGCCGAGCGCCTCTCCGTGAACGAGATCGGACGCGTGCGACTGCGCTTCGCCGCCGATCTGCCGCTCGAGCCGTACGCGGTCAACCGCGCGTCCGGTTCGCTGCTGCTCATCCACCCCGTCGACGGGGCGACGCTCGCCGCCGCCACCGTCGTCGACTGAACCTGCACCACCCCTCACCGTCTAAGGAGGCGAAACCGTGAAGATCACCCGCAAGACCACCGCTCTCACAGCTCTAGGACTCGGGGCCATGATGCTGGCCGGCTGCGCTTCCGCCGCCCCCGGCGCTGATGCCGCGCCAGAGCCCGTCGACGAGGTCCGCCTCGGGTACTTCGCCAACGTCACCCACGCACCGGCTCTGGTCGGCGTCGAGGAGGGGCTGTTCACCGACGCGCTGGGCGAGGACATCGAGCTGAAGACCGAGATCTTCAACGCCGGCCCCGCCGCGATCGAGGCGCTCTCGGCCGGCGCGATCGACGCCACCTACATCGGCCCGAACCCGTCGATCAACACGTTCATCCAGTCCGGTGGACAATCGGCGCACATCATCGCCGGCGCCACCTCTGGCGGAGCGGCGCTCGTCGTCCGAGACGGCATCGACGATGTCGCCGACCTCGAGGGTGCGAACATCGCCAGCCCTCAGCTGGGCAACACGCAGGACGTCGCGCTGCGCAGCTGGCTCGCCGACGAGGGCTTCGAGACCTCGACTTCCGGCGGCGGCGACGTCACGATCACTCCGACCGAGAACGCCCAGACGCTGACCCTGTTCCAGCAGGGCGAGGTCGACGGCGCGTGGCTGCCCGAGCCGTGGGTGTCTCGTCTGGTCGTGGATGCCGGGGCACACGTGCTCGTGGACGAAGCCGATCTGTGGGAGGACGGCGCGTTCCCGACGACCGTGCTGCTGGTCCGCGCCGAGTTCGCCGAGGAGCATCCCGACGTGGTCGAGAAGCTCCTCGAGGGCCACATCGCCTCAGTCGCGTGGCTCGACGAGAACGCCGCCGAGGCACCCGAGGTCATCAACGCGGCGCTGACGGATGCCACGGGCAAGGGGCTCTCCGACGAGGTGCTGACCCGCGCTCTCGAGAATGTGACCTTCACGGTCGACCCGCACGCCGAGACCTTCGAGACGCTCGTCGAAGACGGCCTCGCTGCCGGCACCCAGAAGGACGGCTCGATCGAGGGCCTGTTCGACCTGACCGCACTGAACGCGCTGCTCGAGAGCGACGGCCAGGAGCCGGTCTCCGCCAGCGGCCTCGGAGACGAGTGATGACGGCGCCGGCGGGGCGGACCCGCGCAGACGACACCTCGCGTTCGCACGCGGGTGCCTCCTCGCTGGCGCCCAGCTTCGACGGGGTCGCGCCGGTCGCCCCGGCATCCGCACCGGTCGAGCCGATCGTACGGATCGACCACGTCTCCAAGCGGTTCGGGTCGGGCCCCCTGGTCCTCGACGACATCTCTCTCGACATCGCCCCCGGCGAGTTCGTGTGTCTGCTCGGGGCATCCGGATGCGGCAAGTCGACGCTGCTGAACCTCATCGCCGGTCTCGAGCCGGTGACCAGCGGCTCGATCTCGGTGCCGAGCACGGGAGCTGCCGTGATGTTCCAGGAGTCGGCCCTGATGCCATGGCTGACCGCCAGGCGCAACGTCGAGCTCGCACTGCGCCTGCGCGGCGTCCCCCGGTCCGAACGCCGCGAGGAGGCGCTGCGCCTGCTGGGCACCGTGAACCTCGCGGATGCCGGGGACAAGCGCCCGCACGAGCTCTCCGGCGGCATGCGCCAGCGCGTCGCCCTGGCGCGTGCGCTCGCGCAGGATCGGTCGGTGCTGCTGATGGACGAGCCGTTCGCGGCGCTCGACGCCATCACCCGCGACCTGCTGCACGAAGAGCTCGAGCGCGTCTGGCGCGCCACCGGGCGCACCATCGTGTTCGTGACCCACAACGTGCGCGAGGCCGCCCGCCTCGGTCAGCGCGTCATCCTGCTCTCCAGCCGACCCGGCCGGATCGCCAGGGAATGGAAGCTCGGCGGGACCGCTGGGCGCCGCATCGAATCGCCGGAGGTCTCGGCGCTCGCCGCCGAGATCACCACCGAGCTGCGCGAGGAGATCCGACGCAATGCCGCTTGAGACTGTGAAGACCCCCGTCGCGTCCGGGACGGACGAACTCGACACGCTGTCGGCCGGCCTCGACCGCCTGCAGAGCGAAGAGGATCAGCGATCGTCCGCCTGGCGCACGATCGTCGGCAAGGTGCTTCCGCCCGTCGCCCTGCTCATCGTGCTGCTGAGCGCCTGGCAGCTGTACGTCGTGATCGCCCAGCCGCGACCCGACCTCTCGCCCGGGCCTCTGCAGGTCGCCGCCGCGCTCGGCGACGCCTGGGAATCAGGGCGCCTGCAGGAGGCCGTCGCCACGAGCCTCGAACGGGGCATCCTCGGCTTCCTCATCGCGATCGCGGTCGGCACACCGCTCGGGATGCTGCTGGCCGAATGGAAGGTGCTCCGCCGCGCCGCCGGCCCGCTCATCTCGGGCCTGCAGGTGCTGCCGTCCGTCGCCTGGGTGCCCGCCGCCATCATCTGGTTCGGACTCAGCGACGCCACCGTCTACTTCGTGATTTTGATGGGTGCGATCCCGTCGATCGTCAACGGCCTGCTCTCCGGCATCGACCAGGTGCCGCCGCAACTGCGCCGTGCCGGTGTCGTGCTGGGCGCGAGCCGCTGGCAACTGGCCACAGCCGTGATCCTCCCCGCGGCTCTTCCGGGGTACCTCGCGGGCCTCAAGCAGGGCTGGGCGTTCTCGTGGCGATCGCTGATGGCTGCCGAGATCATCGCGTTCGGCGGGTCGATGGGGTTCGGACTCGGGTCGATGCTGCAGCAGTCCCGCGAGTTGGCGGACCTCGCCGGTGTCCTCGGCACGATCCTGCTGATCCTCGCGATCGGCATCCTCATCGAGCTCGTCCTGTTCGGGCCGCTGGAGCGGCGCCTGCTGCGCAGCCGCGGACTCGCCCCCGGAGGTGCCCGATGACCGGTCTCGTCACCCTCGTCGGCGCCGGCCCGGGGGATGCCGGGCTCCTGACGCTGCGCGGACTCCGCGCCCTGCAGGAGGCGCACGTCATCGTCGCCGACCGGCTCGGCGCCCGTTCCGTGCTGGATCAGCTGGCGGCAGAGGGCGTCGTCCTCACCGCCGAGGTCATCGACGTCGGCAAGCTCCCCGGTCACCACAAGGTGTCCCAGGACGGCATCAACGCGCTGCTCGTGCAGCTCGCCACCGGGGGAAAGCGCGTCGTCCGCCTCAAGGGCGGCGATCCGTTCGTGTTCGGACGCGGCCGCGAAGAGCAGCTGTTCTGCGAGCAGGCCGGCGTGGCGGTCGAGGTCGTCCCCGGAGTGACCAGTGCCGTCTCGGTCCCGGCTGTCGCCGGCATCCCGCTGACGCACCGCGGCGTCTCGACGTCCTTCACCGTCGTCAGCGCGCACGACCAGATCGAGCGGCTCCCCGGCGGCGCCGACCACACGGTCGTGCTGCTGATGGGCGTGAACACGCTCGGCCACTCGGCGCACGTGCTTGCCGCCGGCGCCCGCGGGGCGGACTGCCCTGTGGCGATCATCGAGGACGGCTACGGAACGCACGAGCGGGTCACGGTCGGCACGCTCGGCACGATCGCGCACCTCGCCGCCACCCGCCAGGTGCGATCCCCGGCCGTGGTCGTCGTCGGCGATGTCGTCCGGCTCAGCCCGCACGCGGCATCCCTTCCGGCATCCGAACCTGCCCCGACCCCCCGCGCCCGCTGGTTCGAGGCGATGGATGCCGGACTCGCCGTCGACACCGGCCTCAGCCGGGCGATCGACAGCACTCTCGACTACGTGATCTGACCCCGTTCGCACGCTCCGCGGAGCGGCACCCCGAAAGGCCATGCCCATGTCCTCCTCCCCTCTCGCCCTGCGCGTCGCGATCGTCGGCGCCGGACCCGCCGGGATCTACGCCGGCAACCTCCTGGCGAACGCCGTCCGCGACCGCGGCGGCCGTGTCGAGATCGACCTGTTCGAGTCGCTCCCGGCGCCGTACGGCCTGATCCGCTACGGCGTCGCTCCCGACCACCCGCGCATCAAGGGCATCGTGAACTCGCTGCACGAGATGCTCGACGCGTTCCCCGCGGCATCCGAGGGCGAGGGCGAGGCGGAGCCGGCCGCGCGCCGCACGATCCGCTTCATCGGCAACGTCGAGGTGGGCCGCGACATCGCCCTGGACGAGCTGCGCGAGCGCTACCACGCCGTGATCCTCGCGACGGGTGCGATCCGCGACGCCGCCCTCGACATCCCCGGTGTGGATCTTGCGGGTTCGTACGGCGCCGCCGACTTCGTCGCGTGGTTCGACGGCCACCCGGATGTCGCGCGCACTTGGCCGCTCGAGGCCCGCGAGGTCGCCGTGATCGGAAACGGCAACGTCGCGCTCGACGTCGCCCGCGTGCTCGCCAAGCACGCCGTCGACCTGCGATCCACCGAGATCCCCGACAACGTGCTGGCCGGGCTCGAGGCGTCCGCCGTCACCGACGTGCACGTCTTCGGACGCCGCGGACCCGCCGACATCAAATTCACCCCGATCGAGCTCCGCGAACTCGGCGAGGTCCGCGATGTCGACATCGTGCTGCACGACGAGGACTTCGACGGGGTCGACCCGACCACGGCATCCAACAACCAGCTCAAGGTCATGCTGCGCACGCTGAACGGCTGGCGCGACCGCCCCGCCGGCACGGCCTCGCGCCGCCTGCACCTGCACTTCTGGCACGCGCCGGTGTCGATCGAGGGAGACGGCCGGGTCGAGAGCATCCGCTTCGCCCGCACCACGACGGATGCCGACGGCCGCCTCGTCATCACCGACGAGGTCCGCGAGTACCCGATCCAGGCGGTCTACCGCGCCGTCGGTTACTACGGCACGCAGGTGAACGGTGCGCCGTTCGACGCGGCTCGAGGCGTCGTCCCGAACGACGGCGGACGCGTGGACGACGAGGCTGGCCTGTACGCGACCGGCTGGATCAAACGCGGCCCGGTCGGGCTCATCGGCCACACCAAGTCGGACGCTCTCGAAACGATCACGAATCTGGTCGCGGATGCCGAGGCCGGCCTGCTCTCGGCCACCGATGGCCCCGACGTGCTGGACCTCCTCGACGAGCGCGCGACCGAGTACACGACGTGGGACGGCTGGCTCGCCCTCGACGCCCACGAGCGTCACCTCGGCGAGACGCACGAGCACACGCGCGAGCGCGTCAAGGTCGTCCCCCGCGAGGAGCAGGTGGCGGTGTCGCGCGACGGAGCGCTGGTCCCATGACCTACGTCATCGCGCTGCCGTGCGTCGATGTGAAGGATCGTGCCTGCATCGACGAGTGCCCTGTGGACTGCATCTACGAGGGCGAACGCTCGCTCTACATCCACCCGGACGAGTGCGTCGACTGCGGTGCCTGCGAACCGGTCTGCCCGGTGGAGGCGATCTACTACGAGGACGACCTCCCCGAGGAATGGGCCGACTACTACAAGGCGAACGTCGAGTTCTTCGAGGAGATCGGCTCCCCCGGAGGGGCGGCCAAGGTCGGCGTGTACGACTTCGACCATCCGGTCGTCGCCGCTCTTGCGCCGCAGGGTGACGGGCATGACTGACGACTCCTACGACGTGCTCGTGATCGGCGGCGGGCCCGCCGGGCTCTCCGCGGCGCTGAACCTCGGGCGCTCGCTCATGCGCGTGCTCGTGATCGACGCCGATCGTCCGCGCAATGCGGCGACGTTGAACTCGCACGGGTTCCTCACCCGCGACGGCATTCCGCCTCATGAGCTGCGCCGTCTCGCGCGGGAGGAGCTCACGGCCTACCCGAACGTCGAGGTCCGCTCGCGCGTCGTCGTGGCGTCTCTCTCGCGCGAGGACGACGTCTTCGTCGCCGGTATCGGCCGTCGCGAGGCGACCTCCACCGTGACCGCCCGGACCGTGCTGCTCGCGACCGGGCTGCGCGAGACGCTGCCCGATGTCCCGAACCTGCGCGGCTTCTACGGCATGAGCCTGTTCAGCTGCGCGGCGTGCGACGCATGGGATCTGCGCGACCGCCCGCTCGCCCTGATCGGCGAATCAGCGGATCTCGCCGATCGCGCACGGTTGATCGCCCGATGGAGCCCGCAGCTCACCGTGTTCACGAACGGCGCCGACGTCCTCTCGACGGCCGAAGAGGCGGAGCTCGCGGCCGCGGGCATCGGTGTGGCCCGGCATCCGATCGCAGAACTCGTCGGAGAGCGCGGAAGACTCGAGGCCGTCGTCCTCGCCGACGGCACGCGCGTGGAAGTCGACGGCGGATTCGTGCGTCCGGAATGGGACACGAACCTGGCCTTCCTCGACGGTCTGTCCCCCGCCGTCGACGGATCGGGGCACCTCGTGACGGACCGGTCCGGCCGGACGGACGTGCCCGGCCTGTACGCGGCCGGGGATGCCGCGGCCCCCGGCCCTCAGCAGCTCATCGTGGCCGCCGGCGCGGGAGCGCGGGTCGCCGCCGTCATCGTGCACGACGCGATCGGCGTCGCGACCGCGCACTGACCTCTGATCCCTCTCTGCCCCCTCTCGGGAGCGCGTGGTTCACCCGTGCAGGTCGCCGTTCCTGCTGCTCTGACTCGCTCATAGCAGCAGAATTCGCGACCGGAACCGCCGGCGCCTGCGGAGCATCGGCGCGCCCGCGACACGACATATATCCAATATCCAATATGTTGACGCCCGCTACAAAAGGGACTAGACAGGTCGTGTCCTTCTCAATGATGAGAGCGGTCGGCGGGCCCGACCGCGAGAAATGGAGTGTTCTGCATGGATCGCATGAGTTCGCCTTCAGGTCTGACACGTCGCGGTTTCCTGATGTTCTCGGGAGCCGCCGTCGCTGCGATGACGCTCGCAAGCTGCGCCCCGAGCGGATCGGGAGGAGGCGGCGGAGGCGGGGGCGGCGGAACGCTCAAGTTCTGGAACATGCCCTGGGGCCAGGCAGAATTCGGCCCCCGGGATGCCGAGATCGCCGAAGCGTACAAGGGTGCGCTCAAGGTCGAGCACCAGGAGATCCAGTGGGCGAACTTCACGCAGACGTTCTCCTCCGCCGTGGCGAGCAACACCGGACCGGCCGTGAGCTCGGGCGGCGGAACGCAGGCCTTCCTGTTCGAATCGCAGGGGAAGATCGCGTATGCCGACGACCTGCTGGAGTCGTGGAAGTCGAACGGCCTCTACGATGACTTCCTTCCTGGGCTCGTCGATGCGATGAAGGTCAAGGGCGGCTACGCCGCCGTCCCGTACAACCTCGACATGCGCGTGATGTGGTACAACACCGTGCTGCTCGAACAGGCGGGTGTCGAGCCGCCCACCGACTGGCAGAGCTACCTGACCGCGAGCGAGGCGCTGAAGAAGATCGGCGTCTACTCGTTCGGCGTCGGCGCAGGATCAGGAAGCTTCACGGGCAGTCACATCCTCACGAGCTTCATGATCAACAACGGCGGAGGCCTGTTCAACGCCGATCAGGAGCCGGACTGCGTCACCGATCGCAACATCGAGGCCATGGACTTCGTACTCGAGATGGTTGCGAAGGGCTACGTGGACCCGGGCAGCGTCACCTACACGAGCGACAACGTGCAGACCCAGTGGCGCGAGCGCAAGTTCGGCATGGGATGGGACGGCGGCGGCCTCGCCGCCAACGTCGCAGGCGAGGTCGGACCTGAACTCGCCGTCAACAGCCCGCTCACGGGCCCCCATGGCGACCAGGGCGCGCTCTACTTCCCCAACAACATCATGATGTACACGAACACCCCCGAGCAGGCGGAATCGGAGGCGTTCCTCACCTACTACTTCGAGAACATGGCACCGCTGTGGACCGAGAACACCGGCATCGGCCTGCCGCCGCTGAAGTCGATCACCGAGACGCCGGAATTCCAGGCCAACACGAATGCGGTGAAGATCATCGAGGAGTGGCAGCCCATCTCGCACACCTGGGGTGCTCCAGGCGGCGATGCGCTGTTCCTCGGCGTGACGGCGGTCGACGGCACACCCGCCATGAACACCTTCACCCAGACGATCCTCGGTGGTCAGGGCACGGGAAAGGCGGCGCTGGAAACGCTGCAGCAGACGCTCGAGGCGAACGCCTAGGTCGCCTCGATGACGACCTCCGCCTCCCTCTCCGAATCGCTCAGCAAGGCACGGCGAGGCGTCGGCGTCGGCGGGTCGGGTCGAGGACCCCGTGCCCGTCGACGCGCGGTCCTGCCGGGCCGCGGCCTCACCCTGACGCTCCTCGTCCTGCCGTCGATCATCCTCGTCCTGCTCCTCAACGCCTATCCGGTCATCTACGCCGGCCTGCAGTCGGTCCGCGACGGGGACCTGATCCTGCCGGGTGACTTCATCGGATTGCAGAACTATCAGACGGTCCTGTCGGATCCGGTGTTCTGGGCATCCGCTCGGTTCACCCTCATCTTCACCCTCGTCGGCGTGTTCGGGAGCTGGGCCGTCGGCCTGGGCATCGCCCTGCTGCTGCGCGGACGCATCCCGGGCGGAGGATTGTTCAAGGTCCTCCTGCTGCTGCCTTGGGTGGTGCCGACCGTCGTGTCCGCGACGTCGTGGAACTGGCTCGTGGCGACGCCGCAGAGTCCCTTCCCCGTGCTCGCCGAGGCGCTCGGGTTCGGGCAGGTGCTGTTCCTCGCGAATCCGCTCCTCGCTCAGATCACGGTATGCATCTTCAAGGTGTGGATCAGCTTCCCGTTCATGATGATGATGATGAGCGCCGCCCTCGCGGCGGTGGACCACACGGTCTACGAGGCCGCCCGTGTCGACGGCGCGACGAGCTGGCAGGCGTTCCGCCACATCACGCTCCCGCTGACGGCGAAGTCGACGTACATCAGCTGGATCCTGATGACGATCTTCTGCGTGAACGACTTCCCGACGATCTTCCTGCTCACCGGCGGCGGCCCGGTCAACGCCACGCAATCGCTCGTGGTTCAGGCCTACCGCACCGTGTTCCTGGAGTTCCGCACCGGTCCGGGCGTCGCGATCGCGTTCCTGATGACGATCGTGCTCGTGATCATCTCCGTCGTCCTCTACCGACGCGTTCAGAAGGCGGACATCGAATGACGCTCACTCAGACCATCGTCACCGCCGGTTCGAAGAAGGGGCGGTCGGGCACCGACGAGCAACTGCGCGGTCGGTGGTGGAAGTTCACCCTGCTGCTGTTCATCACCGTCATCGTGACAATCCCGATCGGCGCCGTGCTGTACCTGTCGTTCCAGCCCGCTCTCGGAAGCACGGCGACCGGATTCACCTTCGAGAACTACGCGAAGATCTTCTCGCAGACGAACGTGCTGACCTGGTTGCGCAACAGCCTCGTCGTGACGCTGTGCACGGTCGTGGTGTCCGTCGCCGTCGCCGCGCCGGCCGGATACGTGCTCTCGCGCGGCCGCAGCAAGCTCGTCTCCGGCTACTCGCTGCTGCTGTTCGTCATTCAGTCGCTGCCCGTCGTCACCGCGGTCATCCCGTTGTTCATCCTGTTCGCGCAGCTGAACCTCGTCGACAACCTCGCGGGACTCACGATCATCTACGTCGGCTCGACGATGTCGGTCGCGATCTGGATGATGGCCGCCTACTACGACTCCATCCCGATCACCCTCGAGGAGGCGGCGTGGATGGACGGCGCGAGCCTGTTCGGCGGATTCATCCGGATCGTCCTGCGCAACGCTCTGCCTGGTGTCCTGTCGACGGCGATCTTCTCGTTCCTGCTCGCATGGAACGACTACCTCGTCGTGCTGGTCTTCATCCGTTCCGAGACGAGCTTCACGCTGTCGGTGGGCCTGCAGACGTTCTTCCAGCAGAACGCGACGAACTGGGGACTGGTCATGGCCGTCGCGGTGATAGCCATGCTGCCTCCGGTGATCATCTTCGCGGTGCTGAACAAGTACTTCAGCGTAGGCGGGATCGGTGGATCGCTTGCCGGCCGGTGACGCCGCGACGCGTCCTGCGGTACGGGCGGCGGTCGCCAGGATCATCCCGGCCGACGGTTGGCGAGACGGCTGGGAGGGCGGGGTCGGCGCGTACATCGCCGATCCCGTGGCCAGACGCGATCTCGTGGACACCCTGCCGCGCCTGGCCGCGCTCGGCGCGTGGCTGGACCACGAGTCGGGCGGCTTCGCGGAGCTGACGCCGGACCGCCAGGATGCGCTGCTGCGGCGAGCCGAGGCCGATCCCGGCGTCGCCCAGGACTTCGCTGCGCTGCGACGCGTGTGCTGGGAGGGTTACTACGCGCTCCGCCCCGATCACGAACCGGACGGCCTCGCGATGGTCGGCTACCGGGCGATTCCCGAGGGTGTCGTCCCGATCGAGCCCGAACCCGTACCAGATATCGGCTCGAACGGTCTGGCGCCCTCGTATGACGCGATCATCGTCGGTGCCGGCCCTGGTGGCGGAGCCGCAGCGCGGGTCCTCGCTGCGGCCGGAAGATCCGTCCTGCTCGTCGAGCGCGCACCTGCACGGACGAATGCGGACCTGCGCGGTGATCATCTGCACGGCAAGCGCAACGCGCTGTACTGGCCGACCCTGGGACCCGGGCCGGGGCACCCCCGTGAACTGCGAAGCGAGGAGGGGCATGCTCTTCTCGTCGACAGCATCGGCGACGCGGGTCCGTACGGTCTCAACGCCGACATCCTCGGCGGAGGCACCCGCGTGTGGCAAGGGATGTCCTGGCGATTCCTGCCCGAGGACTTCCGCATGGAGACCGTGTACGGCAACCCCGACGCGGATGCCTCGCTCGCGGATTGGCCGTTCGACTACGACGAAATCGAGCCGTACTACACGCGGGCGGAATGGGAGATCGGCGTCGCCGGCGACGAGGGCTCCCTCACGGCGCGCACCCCGCGCACACGGGGGTACCCGATGCCGGCGATGGGAACAGAACCCGCGCGCGAGCTGCTCGGTTCCGCCGCTGACCGGCTCGGCTGGGGGTGGGGCCCCATCCCGCTAGCGATCAACAGCGTGCCGCACGACGGTCGGCCGGCGTGCGTCCGATGCCCGCAGTGCGTCGGCCACGCGTGTCCCGTCGACGCGAAGAACGGCGCACACAACACGCTCATCGCGCGCGCGGTCACTGACGGATGCAGCGTGCTGCAGGATGCCGAGGCGATCGAGATCCGCGACGGGGCGTCGCACGCCGAGGTGACCCTGATGGTGGATGCCTCCACCGAGCGCGCCAGAGAGATCACGGTGCGCGCCGACGTCGTCGTGGTCTCGGCCGGCGCGGTGGAGACCGCCCGCCTGCTCTTGGCGAGCGGCCTCGGGAACGAGCACGTCGGCCGCAATCTGCACGATCATCGATTCGCGACCGTGCTCGGCGACGTCGTCGATCCGGTGAAGCCGTTCTCCGGACCGGGGCATTCGATCGCGACGCTCGACCACGTGCACGCCGATACCGTGCCGTACGGCGGCGGCGTGCTGGTCGATCTCATGGGGATACTTCCTCTGACATCGGCGGGCTCCCCACCGGCCGGCGTCGCATCCTGGGGCTCGGAGCACAAGGAATGGATGCGCGAAGGGCGCGCCCACATCTTCGGCGTCTTCGGCATGGGTCAGGAGGTGCCGCACCGCGGATCGGGTGTGCGGCTCAGCCGCCGCGCCCGCGACCGCTGGGGGCGCCCCGGTGCGACGATGAGCAAGCTCGTCCACGCCGCCTCGCAGGAGATCGATGCCGGTCTCGGGGTGCAGGGAATGCGCTGGCTCGAGGCAGCGGGGGCGACCGGCGTGCACATCGCACGACGTGGTGGAGCGACCGCATCCGCCGCGGGCGAGCATTCCTGCGGCACCGTGCGGATGGGCTCCTCCCCGGCCGCGGCGGCGACCGATCCGGAGGGCCGGCTGTACGGGACCCGTCGGGTCGTGGTGTGCGACTCGTCCCTGCATCCGACGAACGGGTCGGTGAACCCCACGCTGACCATCGTCGCCAATGCGCTCCGCGTTGCCGAACGCCTGCAGGCGCGCTGGGTCTGACGCACCCGCCGACACCATCGCGACGCGCGCGGAATGCCACGGGCCGTGCGCGTGTTGCCCCTCATGACGCCGCATCGCGGCGCCTTTGCCGCGCACTCCTTACCCTGGAACGGTCATGTCTGCACCCGAAGAAGACCACGCCCGCTGGCGCAACGAGCGCCACGCCGCCGTCGCCCGCCCCACCGGCAACCTCGCCCTCGTCGAAACCCGCTGGGTCGGATCCGAGCGTCCGGACGTCGAGGGCGCACAGGCGGCCGCCCCGGCATCCGTCACCGTGACGCCCCTCGAGCGCACCGACATCTCCACCGGCGAGCCGGAGTACGGCCTGCGGTTCTGGGATGCCTCCTCCCCCGCGATCCGCGCGTACGACCGCATCGACGTCTACGATTACGACCCCGCATGGGTCATCGAGGCCGAGTTCGCCCCCGTGGATGCCGGCCGCACCGTGCCGTTCGAGCACATCCGCGACAACGGCGGAACCCGTGAGCTCGTCGTCCCCGGCGACATCACCTTCACCCTCGACGGCACCGAGCACCGGCTCGCCGCGTTCGACGACGGCGGCACGCTGCTGCTCGTCTTCGGCGACCCGACCAACGGCACCGAGACGTACGGGTCAGGGCGCTTCCTGTTCGTGCGGCGCGACGACGGCGCCGGCTTCGGCGACGCCGGTTCCGTCGTGCTCGACTTCAACCGCGCGTTCGTTCCGCCGTGCGGATTCTCGGCGCAGTACAACTGCCCGTTGCCTCCGCCCCAGAACCGGTTCACCCAGCCGGTCCGCGCCGGAGAGAAGAACGTCGTCTTCATGGACGACTTCGACATCTACTCGGCCTGATCCGACGCCGACCCGCGGCATCCGAAACCCGAACACCCACCCGAACCCAGGAGACCCCCTGTGAGAACTCCGATCGCGCTCGCGGCGACCATCGTCGCATCGGCCCTCGTCCTCGCCGGCTGCTCGTCGAGCACGCCGTCCGCAGAGGATGCCGCCGACGCCAGCATCTACATCGGCTCGCTGTACGAGCCGCAGAACCTCAGCAACACCCAGGGCGGCGGCCAGGGTGTGACCGAGGCCTTCAACGGCAACGTCTACGAGGGACTGTACAAGCTCACCGACGACGGCGAGGTCGAGCCCCTGCTCGCCGCGAGCGAGGAGGTCAGCGAAGACGGTCTGACCTACACGATCACGCTCCGCGATGATGTGACCTTCCACTCCGGCAAGCAGCTCACCTCGGCCGACGTCAAGGCCAGCGTCGAGGCGGTCACCGCCGAGGACTCGAAGTCCGCCCGCAAGTCGGCGTTCGCCGTGATCTCCGGCATCGAGACGCCCGACGACAGCACGGTCGTCTTCACGCTCTCGCAGCGCTCGATCTCGTTCCTGTACAACCTCGCGTACATCTGGATCGTCAACGCGGATGCCGAAGACCCCACGTCCACCGAGGACGGCACCGGCCCGTACACGCTCGACGAGTGGAAGCAGGGCAGCACGCTGACCCTAACCCGCTGGGACGACTACTGGGGCGAGCCTGCCGCGAACGGCGAGGTCGTCTTCGAGTACTTCACCGACGCGACGGCGCAGAACAATGCGCTGCTCACCGGCGAGATCGATGTGATCACCAGCATCCAGAGCCCTGACGCCCTCGAGCAGTTCGCCTCGAACGACGACTACACGATCAGCGAGGGCACGTCGACGACGAAGGAGCTGCTCGCGTTCAACGATCGCGTCGCCCCGTTCGACAACGCGCTGGTGCGCAAGGCCGTCTACTCGGCGATCGACACCGAGAAGCTGCTCACCTCGATCTGGGGCGACTACGGCACGCTCATCGGTTCGATGGTCCCGCCGACCGACCCCTGGTACGAGGACCTCACGGACGTCAACCCGTACGACGTCGATCTCGCGAAGCAGCAGCTCGCCGAGGCCGGCTACCCGGACGGATTCGAGTTCACCCTCGACACCCCGAGCTACGACCCGCACCCGGTCGTCGCCGAGTTCCTGCAGTCGCAGTTGGCCGAAGTCGGCATCACGGTCAACATCAACACCATCAGCGCCGACGAGTGGTACACGAAGGTGTTCCAGGAGCGCGACTTCGAGGCGACCCTGCAGGAGCACGTCAACGACCGCGACGTGGTCTGGTACGGCAACCCCGACTTCTACTGGGGCTACGACGACGCCCAGGTCCAGCAGTGGGTGGCAGAGGCCGAGCAGGCGACGACGACCGACGAGCAGACCGCTCTGCTGACGCAGGTGAACGAGAAGATCGCCGCGGACGCCGCGAGCGTCTGGCTCTACCTGTACCCGCAGATCGTGGTCGCCTCGAGCGAGCTCAGCGGATACCCCGTCAACGGCCTGAACTCGCAGTTCTTCGCCTACGACATCGTCAAGTCCTGACCCTTTCGGATCGCGGGGTGGGATGCTGAAGCATCCGCCCCGCGATCCTCATGCCTGAAATGCTCACGTATCTGCTCCGCCGCTCCGCGTTCCTCGTGGTGTCGCTCGTCGTCGCCATGATGGTGATCTTCGTGCTGCTCCGGCTGCTCCCTGGCGACCCGGCGAACGCGCTTCTCTCGGTCGATGCGACCGAAGAGCAGATCGCGGCGGCCAGGGCGCAGGTGGGCTCCGATCGGCCGCTCTTCGAGCAGTTCGCGCTGTGGGCGGGGCAGATGGTGCGGTTCGACCTCGGCGAGTCGTACATCAGCACGCTGCCCGTGGGGCCGGAGATCGCGGCGCGGCTGCAGATCACGCTGCCGCTGACGCTGCTCGCGTTCGTCCTGGCGCTGCTGCTGTCGCTCGTGATCGGCATCACCGCCGCGGTGAAGGCCGACACCTGGTACGGCACGGTGCTCTCCGGTTTCTCGCAGCTCGGCATCGCGGTGCCGGTGTTCTGGGTCGGCATCCTGCTGGTCTGGGTGTTCGCGCTCGGCCTCGGCGTCCTCCCCTCTGGTGGCTTCCCCCGCGACGACTGGGAGGATCCGGCCGATGCGCTGCGGTCGCTCGCGCTGCCCGTCCTCACCATCGCGATCGTCATGAGCGCTTCGCTGTCGCGTTACGTCCGCGCCGCCACCCTCGACGTTCTGGGCAGCGACTACCTGCGCACCGCCCGCGCCGGCGGCGCAGGCCTCGGCGAGGCGCTGCTGCGCCACGGGGTCCGCAACGGCGCCGTGCCGGTCATCGCCGTCCTCGGCATCGAACTGTCGACCACGCTGCTGGGCGCGGTCGTCGTCGAGAGCGTCTTCACGCTCCCCGGGCTGGGCAGCATGCTGCTGACCGGCATCGAGCAGCACGACTTCGCGAACATCCAGGGCGTGCTCGTCGTCTCGACCCTGTTCGTCCTCCTCGTCGGCTTCCTCGCCGACATCGTCCAGCGGCTCATCGACCCGCGGCTGCGCGCACGAGTGGCGGGTGCACGATGACGGCCGTCGTGGAGCAGATCGAGGATGCCGCGCCCCGGCGCCGGCGCGGCAGTCACACGACCCTCGTGATCGGCCTGTGCTTCACGGGCCTCATCGTGCTGCTCGCCGTCGTCTCCCTGCTGTGGCTGCCCTACGCGCCGAGCGACGTCAGCGGCGGACGCCTCGAGGGGCCGAGCGGCACCCACCTGCTCGGCACCGACAAGCTCGGCCGCGACCTGTTCACCCAGCTCATGATCGGCGCACGCATCGCCCTGATCGTCGGGATCGGTTCGGTCGCGCTCGCGGCTGTGCTCGGAATCACGATCGGACTCATCGCGGCGTTCGCACGCCCGTGGGTGGACGATTCGATGTCCGCGGCGCTTGACGTCATCATCGCCTTCCCCGTACTGCTGCTGGCGATGCTCGTCGTGGCGGTGCAGGGGGCGTCCCTGTGGTCGGCGATCCTCGCGATCGGGCTGGCGATGTCCGCCGTCGTCGCCCGGCTCACCCGCATCCTCGCCCATCGGGTGCTGCAGGAGCAGTTCATCACCGCGGCGCGGACGAGCGGCACCCGCTGGCCCGGGATCGTCGCGTTCCACGTGCTGCCCAACATCTGGCCCACGCTCGGTGTGAGTCTCGCGCTGCAGTTCGGGGCGGCGGTCCTCGCCGAGGCGAGCCTGTCGTACCTCGGACTCGGGGCTCCGCCACCCAACGCGTCTTGGGGCCGGCTGCTGCAGGAGGCGCAGGGTACCGTGCTCACCTCCCCCGTCGGCGCGATCGCCCCCGGCATCGCCCTGGTCGTGCTCGTGCTCGGCGTGAACTTCATCGCCGACGGACTCCGTGATTTCGCCGACCCGACCCGCAGGAGGACACGATGAGCCTCCTCGAGATCACCGGACTCACGGTGACGGCCGGCGGACGCCACGTGGTCGACGACGTGTCGTTCACGGTCGGCGCCGGCGAGCGCGTCGGCATCATCGGCGAGTCGGGCTCGGGCAAGTCCGTCACCTCGCTCGCGGCCACCGGCCTGCTGGGTGCGGGTCTCACGGCATCCGGATCCGTGCGGCTCGACGGCACCGAGGTGATCGGCGCGGCGGATCGCGCTCTGCGACCGCTCCGCGGGCCCGTCGCCGCTCTGCTCTTCCAGGAGCCGCTGACCGCCCTCGATCCGCTCATGCGCGTCGGCCGTCAGATCGCCGAGCCGATGCGCCGCCACCTCGGGCTGCGCGGGCAGGAGCTGCAGGATGCCGTGCGCACCGCGCTGGCCGATGTCTCGCTCCCGGACGAGCGCATCGCCCGCGCGTACCCGCATGAGCTGTCCGGCGGACAGCGGCAGCGGGTCGCGACCGCGATCGCGCTGGCCGGGCGTCCGAAGCTCCTCATCGCCGACGAGCCGACCACGGCGCTGGACGTCACCGTGCAGGACGAGATCCTCACTCTGCTCGATCGCCTCGTCGCCGAACGCGACATGGCGCTGCTGTTCATCAGCCACGACCTCGCGGTGGTCGCCCGCATGACCGACCGGGTGATCGTGATGCAGCGCGGGCGATCGGTGGAGCAGGGCGAGATCGCGCAGATCATCTCGGATCCGCACGATCCGTACACGACAGCGCTGGTCGCGAGCGCCAGGGCTCTGGACGCCGCACTCGATGCACCGCCGGCATCCGGCGGGTCGAAAGGGAGCGTGGGATGAGCATTCTCGAACTGCGGAACGCGCGCTTCGCCTACGGGTCGCGCACGGTCGTGGACGACGTCTCGCTGCCGGTCTCCGAGGGTGAGGCCGTGGGGCTCGTCGGAGAGTCGGGGGCAGGCAAGTCGACGATCTTCTCACTGTTGCTCGGTCTGGCCGCTCCCCACGAGGGCGAGGTGCTGTTCGACGGGCAGCCGCTGAACAGGCGCGACCGCGCGCTCATGCGGCGCTTCCGCGCCGACGTGCAGACGGTGTTCCAGGACCCGTACTCGTCGCTCGACCCTCGGCAGCGGATCGATCGCATCGTGGGCGAACCGCTGCGCTCGCTGGGCATCGCCCGCGGGGACGACGCCCGGCGCGCCGTCGCGGATGCCGTGCGCTCCGTGGGTCTCGACGCCGACGTGCTCGCGCGCTACCCGCACGAGTTCTCCGGCGGGCAGCGGCAGCGGATCGCGATCGCGCGGGCGATCGTGTCGAAGCCGCGCGTGCTGCTGGCGGATGAGCCGGTGAGCGCCCTCGACGTCACCACCCGCATCCAGGTGATCGATCTGCTGCGCACGCTCCGGGCCGAGACCGGGCTGGCACTCGTCATGGTGTCGCACGATCTGAGCGCGGTGGCGGCACTGTGCGAGCGGACGGTCGTGCTCCGCGACGGACGCGTGGTCGAGGAGGGGTCGACGCGTGGCATCCTGAGCGCGCCGCAGACGGACTACGCGCGCACGCTGGTCTCGGCGATTCCGCGGCTGCCGGCGGCGTGATCCGCCACGGCGCCCGCCCTCGGGGACGGATGTCGGGAGATTCCCCGGATGCAAGGAGGTTCCGGGGCATAGGTCCATGCAGGTGGGGGATCTCCCGACATGTGCACCGCGGTCGTGCGGTGGAGTCCCGTCGCGGGTCCGGAATAGCACCCGCCTGGCCGGGGTTGCACTCCCACATGACGACTGTCGATCCTGCTCGCCTGGCGGAGGTGCTCTCCTCCTTCGATGTCCGACTCGGTTTCGCGCGCCGCACGACACTCGCGCAAGGCGGTCTGCTCCCGTTGCCGGCGGGGCAGGTCACGCTCGCCTACGTCGTCGAGGGCGAGATCACCGGCGACGTCGTGCTCGACACGAGTTGCACTCTCGATGTGCCTGGCGGGTCAACCGGAACCGCACGAGGCCCGCGCACGCTGCTCGCCGGCGATGCGTTCCTCAGCATGGGGCACCGGCCGATCGTCCTCGAGTCGACCTCCGGTGCGCGGCTGATGACGGCCGACCTGGAACTCGACTCCACCGCCGTCGACGGCATCCCCGGCTTCGTGTTCGTGACCGGATTCGCCGAACTCGAACCGGCTGCCGCCGCGCTGGCCGCGAATCTCGGTCCCGTGGACCCGGACGTCCACGGACTGCGCTCGGGCGATCCGCTCATCTGCCGGATGATGGTCACGACCGTGCTGCTCAGCGTGATCCGCGCGTGGGCGCAGAACGGCTGCGCCCCGCAGGGCTGGCCATCCCGCGCCGGCGATCCCTTCCTCGACCGCGTCGTGGACGCCATCCACTCCGAACCAGGGCGCGACTGGACCGTCGACCTGCTCGCCAGCGTCGGAGCGATGTCCCGGTCGGTGTTCGCCGAGCGCTTCCGCGCCGCGGTCGGCCAGTCGCCCGCGAGCTACGTCACGGACGTGCGGATGCGCCAGGCCAAGGAACTGCTGGATGCCGGACGCAGCGTCTCCGAGACCTCGCGCGAGCTCGGCTACGCGTCCGACGAGGGCTTCAGTCGCGCGTTCCGCCGGCACACCGGAGTCGCCCCGTCGCTGTGGCGCCTGCAGGGGCGCACCGCGATCCCCGCCTGATCCTCAACGCCCGCCGGGCGGGCCGACCAGCAGCAGGATCACGTAGAGCGCGACGATCGCGAGCACCAGGAGTCCCGCGAGCACCCAGGGGCGCCGCAGGAACCAGCGCATCAACCGGTCGTACCAGCGCGCATCGCGCGGATCGTCACCGGCCTCGAGCCGCCAGTCGCCGCGCAGGCGGCCCGAGCGGTGCAGCCAGATCTCGGTGGGGATCGTCGCGTACGGGATGACCGCGCTGGCGACGGCCAGCACCGCGACGCCGACGTGCCAGCGCTGGTTGAGGGCGACGAGGATCGCCGTCGCGCCGTAGGCGAGGAACACGAACCCGTGGATGCCTCCGCCGATCGTCACCACGATCCCGGGTGCACCGGATGCTCGGGCGATGAGCGCTGCGATCAGGATCGTCCAGGTGATCGCCTCCGCGATCGCCAGGACACGGAAAAGGCGGGCGGGTGCACGGAACACGGGTCTCCTCGGGTGGGGTGATCCCAGCCTAGGAGACCCGTGTATGAGTCAGCCGCGCACGCGGTTGGATGCTCCGAACAGCACGGCCCCGAGCACGAGGAGCGCTGCGCCGATCAGGTAGTTCAATTCGACACCGAGGGCATCGACGAGGATGCCGCCGACACCCGCCGCGAGCATGATCGCGCCCTGGAACCCGACGACGACCAGGCTGCCGCCCGCTTCGAGGCGGTCCGGCATCCGGTGCCCGACCCAGGTGTTCACGACGATCAGCCAGGAGGCGAAGAAGAAGCCCCACACGAACACCGCCGCCGCGATCGCCGCGAGGGATCCGGGAAGAAGGATCGTGGCGAACACCGCCGCGGCGATCGAGACGGGCCCGACGACCGCGAAGACCGCGAATGTCCGGTCGACGACGAGCCCGATCACGAGGTTGCCGACCAGGCCGCCCGCGCCGAACAGCGCGAGCAGGAGGACGATGGTCCCGGCATCCACATCAGGCATCCGCTCGAGCGCGAGGCGGATGTAGGTGTACGCGAGGAAGTGCCCGAGCACCACCAGGACATGACCGGTGAAGCCGAGCCCGACACCGGGACGGCGGATGGTGTCGGCGAGGATGCGGAGGCTGGATGCCTGCGCGGCCGGCACCGAGGGCAGCAGGGTCCGCAGGCCGATGGCCAGCACGGCCGTGACGACTCCGGCGAGCGCGAAGACCGCTCGCCAGTCGAGGAACTGGCTGAGCAGGACACCGATCGGAACACCGGCGACCGTCGCGAGCGACGTGCCTGCCGTGGTGAACATCACGGCGCGGCCGATGCGCTCCGGCCCCGCGATGCGGGCGGCGACCGTGATCGACATCGACCAGAACGCGCTGAGCGCAGCGCCCAGCAGGAAGCGCGCGAGCAGCACCAGCACGAGGTTGGGCGCGATCGCGACGATGAGGTTGGATACCGCAGCGGCGAGCGCCATCCAGACGAGCAGACTCCGCCGATCCAGCCGCGGGAAGATCAGCCCGACGGTCGGGGCGACGATCAGACCGATCAGGGCCGTGACGGTGACGGTCTGCCCCGCCTGCCCCGGCGTGACCCCGAGCCCGTCCGCCATCTCGGTCAGCATCCCGTTGGGCAGGAACTCCGCGGTGACGAGCAGGAAGCTCATGAGCATGAGCATGATCGGTCCGCCGTAGCGCATGCGCTCGGCTGCGGCGACCGGGAGGACGGTGGGGACGGGGGCGGTCGTGGTCATGTTTCCACCCTCGCAGGATGCCGGGGCCCGCACCCGATCGGTCGTCCGCGGCATCCGACCGATCGTCCGGGGCTGGACGGCGGCCCGGCGTCCCGATATGCTCGACCCCGCGCCGGGATGTCCCCGGAAGGTATCAGCGGAAGGAGCAAGCCATGACTGCTGTCGTCGTCGTGCCCTCTTCCGACCAGATCCTTCCCCTCGAGGCCGCCCGCTCCTGATCCGCGCGTGGCCTCCCTCTCCCGGAGCAACCACCGTGTCTGATCCCTTCGCGTCCTTCGACGCATCCCTCACCTTCGCCGACGTCGAACCCGGCGACAATCAGCGCTGGAGCACCTGGCCGGCCGTCACGCCCTCCGAGCGCGGTCCAGAACCGCGACCGTCGTGGATCGTGACGAGCGCCGGCGCCATCGACACCGAACTCGGCATCCTGAAGACCGGCAAGGAGGCGGACGTCTTCCTCATCGAGCGCGCCGTCCCCGATGATCCGGCGCAGCGCACGCTGCTGGCCGCCAAGCGCTATCGCACCTCGCAGCACCGCACGTTCCACCGTTCGAGCATCTACACCGAGGGCCGGCGCACGCGGAACTCGCGCGACGCCCGCGCGACCGAGAAGAAGTCGCTCTACGGCCGGGAGGTCGCGGCGGCCGAGTGGTCGTTCGCCGAGTTCGAAGCGCTGTGCCGCGCGTGGGAGCTCGGGGCTCCGGTGCCGTATCCCGTGCAGGTGAACGGCACCGAGCTGCTGATGGAGTTCATCGGCACCGGTGCAGTGGCCGCGCCTCGCCTCGCTCAGGTGCGCGGCGACCGAGACGAGCTCACCGACCTGTTCCGGCAGGTCGTCGAGCTCATGCACGTCTTCGCCGCAGCCGGGTTCGCGCACGGCGACCTCTCGCCGTACAACCTGCTCGTACACGAGGGGCGCGTTCGCGTGATCGACCTCCCCCAGATCGTGGATGTCATCGCCAACCCGCAGGGCTTCGATCTGCTGCACCGCGACTGCGTGAACGTGTGCGACTGGTTCGCCAGGCACCGGGTCGACGCGGATGCCGAGGCGCTGTTCGCCGAGCTCATCGCGGCGTCGTACGGGTGAGCGCGCCAGGAAGACGACACGGCGCGCCGCTACCTCGCGTTCACCGGACACGGCCAGACTTCGAGACATGAGCACGCCGGAAGAGACGCCGACCCCGCCGCCCACCGCGAACAGCGGTGCGGTGGGCGTGATCGGGTTGGAGTTGCGCGGCGAGACCCCCGCCCCGAAGAAGCAGGTCTACTCGTGGGCGCTGTGGGACTGGGCGACCCAGCCGTTCAACACCGTCATCCTGACGTTCATCTTCACCGCGCTGTATCTGACCACCGAGCAGTTCCTGCCGGCCGATGTCGCCTCGCTCGGCGACGAGGACCCGATACGCCTGGCAGCCGAGGCGGACCTGGCCAGCGGTCTCGGGCTCGGCTCGACCATCGCGGGCCTCGCGATCCTCCTCTTCGCTCCCGTGCTCGGGCAGCGCGCGGATGCCGCCGGCCGCCAGAAGCTCTGGCTCGGCATCGGCACCGGGGCGCTGATCGCGTGCATGCTCGGGCTGTGGTTCGTCGAGCCGACCCCGACGCTGTTCTGGCTCGGCGTCGCGCTGATCTCCGCGGGAAGCGTGTTCGGCGAGATCGCGGCGGTCAACTCCAACGCGATGCTGATCGGGATCGCGAACCCGAAGACCATCGGGCGCATCTCGGGGCTCGGCTGGGGCTTCGGCTACATCGGCGGCATCGTCGCTCTCGTGCTGGTGGTCGTCTTCTTCCAGGCCGATTGGTTCGGTCTGCCCGAGGATGGAGGCCTGCCGTTCCGGATCATCGCGGTCGGCTGTGCGATCTGGGCGCTCGTCTTCAGCATCCCGATCTTCCTGAACGTACCGGAGCCGTCGCTGGGCCGGCCGGAGCGCAAGGTCGGGTTCTTCCGCTCGTACGCGCTGCTCGTCAAGGACGTCATCGGGCTCTACCGCACCCCCGAGACGCGGCCGACCTTCTGGTTCCTGCTGGCGAGCGCTGTGTTCCGCGACGGGCTGGGCGGAGTGTTCGCGTTCGGAGCCGTGATCGCCGGGCAGGTGTTCGACTTCGGCTTCCTGCAGCTCGTGATCTTCGGCATCGCGGCGAACCTCATCGCCGGCGTCTCGACGATCCTGGCCGGTCGACTGGACGACCGGTTCGGCGCCAAGCGGATCATCCTCTTCTCGCTGGCATCGATGGTCGTCGCCGGTCTCGCCGTGTTCCTGCTCGTGGAGGCCGGAGCCGTCGTGTTCTGGATCGGCGGCCTGGTGCTGTGCGCGTTCGTCGGACCGGCGCAGTCCGCGTCGCGCTCGTTCCTCGCCCGGGTGACCCCGGCCGGACGCGAGGGCGAGATCTTCGGCCTCTACGCGACCACCGGTCGCGCGGCGAGCTGGATGGCCTCGGCTGCCTGGACCGCCCTGATCGTGCTGACCGCCCAGACGAAGTTCGGCATCCTCGGCATCGTCATCGTGCTGCTGGTCGGTTTCCTGCTGCTGCTGCCGGTGCAGGAGCGCCGGGTGGCAGCAGCCTGAGTCCGGCCGGCGTCAGGCGCCCGGCCCCCAGTTGTCGGCGAGCTTGTTGAGCAGCCGCGCGAGTTCCGCGCGCTCGGTGTCGGTGAACGCCTCGAGGGCGCGCGACAGCGCCTGACGCCGCTCGCCCTTGGCACCGCGCGCGACGCGCCTGCCGGTATCCGTCAGCGCGATGCGCGTGCGGCGCGCGTCGTCCGGGTCGGCTTCGCGCTGGACGAATCCGCGCTCGACGCCCTGCTGCACCAGCCGCGAGGCCCGCGGCTGGTCGACGCCGACGGCTTCGGCGATCTCGCTCACACTGAGCGGTGCGGATGCCGCGGCGAGCGCCTCCAGCATCCGCATCCACGCGGGGGCGGCGAAGCGCCCACCGGGTCCGCCGGCCCACGGGCCTGGGCGAGGCGGGCGCCCTTCGTGCGGGCCGCCGCGGTGACCGTGCGGACCGCCATGCGCATGCCCTGGTCCGTGCGGGCGCCGCCCTCTCAGGCGCGCCAGCGCTTCGGCGATGTCGTCGGCGGGATCGGAGGTGCTCACGCATCCGACTTTACATGCTACTTGACATACTTCCACATTGCATGTCACACTACATGTACATGCACAGTTACAAGCAAAGGAACTTCCCTATGAACACGCACACATCACCTGATGACCGCCCGCTGGGCTACTGGCTCAAGGCGACCGACCGGCTCATGGCAGCCGAGTTCGCCCGCGCCTTCGAGGACGAGGGCATCACGCGCCGCGAATGGCGGCTGCTCAACGTCGTCGACGGCACCGTCCAGAGCGGACACCCCGTCGACGACCGCAAGCTCGGCCGCCTGATCGAACTCGGCTGGATCGCACCGTCCGAGGACGGGTGGGCTCTGACCGACGAGGGCCAGACCGCCAAGAAGCGACTCGGCACGATCGTCGACGGCATCCGCGCGACGATCGCCGAAGCCGTGAGCCCCGAGGACTACGCGACCACCATCGCCACCCTCACGCAGATCGCGCAGGCGCTCGGCTGGGACGAGAACGTCCCGCTGCCGCGCAAGCAGCGCGACCACGGCCCGCACCGCGGACACGGCCGCCACAGGGGTGGACGCTGGCACGGCGAGCACGGTCACCACGGCCGTGGGCACCGCCGCGGCTTCGCCCCGCATCCGTCGGAGGCCTCCGAGAGCTGGGCGCACGCCGAGCACGGATGCCGCGGCCACCGCGCCGCCGATCGCGGCGAGTTCGATCGCGACTCGTTCGCCCATGGACGCGCCGAGGGTCCGCACCACGGCGAGTCCGGCCCGCACTCCGGGCACGGCGGCTGGCGCCCTCGGATCGCCCGCATGGCGCAGCACGCGTATGAACGCGGCTTCGACGCCGGTTTCGACCGCGGCACCACCGCCCGCTGACCGTCGCCGGGGTATCCCCAAGGCCGCGACGGTCCCGTCCCGACCCTCCCGCGAGACGTACTCTGCGCGGTGAGACTCGGCCAGCCAGGCCAGGTCTCACCCGGCAGAGTACGTCTCGCGGTGCGTTAGTCAGAAGGGCAGGCCGAGGTAGAAGTCGAAGACCGCCGGGTCGTCCGGACCTTCGACGAGCATCAGCCACGGCGTGTCATCGCCGCTCGGGACATGCCAGAGAATCGCCTGCTGCGTGCCGTCGGCGAAGACGTAGCTGGTGCCGGAGCCGTCGTCGTAGACGGAACTCTCGGAGGTCAGCGGTTCGCTGCGCTCGGACTTCAGCGTCTCGCCGGCCGCGGCCACCGCCGCATCGTCCTCGAACGCCATGATCGCGAATCGGAGGTCGCCGATCTCCGACGTGAAGTGCGCCGACGTGGCGCTCACTGCTGACGCTGCCGGCGATGCAGCATCCTGCCAGGCGCCGTCCAGCGACCAGGCGACGTCGCCCGTCGGCCCGGCGACCTCGCCATCGACCATGGCCGCGACCTGCGCGCACAGTTCGGAGCATCCCTGCTCGACCGCCGTGGCCGGCTCGCCAGCAGAGGCCGACTCCGAGACTCCGGTGCCCGAGCCCTGCGGAGCGGAGAACGTCGGAGGGTTGTTCGCGAGCACCACGACGCCGATCACCGCGGCGAGCAGGAGCACGGCGAGCAGTGCGAAGATCACGATCGGCCAGCCCCGGTAGGTGTCGCCGCCCCGCGGGTTCGAATAGTCGGATGCCGGTGCATCCGGGCGCGAGTCGACCGGCGTTGCGGCCGTCGGCGGGGCGGGCACGGCGGACGACGTCTGTCCGGACGCGAAGACCGGCGGCACGGACGACGTCGACGCCGCATCGGCAGCGGACTGCGGTTCCGGCGGCATCGGATCGCCACCCGACGTCCGCGCACGCAGCTCGGAGCGCGTCGCAGGAAGCGGGGTCCGAGCTGCGGGATCCTCGCCAGGAGGCTCACCGATCCCGCTCGTCGACGCCTTCTCATCTGCGAGCAGCACGGCGGCCGTCTCATCGAGCGGCGGGATCTCCGGAGGTTCGGGAACCGTGAAGTCGGGGACGGCGATATCGGCCGGAGGGATGTCGAGGTCCTCCACGCGCGACATCGCGAGGTCCGCGCTCACCGCGAGGTCATCGGCGATCGGGCCGGGTTCGCCCGCCTCATCGGCGGCTTCGACGGAAGCACCGGGGACCTCCGCGTCGAGCACGGGTTCTGATGGCGTCGTCGCCGGTGCAGGGGGCGGGGGCGGCGGAAACTCACGCGTCTCGTCGTCGCGCGGAACTTCCGGATTCCCCATATCGCCGCTCACGCTCTGATCCTATGCCGCGGCGTGGTCTCGCGAGGGGCGCTCTTATCAGCTGCATCCGCGAACCCGGCCGCGGCGGGCGACTAAGCCAGCGCGGCGAGCATCGCCTCGGTCGCACCGGCCGCGATCAGCCGCTGACGCATCGCGCGAGCCGCGAGGCCGTACACCTCTTCGCCGCCGAGCAGCAGCGAGCGGTTGTTCGCATGCTCGTCCAACGCGATGAGCTCGAAGGCGATGCCCTCGGCATCCGCATCGGCCGTCAGCTCACCGGCCTCGATGGCGTATCGGACCTGGGCGGTGATGTACCCGTACCAGTCGGCCTGCGCCGTCACCACGGCATCGCGGACCGGCCCCGGCTTGGAGTCGATGTCGGCTGAGGTGGCGGCGAAGAAGCATCCGCCGGTGAAGACCCGGTCGCGGGAGTAGTCCAGCGAGTTGCGCAGCAGCGCCGCCAGTCGCAGCACACCGCGCGGCTCGCTGCGCGCCGGTGCGACGATCGTCGCGATGAACACCTCGCGGGCCGCGGCGATCGTCGCCAGCTGCAGCGACTGCTTGCTGCCGAACAAGGTCGCGATGCTGCTCTTGCTGTGCCCGGAGGATTCGGCGAGGCGTCCGATCGTGAGCCCGTCGAGCCCTTCGACGGAAGCGAGATTGGTCGCCCGGGACAGCACGCTGCGCCGCGACGCATCCCCGCGCGCTCGGCGTCCGTCCACGATCTGATCCGACATCCCTCTAGTTTACGCACGATCGTTCGTATACTCTACGTACGATCGTTCGTATTTCTTGTGAATCGAGGAAACCATGTCCCGCTCCACCGCGTTCGTCCCCACCGCCCTCCGCGTCGCCGATGCGATCTCCCCCGCCCTTGCCGGCAGCGTCGCGTACCGCCTGTTCTTCCGCACGCGCCCTCGGATGCCGCTGCGCGCACAGGACCGCGCCACCGATCTGGCGGCGCACCGCGAACTGCTGCGCGTACGCGGTCGCGACATCGTCACGTATCGCTGGGGCGACGGCGATCGCACCGTCCTCGTCATCCACGGCTGGAAGGGCAGGGCCACGCAGTTCGCCCCGCTCGTCCGCGAACTCGTCGCCGCCGGACTGCGCGTGGTGTCGTTCGACGCCCCGGCGCACGGGGAGTCGCAGGGGCGTCGCACGGACGTCCGCGATTGGATGGCCGCGATCGAGGGGACCCAGAACCGATTCGGCCCGTTCGCCGCGATCGTCGGACATTCGGTCGGCGCGGTCGCCGGCCTCACCGCGGCGCGGACGTTCGCGCGCACTCCTGTCGTCGTCACGATCTCCGGTGCCGCCGGCCCCTTCGCGATGATCGACCAGTTCGCACTCATGATGGGGATGTCCGACCGCGCACGAGACCGCTTGGCGCATCTGTTCGCGGCTCGGATCGGCGAAACACCGGCATCCGTCGCCGAGCGCTTCGATTCGGCCGTTCACCCGCTCCCCGAGCGCACCAGCCTGCTCGTCGTGCACAGCCGCGACGACCGCGGGCTTCCGGACGCCGACTCGGTCCGGCTGCACAGAGCGCATGCCGGACGATCGAGGATGCTGCAGCCGGAAGGCCTGGGCCACAATCGCATCCTGGCCGACGACGACGTGCTCGATGCCGTCGTCGACATCGTCACGCGAGGGAAGCACCGCACCGACGACGCCGCCCCGGCCGCGCGAACCGGAGGAGAACGCACGAACCGGAGGACCCCGATCCGGCATTCGGCCCTCCCGATCGCGTGATCTCCTCCGGTTCGGAGGCGACGCCGCACCCCGCCCGCCCACGCGAAACGTCTTCCGCAAATACGTTGACATCAACAACATTTCCTCATTAGGGTTCAGAAACCGGTTCCCCACACCGGTTTCCACCTGCGAGAGGAACGATGATGTCCTTCAAGCCCCCGCATTCCGGCGCGCCTGTTTCGCTGGAATCCTCACCCGCAACCCCGCGGATCCGCGGTCGACGACACGTCGCCGTGGGCGCGATCGTCGGCGCCCCGCTACTGGCACTCGGCGCGTTCGTCCCGTCCGCGGCCGTCGCACAGACGGCGGACGGCGCCGACCTGCTCGCCCAGATCGGCGCGGCGACCACCACGACCGCCGATGGCCCGGTGTGGTCACCGACCGCGACCGGCTTCGCCTCGACGCCGACCGCTGAGCTGCCCGATGGCACGACCGGCGGCGCCGGCGGGCAGACCGTCACCGTCGACGAACCCGCAGAGCTCGTCGCAGCCGCGGCATCCGCAGAGCCGCTGACGATCCTCGTCGACGGCACCATCGACGTCGGCGACGGCAGCATGATCAAGGTCACGGCGAACAAGACGATCGCCGGTGCGGCCGACGGCGGCGAGATCGTCAACGGCGGACTGTTCGTCGACCGCGTCTCGAACGTGATCATCCGCAACCTCACGTTCCGCGACTCGTTCATCGGAGCGGACTGGGACGGCAAGTCGCCGGAGAACGACAACGACGGCATCCGCATCGACACGTCGCACCATGTCTGGGTCGACCACAACGAGTTCGAGCGCCTCGGCGACGGACAGCTCGACATCCGCAAGGATTCGACCGCGGTCACGGCATCCTGGAACTACTTCCGCGACCACAACAAGACCCTGGGCGTCGGATGGACCGACAACGTCGTGACGACGCTGACGCTGCATCACAACCGCTTCTCGAACGTGCACCAGCGCAACGGCAGCCTCGACAACGTCGCGTCCGGCCACGTGTACAACAACTGGCTTTCCGGGGTGAGCTCGTACGGCATGAACGCGCGCGGTGAGGAGACCGAACTCGTCGTCGAGGGCAACGTGTTCGAGCACGCCCGCAACCCCCTGATCGGCGAGGGATCGGTCTTCCAGCAGGACAACATCTTCGTAGACGTCTGGGGCGAGCAGCCCCGCGGCACCGGTGCGACCTTCGACGCGTCGGCGAACTACGCCTACACGGCCGACCCGGTAGGCGACGTCCGCAAGATCCTCACCAAGAATGCCGGCCCAGTTCACGCCACGGACGACGACGCCGAGCGCCGCATCACCGTCGCACAGGACGGCAGCGGCGACTACATGTCCGTGCACGCGGCGGTGGGCGCGGCATCCCGCAGCTCCCACCCGGTCGAGATCGTCATCCAGCCCGGAACCTACCGCGAGGTCGTCTCGATCTGGCCCGATGCCGATCACCTGACGATCGTCGGTGCCACCGGCGACCCGCAGGACGTCGTCATCACCTACGACAAGTCCAGCAGCGAATGGCCGACCGTGAACGTCCTCGCCGATGACGTCACGCTGCAGAGCCTCACGCTCGAGAACCCGCTGGAGGTGACGGCCCCCAAGAAGGCGCTGGCACTGCGGGATGCCGGGACGGGAACGACCCTCGATGATGTCGTCCTGCTCGGCGACGTGCTCGTGGAAGGAGAGACCCGATGAACCGCAGGAGACTGACCCGCGTCGCCGTCGTGGCGAGCGCACCGCTGCTCGCCCTGACCCTGATCGCGGCGCCCGCGCACGCGGACGACCTCCCCGCGACGCTCGACGGCGCAGGGCTCCTCGAGCGCATCGAGGCGCCGACCACGACGACCGCCGACGGTCCGGTGTGGTCGCCGGTGGCGACCGGCTTCGCATCGACCCCGACCGCCGACCTGCCGGAGGGCACGACCGGTGGCGCCGAAGGGCGGGTCGTCGTGGCCGACGACGCGGCAGAGCTCGCCGAATACGCCGCGCTCGAGGAGCCCTTGACGATCCTCGTCAAGGGCAGCGTCGACGTCGAGCCGTTCGGTTCGCAGATCACCGTGGCGTCCGACAAGACGATCGCCGGCGCGGGACGGGATGCCGAGCTCGTCGGCGGCGGGCTCTTCCTCGACAGAGTGTCGAACGTGATCGTGCGCAATCTCACATTCCGCGACTCGTACGTCGCCGGCGACTGGGACGGCAAGGGCTCGGACAACGACAACGACGGCATCCGCGTCGACACGTCGTCGCACGTCTGGATCGACCACAACGAGTTCACGCGCCTCGGCGACGGGCTCGTCGACGTGCGCAAGGACTCGACGGCGGTGACGCTGTCCTGGAACTCGTTCCACGACCACAACAAGACGGTCGGCGTCGGTTGGACGAAGAACGTCGTCACCACCATCACGATGCATCACAATGCGTTCTCGAACACGTACCAGCGCAACGCCAGCATCGACAATGTCGCGGCGGGCCACCTGTACAACAACTGGTTCGAGGGCCAGGCGCACTACGGCACGATGTCGCGCGGAGCGGCTCAGCTCGTGATCGAGTCGAGCGTCTACGAGAACGGCGAGGACGCGATCGTCGCGAAGGATCCCGAGTCGAAGGTGGAGTCGCGCAACAACCAGTTCACCAGCATCAGGGGACGCAAGGACAACACCGGTCCGACGTTCGATCCGAGGTCGTACTACTCCTACGCTCCGGATGCCACGGCCGACGTCGTCTCGATCGTCGACGCGCACAGCGGTCCGCTCGGCAAGGACGAGACGGTCGGCAAGCAGGTCACGGTCGCTCTCGACGGCAGCGGCGATTTCGCCAGTGTCAGCGCGGCGGTGGGCGCGGCATCCCGCGCGAAGCATCCCGTCGAGATCGTCGTCTCGCCCGGTGTCTACCGCGAGGTCGTGCGGATCTGGCCGGATGCCGATGACCTGACGATCCGCAGTTCGACCGGCATCGCCGAGGACGTGGTGATCTCGTACGACCTCGCGGCCGGACAGGCGAAGTTCTACGGCGGAACGTGGGGGCACACCGGCTCCCCTGTACTGTCGGTGCTGGCGGACGACGTCACGCTGCGCGACATCACGATCGAGAACGCGTACGACGAGGCGGTGAACGGTGGCAGCCAGGCGCTGGCGCTGCGCGCGGCGGCCGATCGCACGGTTCTCGACGGTGTGCGACTGCTCGGCAACCAGGACACGTTCCTGGTCGACCCGATCTCGAAGACCCAGCCGTCGCGGGTCTGGATGACGGACTCGTACGTCGCCGGAGACGTCGACTTCATCTACGGCGGCGGCACGCTCGTGGTCGAGGACTCCGAGATCCGGTCGCTCGACCGGGCGTCGACCACCAACAACGGGTACGTCGCAGCGCCCGCGACGGTGCCGGGCGGCAAGGGCTTCCTGTTCGTCGATTCGGAGTTCACCTCGGATGCCGCGGCCGGCACCGTGTCACTCGGTCGCCCGTGGCACCCGAGCAGCAACCCGGCCGTTGACCCGGCGATGGTCGTGCGCGACTCGGAGCTCGGCGCTCACATCCGCACGCCCGCATGGTCGGACATGAGCGGATGGAGCTGGCAGGAGGACTTCTTCCGCGAGTACGACAACACCGGCCCTGGTGCCGTCGTCGGCGAGGATCCGGGTCGCCCTCAGCTGACGGACGAGGAGGCGGCCGCGTTCACGCGCGAGGCGTATCTGTCGGGCGAGGACGGCTGGGCCCCCTGGAGTTGAGCTGACGCGGGGACGGATGCCGCGGCATTCGCCCCCACGACTCACACGAGAGGGCAGTGACGCACCGTGCGCCACTGCCCTCTCGATGCGTCTGGAGTCAGCCGCCGAGCGAACCGAAGTCGGTGACCCCGACATCCGTGCGGTGGAAGTTCTGGAAGGAGCGGGATGCCGTCGGTCCGCGCTGCCCCTGGTAGCGGTTGCCGTACGGGCCGGAGCCGTACGGGTTCTCGGCCGGCGAGGTCAGGCGGAAGAAGCAGAGCTGGCCGATCTTCATGCCCGGCCACAGCTTGATCGGCAGGGTCGCGACGTTGGCGAGCTCGAGGGTCACGTGACCGGTGAACCCGGGGTCGATGAAGCCGGCCGTGGAGTGCGTGATGAGGCCGAGGCGACCCAGTGACGACTTGCCCTCGAGGCGCGCGGCGACGTCGTCCGGCAGGGAGACCTGCTCGAACGTGGCGCCGAGCGCGAATTCGCCGGGGTGCAGGATGAAGGGCTCGTCGGGGGCGACCTCGATGAGGCGCGTGAGCTCGGGCTGATCCTCGGATGGGTCGATGAACGGGTACTTGTGGTTGTCGAACAACCGGAAGTAGCGGTCCAGGCGCACGTCGACACTCGACGGCTGCACCATCGCCGGGTCGTGCGGGTCGAGTCCGATCCGGCCGGAGGCGAGTTCTGCGGTGATGTCGCGATCGCTGAGAAGCACGGCAACAGCCTAGTGTGCGGTGCTTCGGTGATGTCGGCGCCGCCCGGCCGTGCCCGTGTCACTCGAGTGGCGACCCGAGATGACGCACGAAGAAGCGTCCGGCATCCTCTCCTGCGTACGCCGGGACGCCGGTGTGCCCGCCCATGTTGGCGTGCAGGGTCTTCTCCGCGGACCCGAAGGCATCGAAGAGGTCGAGAGCCATCTGACGGTCGTTCCCCTCGTCATCCCATTGCAGGAGAACGTGGAGCGGAATCGTGACGCGGCGGGCTTCCTCCATGATCGTGCGCGGCACGTAACTGCCCGCGAAGAGCCCGGCCGCACGGATCCGCGGTTCGACAGCGGCCAGCCGTACACCGATCGCGATCACGCCGCCGGAGAATCCCACTCGCTCGCCGATCTCGGGCAGGTCCAGGACGACATCGAGTGCGCCCTGCCACTCCGGCACCGCCTTCTCCACGAGAGGAAGTACCAGCCGGTCGACGGTCTGCGCGCTCGGGGCCTCGCCGGCCGAGAGCGCCCTGACCAGGTCCGAGCGCGCCTGTTCCGCACCGGGCAGTGGTGGCCGTTCGCCGGCTCCGGGCAGTTCCACGGCGACCGAGGCGAAGCCGTGCGCGGCCACGGCGCGCGCCCGCGCCGCCAGGCGAGGATGCATCCGTCGCATCCCGATTCCGCCGGGTTGGCCCATCATGATGAGCGGGACCGGTGCGGACGGGGAAGCGTCCGACGGCGTCCACAGGATGCCGGGGATGCCGTCGAGAGTGAACTCGCGAGTGATGACGCCGTCAGCGACGTCGTGTTCTGAGGTGAAGTGCATGGTCGTGCCTTTCGGGAGTGCTGCCATCAGCGGCGCTCCCGGACGACCTAGCGCCCGACCGTGCCTCCGCAGAGGAGCACCGACGTCATACTGATCACGGGTACCACCTCCTCGGATTCCTGCACGGACGCTCAACCGTATCAGCGGCGAACCCGGCCGCGCTTTGGCCTGCGGCCGGGCGGCAGGTAGGCTGTCCGATACCTGCCTCTTCGGATGCCGGTACGGGGCTGTAGTTCAATGGCAGAACTTCTGCTTCCCAAGCAGATAGCGCGGGTTCGATTCCCGTCAGCCCCTCCACGAGGGATTCCAGAAACTCAGTGTGAGTTCTCAAGCTAGACGAGACTTTCTCAGGCTAGTTGAGACTGTGCGCCAAGCCCTGCCGAGCGACACTGACTGATCTCAGGCAGATTCAGAACAGAGTTATGGGCCAAGAAGGTCCACGCACCAGCCGTGTTCAGCCGGCCTCTTTCGCGCCTCCGCCACTGCCGCGCTGAACAGATGGCCGCATCCCAATGCTCTCCGTCTCCTGGTCACCTCATCGAGTACCTTGCCGACGCCCACGGCTATCGCGCTCCGACCAGGGACGTCGGAGTCCCCACCGACCACCGACCAAACTGGGTGCTACTTGACGTTCCGCACCAGTTTTTGGGCTGCTCGCTTCTTGAGCATCCGGTCGACGATGAGCGCCATGATGATCCAACCGCCGAGTGCTGTGATGATCCAGACGATGAGGGGTGCGAGGATCCAGGACGCGATTCCGGTGATCTGGATGCCCCCGGGGAACCAGGTGGCGATCCAGAGTGCGAGAAGGGTGGCGACGAGTCCTACCCCGCCAGTGAGCGGTGCGGCGTAGCGCTGGGCGATGGAGAGCACAAAGGGTCCGAGGATGACGTGTGCGAGAGTGAATGCGCCGAGGGCGATGAAGAACCCCGTGAACGTAAGCGTGACGCCGGGGAGCGTGAAGTGGAGCACGATCAATGCGATCGCGCCGAGCACGAGTTGAGAGAGGATCTGGAGGAGGAATCGAATCATCTGGTGTCCGAGTTTCAAGGTGAGGGACTGCTATCAGCGACTGTTTCTCACTGATGCGCTTATGGCGTCGCGTCGCGTGGTGACTTCGAGCTTGCGGTAGATGGAACGGATATGGGACTTCACCGTGGGGTAGGCGATCCTCAGGTGCGTTGCGATCTCCTCGGCGGTCATCGTGGTGCGCAGGCACACGAGGACTTCCCGCTCGCGGTCGGTGAGGATCCCGGTGACCGATGTCGAATGGAGGCTTTGCTTTTCAAGGACCTTGTGCAGGAAGCCGGGGTCGTTTGATCCCCAGTTTGCGTGCGCGGCGAGCAGGTCGTTGATGACGGGGTCTTCCGTGAGGAACGGGGCGAAGACTCGCTCTGAGGCCGCGTTCTCCAGAGCACGCTCGAGTTGTTCGTGGGCCTTCTGCCCGCGCCCAGCGGTGGAGTGCAGGGCGGCCGAGGTGACGAGTGTGCTGACCCGTGCGTATCGCGGCATACCCGCCGCGGCTGCCAGTCGGAAGGCCTGGCCCGACAGTTCAGGCTCGCCGAGCACGCGATACAGTTCCGCAAGAAGCGCGTGAGCGACGGCTGCGCCGGTGCGCGCCAGCGTGGGGGCAGCGAGGGCTCGCGCGCGTTCGCTTTGTCCTTCGGCGTGCGCAAGCCACGCCGCCACTACTCGGCGGAGCGTATCCCAGGGGATTCCGTGCTTATCCGTTCTACTGATGTGCTCGAGCAGGTTTGCGGCAGCGTCGTAGCGGGTGTCGCGGTGCAGTGCGATGAGGCTCATGACGTAGTAGAGGCGAGCTTGGGCTTCGAAGTTGTTCCCGGAGCTCGCCTCGTTGATCACCGATTCGAACAGCGCGATCGCTTCTTCGAAGTCGCCTCGCCAGTATGCAATGCACCCCCGAATCGCCTCGGGAAGACCACCCTCGAACTGGTCCCAGTCGGTCGATCGTGGCGCTAGGGGAAGCATGTCGAGGATCTGCTCTGCTTCGGTGAACCGCCCGGCCTGGGTGAGCGCGAATGCGAGGTTCGAGTGGGCAAGACGGTGTGTCTCCGTGCGGCCCCGCATCCGCGCCTCTTCCGCGGCGGAGCGCAGAAGCCCGATCGCGCGCGGGAAATCTCTGCGGAGCCGCACTTCGGTCCAGCCGAGCAGAAATAGCGCCGACGAGTAGTCATCGTCCGGCTCGCATTGCGCGAGGGCGACATGAGCACGGTCGGCGGCGGCCGCCTTCGTCGAAGCGTCGGGTGCAAGGAGCAGTTCGGTGAAGCATGCGACGAAGTCATCCGGCGCGGTGCGCAGGCCCTGTCCGCGAAGGTATCCCGCACCGTAGGAATCGCCGGCAAGATCGCGGCAGCACGCGCGGATGAGAAGCAGATCCGGATCGTGCGAATCGGGATGCTCAAGGCAGAGCTGTTCGAGTTCGCTGGTGTGAGATTCGATGATCAAGCGCAGCCAGTTCTTCCGCAGCATGCTTCGAGCATTCTCCGGCTCGGCCGAGGCCAGCTCCTGGCGAATAGCGTCGATCATGCTCTCACGATAGCCGTGGCGATGCACCCGGGGGCGAGGAGACCAGCGATCTCAACCGCCAGGGATGAGACTCCGATTCTGCGGCCCGGGACATTGCAGACTGACTGCGATGAACCGCCCGATTCCGGGCCCCGAGCCGTCGAAACGTAAGTCGCGGATCACCTGATCGTGACCGACGATACGCGGATCGTGGGGCCTGATCGGCGACGCCATCAACCCCTCTTGCCTCATGCCCGCACCGCAGCCCTATCCTGCGCGCCTCAATCCCAAACGAAACGGACACCAAACACATGATCTTCTGGGACTTCCTCAGCTGGATGCTCTGGGCCGCGATCTTCATCGGCTATCTCTTCGCGCTGTTCGCGATCATCAGCGACCTGTTCCGCGACGACAAGCTGAACGGCTGGTGGAAGGCGGTTTGGGTGCTCTTCCTCATCTTCCTGCCCTTCATCACCGTGCTGGTCTACCTCGTCGCTCGCAGCAACGGGATGGCAGCGCGCGGTAGCCGGGCCGCCCGCGACGCCGACCACGCAGCTCAGTCGTACATTCGTGAGGTCGCGCGAACGAGCCCGACCGGGGAGATCGAGGCGGCTGCAGCACTGCGCGCGGCCGGGACGATCAACCAGGAAGAATTCGACGCTCTGAAACGCAAGGCGCTGTCGTGAGCGGCACCGTTGCCCCCGGCTCCCGCTTCGGCCCCGTCGATCTCTACCTTCTCAGCCTCCCGGGTCGCGACCTCGACCCGGCTACGATCTCCGAGCTCGTTCACTTCGTCGACACCGGCCTCGTTCGGTTGCTGGATCTGACCGTCCTCACCAAGTCCGAGGACGGGAAACTCACCCTCGTCAAGGCAGAGGAACTGCCCGACGGCTTCGAGCTCGACGTCGCGTCACTCGGGGCGACCGGCCTGCTCAATCACAACGACATCGCCGGCCTCGCCGTTGCGATCCCCGCCGGCACCAGCGCGCTTCTGGTCGCGATCGAACTGACCTACCAGCGCGACCTCGCCGCCCGGACCTCCGAATCTCGTGTGGTATTCCTCGGCGACGAACGGATCCCTGCAACGGTCGTCAACGCCCTCGCCGACACGATCACCCCGAGAACCAAGGTCTGACATGCCGTACCTCGCGAGAATGGGTCGTCCCGGACTGCTGGGCCTGGCTGCGAGGACAGCGGTCGTCGCCGGGACCGCGACAGCTGTCAGCGGCGGCATCGCCGCCCATCAGCGCAGGAAAGCCCAAAGCAAATTGAGGCTGCCCAGTACGAAGCGGCTCAGCACCAGGCCGCCCTCGCGATGGCCCGCACCGTGTCGGCGCCCGCCCCTGCCCCGGCGAGCACTCTCGATGATCTCGTCGCACAACTGCAGAAACTCGCCGACCTCAGAGCACAGGGCATGCTCACCGACACCGAGTTCGAGGTCGCGAAAGGACGACTGCTCGGCCCATAAATACGATGGCCCGAGCGGCGCGGCCCCGAGTCATCGTTCTCATCGAAAGCGAACCCGCAATGTCTGCAATCTCCGTCAACGTCCTGAACTTCACACGAGCCGAAACGGACCTCATGTTCTCCCGGCTAAGCGCGGGCTCCGGCCTGGGCACATGGAGCCACACGCGTGAACTCGACTCCCTCGGCGATCAACCCGTCATCCGCCAGAACCGCGACACCCTGTACAGCTTCGCCGTCGTCGACGTGCGCAGCGACGTCACCATCACACTGCCCGACACCGGCGACCGATACATCTCCGTCTGGGTCGTCAACCAGGACCACTACGGCCCTGTCATCTTGCGCGATCCAGGCGAGCACCTCCTCACGCACGATCTGGTCGGCACCGACTATGCCACGCTCATCGCACGAATCCTCGTCGATCCGAACAACCCGCAGGACGTCGCCGACGTGAACGGACTGCAAGACGGTCTTGCGATCACCGGGGGCGGTGCCGGCACGTTTCCGCTGCCCGCCTACGACGAGCAATCGCACACGCAGACCCGCAACGCGATCCTCGACCTCGCCCATGGCGTCAGCAAGTACGACCAGGCGTTCGGCACCAGGGCCGAGGTTGATCCGATCCTGCACCTGCTCGGCACCGCCTCCGGCTGGGGCGGACTCCCCGAGCGCGAGGCCACCTACATCAGCTTCGACGAGAACCTCCCGGTCGGGGACTACCGCCTCCGCCTGAAAGACGTTCCCGTCGACGCGTTCTGGTCGGTGTCGCTGTACAACGCGGCCGGGTACTTCGAGGAGAACGATCTCGGAATCAACAGCATCAACAGCATCACTGCCACCCCGGACGACGACGGCGCTGTGACCATCCGCTTCGGTCAGTTCTCTCCGCACCGCGACGTGGTCGCAAACACCCTGCCCATCATGCCGGGCTGGAACTACGTGCTGAGACTGTACCGCCCCCGCCCCGCCGTGCTGGACGGCACCTGGGCCGCACCACGACCCGAAACGCTCTAGGAAGTGCACGCGGAGGAGGAATCGCTCACTCGTTCAACGGACGCTCCTCCACGCAGTCATCCCACCAGACAGCCCCAACACTTCTCAGGAGACAACATCGTGGAGCGCACACACGAGCAGCTCACCGGCCAGCTCGCGGAGCTCACCGCAGTCAATGCTCAACTCACACGAGCACTCGAGCAGGAGCGGGCCCAGAATGCAGCCGCACGCTCCCAGAAACCCGGCATGCCTCGGAAGAGCCGTCGGCGCGGCTGGGGCTGGACGCTGCTTTCCGCGACGCTCATCGTCGTCGGAGCACTGCTGTCACCGGTCGCGATCGTCTCGACCTGGGCGCACGAGGAGCTGACAGACACCGCGTACTTCGTCGACACCTTCGCCCCCCTCGCAGAAGATCCCGCCGTGCAGGACTTCATCGCCGCCCAGACAGTCACGGAGATCGAGTCGCGCATCGACATCGATCAGCTTGCCGATGACCTCTTCACCGGGCTCGACGATCTCGACCTCGGTCCACGGGCGAAAGACGCGCTCGGTCTGCTCAAAGCCCCTGCCGTATCCGGGGTGAAGGGGCTGATCAGCACCGCCGTGACGAACTTCGTGCAATCCGATGCGTTCGCGGCGATCTGGGAGGACGCTCTTACGATCACCCACGAACAGCTCGTGAGCACCGCCACAGGTCACGCGGATGCCGCGGTCACCATCGGGCAGAACCAGGAGATCAGCCTGCAGCTCGCACCGATCATCCAGGCCGTGAAAGACGAACTCGTCGCCGACGGGTTCGCCCTCGCCGACCGGATCCCCACCATCGACCGGACCATCGTCATCGCAGAATCCAGCTCCATCGGCATCTATCTGACGATCTACCAGGTCATCGTCGCCGTCGGCATCTGGTTGCCCTGGGTCTCGTTGTTCTTCCTCGCAGCCGGGGTGCTCGTGGCGCGCAGGCGTGCCCTCGCCATGACGTGGGCATCGGGTGCGCTGCTCCTGTCGATGATGCTGGTGGGCGGCGGGATCGGCATCGGGAAGAGCATCTTCGCGCTGGCAGTCTCGTCGTCCATTCCCCGTCCCGCAGCCACCGTCCTCTACGAACACATCCTCGGCTCCGTGACACACATGATCGTGGTCGTCGGAGTGCTCGCCGGCACCGTGCTCACGGTCGCATTGTTCGCCGGCCCCTGGCGATGGGCGCGGACTTTACGCACTCGCATCGTCGCGCTCTTCACCATGATCCGCACCGCCGCCGAGAAGCGGCAGCTCGCCACGGGCCGCATCGGCGAGTGGGTCCATCGATGGCGGTCACCGCTGCGAATCCTGGTTGCCGCCGCATGCTTCGCGTTCCTCCTGGCCAACCGCCCCATCGCTGTCGGGATGATCATCGGAACTGCGTTGTCCGCCGTGGCTGCCATCTTCATCCTGGAGCTGGTCGCCCGGCCGCCGCAGAACGCCGCCACAACCCGCGGCCCCGCAGAACCGGCTCGCGCCGACGAAGCGGGTGATGCCCGATGAAGGCGGGGCAGAGGATGATCCCGCGCTCACTTCGTGGATACCAGCTGAGGTGGCTGGGACCGGACCTTATCGCCGGTCTGACACTGGCCGCCGTGGCCATCCCCGAAGTCATGGGATACACGTCGATCACCCAGACGCCAATCGTGACCGGTCTCTACACGCTGCTGCTGCCGTTGGCGGCGTTCGTGCTCCTCGGCTCCTCGCGACTGCTCGTCGTCGGCGGTGATTCCGCGACAGCAGCGATTCTCGCAGCCGGGTTGACGGCGGCCGCGATTCCTGGCGTGGAGCCGGGCTCTGCCCGCTGGGCGGGACTGTGCGCGCTGGTCGCACTTGCGACAGGTGTCCTGCTGGTGCTCGCGCGCCTGCTGAAACTGGGGTTCCTCGGCGACTTCCTCTCGGCGTCAGTGCTGATCGGGTTCCTCTCCGGCATCGGGATCAACGTCGCACTGAACCAGATCCCCGACATCATCGGAGTGGAGAAAGGGAACGGGCACTGGATCGAGAAGCAGTGGGCGTGGATGTCCCAGCTCGGATCGGTCTCCCTCCCCACGATCGTCTACGGGGTCGGCACCATCGCGATCCTGGTGACGTTCAAGCTCCTCATCCCGAAGATTCCAGGTGCGATCGTCGCCGTCGTCGGACTTCTGACAGTCTCAACGCTGACGACCGCGGAAGGGTACGGGGTCGAGGTCGTCGGTCCCATCGATGGGGGCCTGCCGGTGATCGGTCTCCCCGGCGGGATCACCATGGCGGAGATCCTCGCGATCGCGTCGACAGCGCTCTCGTGCTTCTTCATCGTGATCGCGCAGAGCGCAGCGACATCGCGAAGCTTCGCGATGAAGCACGGCGAGCGTTCCGATGTGAACCGCGACATCCTCGGATTGGCGGGCGCGAACATCGCCGCCGGATTGAGCGGCACATTCGTGGTCAACGGGTCGCCCACCAAGACGCAGATTCTCGACACGGCGAAAGGGCGCTCCCAAGTCGCAAATCTCGTCGTCGTGGTGCTCACGCTGGTCATACTGCTCTTCCTGACTGATCTGCTGGAACCGCTGCCTGTCGCTGTGCTCGCGGGAGTCGTCCTCGTCGTCGGCATCGGTCTGATCGATCTCGCCGGTCTCTGCCGGATCGCGAGGAACAACCGCGGCGAATTCATCATCGCAATCATCACGACCGTCACCGTCGTCGTCGGAGGAGTCATCGCGGGGATCACTGTCGCGATCGCGCTCTCGCTGTTGAGCGTGATCGTCCGCCAGTACCGCACACCGGCCTTCGTGCTGCAGACCACGGATCAGGGATACGAGTTCCTCGACGCGACTCCGGGCGTGCAATCGAGACCAGGACTCATCGTCTATCGGTTCAACAGCGAGTTGTTCTTCGCGAACGCCGTCGGATTCACCGAGCGCCTCGAACGCACCGTCGATGCGGCCCCCGATCCGGTGCATTGGGTGGTTCTCGACTGCGCGGGGATCCCCGATGTCGACTACTCGGCCGGTGAGCAACTGGTCGCTCTGATCGGATCTCTGCACTCCCGGGGGGTCCATGTCGTGCTTGCGCGCCCCGAGCCGGCCCTGCTCGCCGCCCTCAACAAATACGACCTCCTGGACAGGATCGACCCCGCGCACATCTACACCGACCTCGACCTCGCCATCGCCGCTTTCGAGAGCGACGTCGCTGCGAACCAATCCCCCACGAAGATGAAGGAATCGTCATGACCACCACCCCTCCTGACCGTCGAATAGTCCTTGCAAGCGCGCCGAACCTGCGAGACCTCGGTGGCATCCCCGTCACAGACGGTGTGGTGCGACCGGGACTTCTCTACCGTTCCGCGTCGCTCGCGAAGCTCGCCGATACCGATGACGTCGTGTTCGAGTCCCTCGGCATCACGACCGTGTACGACCTCCGCACGGCGGCAGAGCGCAAAGACGCCCCCGATCGCCTCGCGGAGAATGTGCGAACAGTGTGGCTCAACGTCGTCGCCGACAGCCAGGACAACGTCGCCGCTCAGATCCCGACGCTGCTCGCCGACCCCGTGGCGCTCGAAAGCATGCTCGGCGGCGGGCGAGCCGATGCGTACCTGGCGGACGCGAACCGCAAGTTCGTCAGCTTGCCGTCCGCCCAGGCCGCCTACCGTTCGTTCTACCTTGATCTGATCGACGAGAACCGCACCGGTGCAGCACTGTTCCACTGCACGACCGGCAAAGACCGCACCGGGTGGGCGGCGGCCTCGTTCCTGCTCCTCCTCGGTGCGAGCGAAGACGATGTCCGTGCGGACTACCTGGAGACGAACACAGATCTCGCCCCCGCCCTCCAACCCATGCTCGCGGCGCTCCAGGCAAAGGGCGTGCGCACCGAACTCCTCGACCCGATCCTCGGCGTGCGCGACAGCTACCTCGACGCCGCCCTCGATGAGCTCCGCACCCGATACCGCACCATCGAGAGCTACGCCCGAGACGGACTCGGGCTCACAGACCCGCAGATCGGCGAGCTCCGCCGACGCTTCACACAGGAGGCGTGAACACATGCACGACACAGTCTCTTCCGCTCAACACGTTTCGCTGCAGGAACCCGCAGTCCCGCAACGCGCCGGCGCTATCCTCACGGCGCTCATCCTCGCCGCCGTCGTCTGCAAGCTCAACATCGCCGCCGGCCCCGTCGCGCTCCCGGCAATCGGCGAGATCTTCGACTCCTCCCAGGCGATGCTGAACCTCGTCTCCGTCGGTGCGCCGTTCGGGCTCGCAATGTCCGTGCTCTATTTCGGTGCGCTGGCGGACCACTACGGACGCAAACAAGTCCTCACCACCGGCCTGATCCTGATCGTCGTCACGAGCGTCTTCTCCGCACTCGCCCCGACCATCGAAATGCTGATCCTCGCGCGCGTGCTCACCGGTCTCGCCGCTGGCATGGTCTTCCCGACCACCCTGGCCCTGATCACGGCCCTCTGGGCCGACGGCGCCGGCCGCAAGAGCGCTATCGCCCTCTGGGGAGCCGTCGCCGGGATGGCCTCGATCGCAGGCGCCGTGATCGCGGGAGCGGTCCTGGCAATCCTCCCGTGGAACGCCTCCTTCCTCACCAGCATCCCACTCGCCCTCATCGCGATCATCATCATCGTGCGGTCCGTGCCGTCCCATGTGAAAGAGTCGAGCGCTCCGGTAGACCACGTGGGCGGAGTGCTCTCCACCCTCGGGATCGCCGCCCTCGTGTTGAGCATCGGCTTCTGTTTCACGCCCGGCGGCATCATCATCGGAGTCTCGCTGCTCATCGCAGCCGTAGTGATCCTCGGACTCTTCGCATGGCGACAGACACGCGCGAAGAACCCGCTCTACGACCTGAAGATCGCCAGGCAGCGCATGTTCTGGGCCCCCGCCGTCAGCGGATTCATCGTCTTCGGTGCACTGTCAGGCGCCGTATTCATCAGTGTCCAATTCATGCAAAACGTCCTGCACTACTCCGCATTGCAAGCAGGCCTCGCCGTGCTGCCCGCAGCGCTCGGACTGCTCCTCGCCGCACCATTCGCCGCACGAATCCTCGGCTCCAAAGGCACCCGCACAACCATGCTGCTCGGCTACATCCTGCTCGCACTCGCATTCCTCACCATGCTGCTGTGGCGCGAGCACACGCCCTACTGGCTGATCGCCATCGGCTTCATCCTGATCGGCGCCGCCGTCTCACTCGTCAGCACCGCATCATCAAGCGCCCTCACCAGCACCACACCCATCGACCGCGTGGGAATGGCATCCGGCACGACCGACCTCCAAAACGACCTCGGCGCATCGATCATGCAGTCCCTGCTCGGCGCCGTCCTCGCAAGCGGATTCGCAACCGCGGCCGCCACACTCATCAGCGACAGCTCACGCGCCAACGACGTCACCAACGACATGATGCTCGCCCTCCAATCCTCCTTCGCCTCCGCCGCACACATCGCGAGCCAAAACCCCGACGTCGCCGACAACATCCTCGAAGGCGCAAGGCAAGCCCTCGTCTACGGCTCGCTCTCCGCCTTCCTCCTCGGCGCCGGCGCAGTCGTCCTAGGATTCATCGTCGTGATCTTCGCAGTCCCCACCTTCGCAAAAGAACAGGAGACCGCCGACAACCCCACTCAAGACGCTGACAAGCGTGTCAACTAGATACACCTCCATAGAAGGTCGCGACAATGACCGAGTGCGATAATTAGCCTCCGATCAGTACTTTTCATTTCGACTTGTCTCACCTGGCCTGAGACAACTGCTCACGATGGCACGACGCTGACCGCTCAACAATCGGTCTCAAGTAGACCGACGTGTCTCATAACTTGAGAACTCACACGATCTCCACCGTCGTCTGCACGCCCTCGAATCGCGAGAGCTCCTCCTGCGTCGCCTCGTAGGTGCCGAGGTGCAGCGTCTCATCCGAGTATCCGATGCCCGATGTGTCGTAATAGAAGCCGATGTTGCCCCACGGCGTGAAGTAGATCAGATCGCCGTCCTCGGGATCGGAGCCGGGTGAACCCTCCCAGGCCAGTTCTCGTCCGGGGTAAGCGATCTTCTCGCGGCCGTTGAACTCCTCGAGTTCGAGGGTCATCGGCAGCATCGAGAGGAAGTCGCGGGTCGCCGGGCTGTCCTCGCCGATCGTGACGTCCACCACGGCATCCCCCGCCGAGAACCGCACGACCGTGCCGACGACCGTCGTTTCCTCATGCCCCGGCTCGGGTGCAGGGCTCGTCCTAACGACCGGTGGCCGAACCGAAGTCGGGGCCTCCGCCTCGGATGCCGCACTGCAGGCGGCAAGGGTGAGAGCGAGCACGAGCAGTGCACCGATCGTGAACATGCGGAGTCGCATCGAGAGCCTTCCGTCGCGGACGATTGCCACCGAGTCAACGCGGACCGCAACCACGGCGGGAGTCCCCAAGGATGGACGTACTGACAGGGCCTCCCGCCCCGCGCAACGCCTCGGTACCGTGAACGCGGAGGCACTCATGAACATCGAACTAGCCATCGACGACCGCACCGTCAGCGGCGAGCTCTTCGAGAATCCCGTCGCACGGCAGCTCGGCGACCTGCTGCCGCTCACCCTCACGTTCGACGACTACAACGACGTCGAGAAGGTCGCGCAGCTCAAACGCGAGTTGATCCTGGACGGCGTTCCCGACGTCGACGAACCGCATCCCGGCGAGATCGGGTACTACGCGCCACTGCAGACGCTGGTGCTCTATTACGGCAGCCCTGGGCGGTGGCCCGGCCTCGTGCGCGTGGGCAGATTCGACCACGACCTCGATGCGCTCCGGGCACTCGAGAACGGCACGGTCATCAGCATCGCGAAGGCCGCCAAGACCGCGGAGACCGTGAAGACCACCGGCTGGACCGGCGGGCAGAACGCCTTCGGCGACTTCGCGCCCGGCCTGGTGCACTACACGGACAAGGTCCTGTTCGACGAGGTCTGGGAGCGCGACGGGCTGGCCAAACGCGACCGATCGCTCGTCACCATCGCCGCGCTGACCGCGATGGGAAAGACCGACCAGCTCCGGTTCCATCTCGCCTTCGCCCGGCAGAACGGCGTGACCGACGAAGAGTTGAAGGAGGCCCTTCTCCAGCTCGCCTTCTACACCGGTTGGCCCAACGGAATGGCGGCCATGACCGTCCTCCAGGAGATCATCGATGCCGGCTGTCCGCATCCGCTCCCTTGACAGATTAACTGAGTCCGCTCATAATTGAGTGAGATCAGACAAGGGGTATAGCATGCGCGCATTCGTCTTCGACAGCTACGGGCAACCGGTGCACGAAGCAGACGTTCCCGAACCGACCGTCGGCGACCATGACGTACTGGTGCGGATCACCGCGGCCGGCCTCAACCAGTTGGACGAGAAGATCCGCGAGGGCGAGTTCAAGGCGATCCTCCCGTACAAGACGCCTCTCACTCTCGGTCATGACCTCACCGGCACCGTCATCCGCACCGGGTCGAAGGTTCAGGGCTTCACACCCGGCGACACCGTGTACGGCCGCGCCCGCGACGGCCGGATCGGAACGTTCGCCGAGCGCATCTCGATCGACGAGGCAGACCTCGCCCTCGTCCCCACCACGATCACGGCGATCGAAGTGGCCTCGCTGCCGCTGGTGGCGCTGACCGCATGGCAGGCGCTCGTGGTCCGCGGCAACCTGCAGCCCGGCCAGAAGGTCCTCATCCACGCCGGCGCCGGAGGCGTCGGATCGATCGCGATCCAGCTCGCCAAGCACCTGGGCGCCCACGTGGCGACGACCGCCTCGAGCCGAAACGCCGACTTCGTCCGCGACCTCGGCGCCGATGAGGTGATCGACTACCGCAGCCAGGACTTCGAGAAGCAGCTCTCCGGCTACGACCTCGTCCTCGACAGCCTCGGCGGCGAGAACCTCGAGAAGTCGCTGCGCATCCTCCGCCCCGGCGGCACGGCGATCGGGATCTCCGGCCCGCCGGATCCGGCCTTCGCGAAGCGCGTCGGCCTGAACCCGTTGCTGCGTCTGGCGATCGGCGGGTTGAGCCGCAGGATCCGCACGCAGGCGAAGAAGCTCGGCGTGACCTACGAGTTCCTCTTCATGAGCGCCAGCGGCGATCAGCTCCGCGAGATCGCGTCCCTCGTCGACGACGGCATCCTGCGCCCCGTCGTGGGAAGGACCTTCCCGTTCGATGAGACGCCGAGCGCACTTGCCGCGCTGGCCGCCGGCGGCATCCGCGGCAAGGTCGTCATCACCGGCGCGTGAGCCACGGCATCCGTCAGCGCAGGATCGCCGCGACCTGCGTACGGATGCCGGCGAGGATGTCCTTCACACTCGAACCGGCATTCACGGTGGCAGCCATCTCGACGAACATGACGGCCGAGATCACCCGCGCCAGCGCCGCCGCATCGGCCTCCGCCGCCCCGGCGCGCTCGGTCAATGTCCCGGCGAGAGCCTCTTCGGTCTGCGCGACGATCGAGAGCGCTTCGGCGTGGTGCGGTTCCGTCGGGTCGCCGAAGACCATCTCGCGGAGATAGGTGCGCCCGTTGTCGATCTGCGCGCGATTGCACTCCACGACCGGAGTCACAAGCGCCAGCACGGCGTCGAGCGCATCCTTCGCCTTGGTGGCGGCGGCCCGCCCCCGCTTCAGCGCCGCGGCGTAATTGGTGTTCTGCACCAGCAGCAGCAGCTCACCCTTGGTCCTGGCGTACAGGAACAGGGTGCCGGTTCCGATGTCCGCGGCCTCAGCGATCTGCTGAGTGGTGACGTCGTCGACGCCGTGTGCGGCGAACAGCTCACTCGCGGCCACCGTGATGCGCTCGAGCTTCTCCTGCTTGTTCCGCTCGCGCCGCCCGAGCGGCTGTGCAGCCCCTGGCATCGTGATCCTCCTGGAATAAACCATGACTTGCCTCAGTTATGAGTGTAGTCATTGTTGCGTGGGCTCGGATGTGGCGCTGCTCATTCTCCCACGCCGACACCAGACCGCAGAGAAAGAGAAGGACACCATCATGACGTCATTCACCGGAGCAATCGTGCTCGTCACCGGCGCGAACGGAGGCATCGGCGCGCACTTCGTCCGAGAGTCGCTCGCCCGCGGCGCGGCGAAGGTCTACGCCACCGCCAGGACGCCCCGCGAATGGGATGACGAGCGCGTCGTTCCCCTCGCCCTCGACGTGACGGATGCGGAGTCGATCCGCGCCGCCGCCGAAGCCGCGCCGGACGTGACCATCCTGATCAACAACGCCGGCGTCTCGGCGTCCAGCCCCGGCATCCTCACCCACTCCGATGAGGAGATCCGCCGGAACGTCGAGACCAACTTCCTCGGCCCGCTGTTCCTGACCCGCGCCTTCGCTCCGATCCTCGCCGCGAAGGGCGGAAGCACCGCGATCATCGACATCCACTCCGCGCTCTCCTGGTACGCCGTCGCGGGGATCTACTCGGCCACCAAGGCCGCCCTGTGGTCTGCGACGAACTCCCTGCGGCTCGAACTGCAGCCTGCAGGCGTGCAGGTCGTCGGCGTGCACGTCGGGTATGTCGACACCGCCATGGCTGCGCACGCGACCGACCCGAAGCTCGACCCTGCAGAGCTCGTCTCGACCGTGCTCGACGCGACCGAGGCCGGCGAGTTCGAAGTCCTCGCGGACGACACTTCCGTGCGGGCCAAGGCCGGGCTCTCCGCGCCGCTGGAGGCCGTGTACCCGCAGCTCGCAGCACGCGGCTGACCGTTCGGCGGGAGGGCGGGCATCCGCACCGCCCTCACGCCGTCGTCTCGTGCGGACGAGCGGGGCGCACGCCCGAACATCACTCCGGTTCTGGGCGAGTCCTCGCAGCACCGACCACGCGAAGACACGCATCCGCGATCTGCTCGGCGACGTCCTCGGGCACGGCGTCGCGCTGACGCAGCTCGATCACCATCTCCACGAGCTGCATGCACGCGGCACCGCGGATGCCTCCGTCGCCTCCCGCGATCCGCTCGGCGAGCTGCTCGTACGCCGCCCGCAGTTGCGCGCGCGCCTCGCGGATCGCCCCGAACTCCGGGTCACCGAGCTCGGGGGTCAGGTACAGGACGCCGAGGTTGTGCGGGGCATCCCGCAGCGTCTGCACATCGCGGTGCACCAGCGCCCGCAGCGCGGCGACGGAATCCGGCTCGGCGAGCAGCTCGTCGAGCCCGTCCAATGTCGGCCGCACCGAGGCATCCAGCAGTTCGAGCAGCAGCTGCGGCTTCCCGGCCACGTGGTAGTACAGACTCGCCTGCCGGATGCCGACGCGCTCGGCGATGTCGCGGGTGGACGTCGCCGCATAGCCGCGGCTGGCGAACAGCTCGGCCGCGGCATCCAGGATCTGCTCGCGTGCCGAGCGTCCGTCCTCCGTGCGCGCCAGCGCTCTCGGTCTGCCGGCAACCGCTTTGCTCATGCCTGCGATACTGCCACGAGTCCCGTCGCCGTGCTCATCGTGCCGCCTCCACGATCGCCAGGAGCTGCCCCGCCTCGACCCGCTCGCCCGGCCGCACCATGATCTCGCGCGTGGTCCCGTCGATCGTCGCGCTCACGGCGGCCTCCATCTTCATCGCCTCCAGCACGATCATGTGGTCGCCGATCTTCACCTTCTCCCCCGCCGACAACGCGATCTGCCACACCGACGCGGCGAAGGGCGCGCGCACCGCGACGCATCCCTCCGGCAGCGGCGCCTCCTCGACGACGGGTACGGCCGCGGCATCCGATTCGACCGGCCGATCGAACTCGCCGGAAAGGCGCCAGCGCTCCCGCTCCTCGGCGAACGCACGCCGCTGCGTCGTACGGAACTCCTCGATCGACGACGCGTTCTCGGCGAGGAACCGCTCATGGTCGGCCAGTGCGAACGTGCCGTCCACCGTCCGGTAGTCCCCGCGGCCCGCGTCGGTCTCCGCCCGCAGCTCGAGCAGCTCTTCCGCGGACACCGGGTACCAGCGGATCCGATCGAAGAACCGCAGCGCCCACGGGTTCTCGGCGAACAGCCCGCCACGGCGGAAACGGTTCCAGATCTGCACGGTCCGGCCGACGAACTGATAGCCGCCCGGCCCCTCCATGCCGTAGATGCACATGTACGCGCCACCGATGCCGACCGAGTTCTCGGCGGTCCACGTGCGCGCCGGGTTGTACTTCGTCGTGACCAGGCGGTGCCGCGGGTCGAGCGGCGTCGCGACGGGGGCGCCGAGGTACACGTCGCCGAGGCCGAGCACGAGGTACTGAGCGTCGAAGACCGTGCGCAGCACGTCGTCCACCGAGTCGAGACCGTTGACGCGCCGGATGAACTCGATGTTCCACGGCGTCCACGGCGCATCATCGCGCACACCGGCGATGTACCGCTCGATGGCCAGCCGCGTCGCCGGATCATCCCAGGACAATGGCAGGTGCACTTCGCGGGACGGCACCACGAGCTCCCGCGTCGGCGGCAGCGCGTCATCCAGTTCCTGGAGGAGGCCGACGAGCTGCGAGGCGCGCAGTGCCCCGGCATCCGTGTGGATCTGCAGGGATCGGATGCCGGGGGTGACGTCGATCACCCCCGCCGGCTGCTGCTCCTCCAGCGCGGACTGCAGCGCGTGCACGCGCATCCGCAGGCCCAGATCGAGCACCTGGTCGCCGAATTCGACGAGCAGGTTGTCGTCGCCGTCCCGACGGTACGTCACACGCGGACGCGCGTCGCCCTCGGCATCCCTCCGCGCCAGGATGCCGTCGTCGCCGTCGCCTCCGATGAGCGGGATCGTCCCGAACGAGCGGGCGGCGTCCAACCCAGCGGCATCCGCCTCGCGCACCGGCACGAAGCGGACGGTGTCGCCCGGACGCAACTGGCCGAGCTTCCACAGCTCGCCGCTCGCGACGACCGCGGGGCACACGAAACCGCCGAGGCTCGGCCCGTCTGGACCGAGGATGATCGGCGTGTCCCCGGTGAAGTCCAGGGCGCCCACGGCGTACGGGGTGTCGTGGATGTTGGAGGGGTGCAAGCCCGCCTCCCCGCCGTCCGTGCGGGCCCAGGTCGGCTTCGGTCCGCTCAGCCGCACGCCCGTGCGCGCCGAGTTCACCTGCACGGCGTACTCCGCGGCATACAGCTCGTCGATGTCCGCACGGGTGAAGAACTCCGGCGCCGCGTGCGGCCCCTCCGTGACCCCGATGCTCCACTGGTGGGTCAGGCGCGGACGGCGTTCGATCGGCGTGGGGCCGCCGACCGGTCCGGATACCCGACCCGGGCGCAGCACGTCACCGGCCTTCAATGCCCGCCCGCCGTGCCCGCCGAAACCGCCGAGCGTGAACGTCGACGCGCTGCCCAGGTACTCGGGCACGTCGATGCCGCCGCGGACGGCGAGATACGTGCGGATGCCGGGGCCCGGTGCCGCCCCGATGCGCAGCGTGGCGCCGGCCGGAACCTCGATCGGCGTGTACGGGTCGACGGGGACGCCGTCGACCGTGACGTCGGCGTGTGCACCCGTCACGCAGACGCTCGTCGCCGCGCTGAAGCGCAGGACGGGGCCGGTGAGCGTGATCTCCAGGCCAGGAGCACTCTCCGGGTTCCCCAGCGCCAGGTTGGCCTCGCGGAAGGAGATCGCATCCATCGGTCCGGACGGCGGCACTCCGACCTTCCAGTACCCGAGGCGACCTGGCAGGTCCTGCACGGTGGTGAGCATGCCCGGTTCGACGACCTCGATGCGCGGATCGGGATCTCCGACGCCGTCCAGCGTGCCGGTATGGTGCTCCACCGCGCGCACCCGCTCGTCGCGCACGATCTCCCGCAGCATCCCGGTTCCCGTCACGATGCCGTCGATGCGCGTCTCGGCGAGCGCGTCGTGCAGCCGGTCGAGCGCGCCGTCGCGGGTGGGGGCATGCGCGATGACCTTCGCGAGCAGCGGGTCGTAGAAGCTGGTGACGTCGAGGCCCGCCTCGATCCAGGCATCCACGCGCACGTCGTCGGCCTCCGGGAACCGCACCGCCGTGACGAGGCCCGTCGACGGCGTGTTGCCGCGATCCGGGTCCTCCGCGTAGATCCGGGCTTCGACCGCGTGCCCGTTCGGCGTGGGGACCGCGTCGAACAGCGCGCTCGGCAGTGCGGACGGTCCGCCTGCGGCCAGGTCGAGCATGAGTCCGACCAGGTCGAGTCCGTAGACGGCCTCGGTGACCGGGTGCTCCACCTGCAGGCGGGCGTTCACCTCGAGGAAGTACGCCTGTTCGTCGATCGGGTCGTACACGAATTCGGCCGTCCCGGCCGAGCGGTATCGGATGCCGGCGGCCAGCGCCGCCGCGGTCGAATGCAGGGTCTCGCGCACCGCATCGGGCAGCCCCGGCGCCGGCGCCTCCTCGACGACCTTCTGGTTCCGGCGCTGCAGCGAGCAGTCGCGATCGCCGAACACGGCGACGCGCCCCTCGCCGTCGCCGAACAGCTGCACCTCGACGTGCCGAGCCGGGCGGACGAACTTCTCGAGGAAGACGCCGGCCGATCCGAAGCTCGCCGCGGCCTGCCTGGTCACGGCGTCGAACGCCTCCGCGACCTCGTCGGCCGAGGCGCAGACCCGCATGCCGATGCCGCCGCCGCCACCGGTGGCCTTGAGCATCACCGGGTAACCGATCCGCGCGGCCTCGGCGACGGCCTCATCGCGCGAGGCCAGCACGTCGGTTCCCGGCAGCAGCGGCACGCCGGCGGCCGCCGCGAGTGCGCGGGCGGTGTGCTTCAGGCCGAACGCGTCGAGCTGGTCGGGGGTGGGGCCGACCCAGGCGATCCCAGCGGACTCGAACGCACGGGCGGCCGCCGAGTTCTCGGCGAGGAAGCCGTAGCCGGGGTGCACTGCGCCGGCGCCGGTGTCGACGGCCGCCTGCAGCACGGCATCCAGAACCAGATAGGACTCGGATGCCGGGGCGGGCCCCAGGCGCACCGCGGTGTCCGCGTCGCGGACGTGCGGGGCGGCACGATCCGCGTCGGAGTACACCGCGACCGTGCGCAGTCCGCGCTCACGGGCCGAACGGATGATGCGGCGGGCGATCTCGCCGCGGTTCGCGACCAGGAGGGTGTCGAAGGCGTTCACGGGTGGCTCACAATCATGCGCAGCGGAGTGCAGCTGAAGTCGTTGCAGGGGTTGTTCATCTGCGGGCAGTTCGAGACGATCACCAGCACGTCGCGCTCGGCGCGCATGGCGACGCGCTTACCCGGGGCCGACATGCCGTCGACGATGCCCAGCGAGCCGTCGGCCTCGACGGGCACGTTCATGAACCAGTTCAGGTTCGAGACCAGATCCCGCGCACCCAGGCCGTACCGCGCCGCCTCGGCGAGGAAGTTCTCACGGCAGGCGTGCTGGTACATCGTGTGGTGGCCGTAGCGCAGCGTGTTGGACTCCTTGCTGCACGCGCCGCCGATGGTGTCCTGACGGTCGATCTCGTTGTCCACGACCGTCATCAGGGGACGCCCGAGGTTGCTGCGCAGCACCGTGCCGGTGCCGACGTAGGCGTTGCGCTGCCAGGCGATCGTGTCCGCAGCGCTGTAGCACTCGTCGGTGTCGGCGGCGTCGTACACGAGGAAGTCGGCGGACTGGTTTCCTCCGACATCCACGATCGTGAGCACGTCTCCGGCAGCGACGCGCGCCGACCAGGAGGCTCGAGGTTCGACGCGCTCGTCGAGCACGATGGCACCGGTGACGAGCGGCCCGGCCCAGTCCAGCGGGGCGTCCGGCGCGTGGACGGGTCGGTCGGGAACGGTCGTGATCATGACGTCCTCCTTGTCGTTCAGAGCCCGGCGAGCTCTGCGTAGGCGATCGAGTTGCGATAGGCGCGTTGGCGCTCGGGGGATGCCGAGAACACGGCATCCTGTTCTCCAGTCGGCTTCGAGGTCCACGCCGTCACGCGCAACGGGCCCGAGATGTAGTCGTCGCGCGGATCGACGGGGTGGGGCGCATTGGCGAGGAGGACGATGAGCGGCAGTTCGGCGAGGAGGTCGACGCTCGTGCCGGGCCCGGCGGATCCGAGCCAGCGCGTGGTGCCGTCGTCGTCGATGCGGACGCCCTGGAAGAACGACACGGCCGGCGGCAGATCGCGCGACGTGAGTCCGTGCTTGCTCGCGGCGAGGCGCAGCAGCGCGTGCCCCGACGGAGTGGGGCCCTCGGGCAGCGCGTCGCCGTACTTGGCGATGTTCCATGCGTCGCTCGTGGTCCCGCAGAACGCGTCGTGGTGGCCGGAGGTGTCTGCGGCGATCGTCGCGAGCACGCGCCCGTCCCCGGAGAGCAGCGGGTGCCCCGCGCCGAGATACGCCTGCCACGGGATCTTCTGCGTATCGGCGACGTTCAGCCGCTCGTGCGGCGCGAGAGCGTTGAACACGACGAGGCCGGCGCATGCGTCGCCGGTGACATCCTCGAGCCGGATCCGCGTGCCGCGAGCCACCCGCAGGTGCGTGTAGCCGCCCGGAGGGACGGTCTCGGCCCAGCGCAGGTCACCGGGGGCGACGTCCGACGGCGCGAACGGCGCCGACGACGGGGGCAGGTACGGCATCCAGTCGGACTGCGCGGCCCGCTCGCGGGCGTCCCGCCGTGCCCGATCGACACTGCTCAGCTCATCGATGCGACCGCTCATCACCGCTCCTTTTCTATCGATTGACAGGTATCCCATCAGTGCGAGATTTCCGGCACGTTTCGATCGGATCGCGGGGCGGGAACATCCTCGGCATCCGCTCCGCGCACCGCGGCGGAAACGGGTTCGAAGGCGCCCTCCTGCTCCTGCGCGAGTTCGGCCTTGACAACCTCTTCGGCCGCGAACTCGGTCGCCGTACGCGACGACAGGAGCCCGACGACGACGAACGTTCCGAACCCGATGAGCGCCGAGACCAGGGTCGCCCAGCCGTCGAAGTCAGCACCGATGAGGGTGTTGGGGACGTAGAGGATGTCGTTCGGAACCCCGTAGATCGTCGGCGTGAGGGCGAGATAGGTCATGCGGACGACGAACCCGACCGCGATGCCGATGAGTGCGGCCGCGGCACCTGCACGGCGCCAGAAGATGCCGAACAGGAACGGTGCGGCCAGGCACGCGAGCATGAGGTCGAAGGCGAGGGTCAGGAGGATGCCGGTCTGGCTCACCTGGATGGCCAGGAACGAGCCCAGCAGGACGATCGGGATCATCGCCACGCGCGTCCAGCGCAGCAGCGGGTCGCTGCCCGAGGTGGTCGAGCGCCGCACCGTGACGAGGTTGCGTACCGCGATGGCGCTGGTCGCGAGGATCGCGCCGGATGCCGTGGAGAACGACGCCGCGACGACGCCGGACAGCACGAGCACGGCGATCAGGGGAGGCGCATAGTCGTCGAGAAGGGTGAACAGCACCGGCCCGTCGGCGACCGAGATTCCCAGCACGGCTGTCGCGGTCAGCGCGACCAGAGCGAAGATCGTGCCGATGACAGCCGTGCCCGCAGCGCCGGCGAAGCATGCCCGTCGAGCGATCTCGGGCGTTCGGGCGCCGAAGATGCGCTGCATGAGGTCGATCGCGACGAGGTCGCCGATGCCGAGCGCGACGAGAGTCGCCCAGTTGATCGGGGCTCCCATCGCGGGGTCGGTGAGCTGCTCGAAGTCGAACGGCCCCATGCCCTCGGGGATCACGATGCCGTAGCTCAGCATGACCCAGACCAGCAGAGAGATCGAGGCGATGACCGTGATCGTCATCTGGATGGCGGCGGTGTAGGCATCCGAGAAGAGGCCGCCGGCGATCGTGTAGGCGAGCACGAGAGCGACCGACAGCACGATTCCCCACGCGTACGGGATGTTCGCGAAGCGCTCCAGCAGGAACCCGCACGCGACGAGGTTGCCGGCGAGCAGGATCGTGAAGGCGAGGATCATGAGGGCCGACGCGATGACCTCGGTCGCGCGTCCGTACCGCAGGCGGAAGAAGTCGGCGAGCGTGAACAGCTTCATCCGGTTCATCGGCTTCGCGAGGAACAGCCCGGACAGGAACAGGCAGATCGCCAGGCCGAGTGCGAGCGAAGCCCCCGACCAGAAGCCGAACTGCGACGTGAGGTCGGTGTTGCCGACGGTCGCGTTCGAGTCGACGGCCGCCGCCGTCAGAGAGACGGCGACCAGCGGGACGCCGAGTCTTCGCCCGGCGACGAGGTAATTGGCACTGTCGCCGTCGACCTTGCGGGCGACGTAGATGCCGACGAGAAGGACGACGAAGACGGTGATCGCTACTCCGAAGATGATCATGGGCTCTCCTGAGGACGGGTGGTGCGCCAGGTGTTTCTATCGAGTGATAGAAACCGAGTGTCCTCGCCGGTACAGCGCCCGCGATTTCGGCGTTGTAACGTCCGTGTGAACTTGCGCTCACAAGGACAGGGGTGCGGCGCGGCGGCGGTGGTCATGCACGTCGACCCTCTCGAGTCTCGAATATTTCTTTCGTACATATATTCCCTTTTGGGTGTGGTCGGAGTAGCCTGGAAGCATGTCGACGACGACGCATCTGGATGCTCTGCATGAGGTGGTTACCCGCCTCGACGCGGTGTGGGCGGATGCCGGTGACGCGGCGGATCTGGACAGGGCGGGCCTGGTCGCGGCGAACGCGGCCCTCGGAACCCTGCAGCGAGTCGTGGACGGGCTGGAAGCGGAAGTTGCTGCGCGGATCGCGCACGAGTCGCGGGCGGAGTTGGGAGCGGAGTCGCTCGCGAAGCAGCAGGGGTTCCGCACCGCGGGACAGTTCGTCGCGACCGTGACCGGCCGCTCGTCGGGGGAGGCGTCCAGGTTGGTGAGGGTCGGGGAAGCGACCGCACCGCGCAGCGACCTGCTGGGTGCGAGGCTGCCGGCGAAGTACCCGGCCGTGCAGGCCGCCCTCGCCGGTGGGCGGATCGGTGCCCCGGCGGCCGGGCTCATCATCGGGTTGCTGGACCGGGTCCGATTCAAGATCGACACCGCCCGGCTCGCCGAGGCGGAGGCCGCGCTGGCGGACAAGGCGGGCGGTTTGTCGTTGGACGAGGTCCGCAAACTCCTCACCCACGCCGAAGCACACCTGGACCCCGACGGCGTCCTGCCTCGGGAAGAAGCGGCCCGTGCGCAGAACAGGCTGGTCATGTTCGAACGCGACGGACGGTTCCACATCGACGCCGACATCGACGTCGCCACCGCCGCGCCGATCAAAGTCGCGATCGAAGGGCATGTCACCGCGGTACTGACTGCCCGCGCGAACGCCCTCGACCCCGACGCTCCCGACGCCGACCGCCGCACCATCGGACAGTTGCAGGCTGATGCTCTCGCCGACCTCGCCGCCCACGCGATCGGCTGCGACACTAACGCCCCCGCCCTGGCCGGGGCGACCGTGATCGTCCGCGTCGGGCTCGATGACCTGGCCACCGGGACCGGATACGCGACCATCGACGGCATCGACCAGCCCATCAGCATCGGATCCGCCCGACGGATGGCCGCAGGCGGCGGTGTCATCCCCTACGTCCTTGGCACAGACAGCGAGATCCTCGACTGGGGCAGAGAGAAACGCTTCTTCACCCGGGCGCAACGCCTCGCCCTGGTACTCCGGGACGGCGGGTGCGCCGGATGCACCCTCCCGCCCGCCATGACCCGCGCCCACCACATCGACTGGTGGAACCGCGACAACGGCAGAACAGATCTCGACAAAGGCGTCCTGCTCTGCGACAACTGCCACCACCGCGTCCACGACAACGGGTGGGACATCCGCATCGAAGGCACCGGTGTGACCGCGAAAGTCTGGTTCATCCCACCACCCTCAGTCGACCCCCAACGCACCCCACGCCTCGGCGGAACCGCCCGCTACAACCTCGCCGCCTGACACCCGCGCGGGGGCCGCCTACGAGCGAAGGCCGAGCGCCGCGTCCCGTGCGGCACCGGGATGCCAGCATCGGGATGCTCAACTGGATGCCAGCATCGGGATGCGCTCGTCAGTACATGCCCCAGGTGCTCACGCCCACGCCCACACCCATTCCACTGACGCGACGATCACCGCCCTGTCACGAGTCCGGCCCACGGCGCGATCACGGGCCGCCCGCCGCGCTCACCCGCTGCGCCAGCCGCACCGCGTCATGCGGCGCATGCCCGAGCGCATCGTTGTCGAAGTACACATAGACATCCCGCCCGTCGTCCGCCCAGCGGCGGATCCGCGCCACCCAACCATCCAGCTCGGCATCCGAGTAGCCGCTCGTATAGAGCTCCTGCGCGCCGTGCAGCCGCACGTAGACGAAGTCCGCCGTGACGGAATCGAACAGCGGGAACCGCCCCGCCGTGTCGGCGACCGTCATCGCGACGCCGTGCTGTCGCAGCAGATCCTCGGCCTCACCGAACGAGGGCGAGCGCGGCTCGAACGCGTGACGCAACGGCCTCTCCTCCTCGACCTCCAGCCATGCGCGCCCGGACATCCGCTCGTCGTGGCGCCGAGCGAGCTCCAGCGCCTCCGTCGTCGACCGCGGCAGCAGCGAGAAGAACTCCGTCACCACCGCCGGATCGAACTCCTCGCGTTCGGGAAGCTGCCACAGGAATGGGCCGAGCGCGGGGCCGAGCGCGAGCACGCCGGAGGCGAAGAAGTTCGCCAGTGCCGTGTCGACCTCGCGCAGACGCAGCATGTGCGTGACGTAGCGCGAGCCCTTCACGGCGAACACGAACCCGTCCGGCACGGCAGCCCGCCAGCGCCGGTAGCTCTCCGGGCGCTGCAGCGAATAGAACGAGCCGTTCAGCTCGACCGTCGAGAAGCGCGACCCGATGTACTCCAGCTCCCGCCGCTGCGCGAGCCCTTTCGGGTAGTAGTCACCCCGCCAGCGCGGATACCGCCACCCCGAGGTGCCGATCCGAACGACCGGAGCGCGCGCCATGCGCGCTCACACCGTCCGCCAGTCGTGCTCTGTGATCGCGGCGCCCGCCTGCGGGCCCATCTGCAGCATTCCGCCGTCGATCACGATCGACGTGCCGCTGATGTAGGCGGCGCCTGGAGAGGCGAGGAAGGCGATCAGCGCCGCCACCTCGCGGGCATCCCCCGGCCGACCGAGCGGGATGCCAGGACGATCCTCCTGGCGCGGATCGCGGTCGGTCTGACCCGTCATGGGCGTCGCGATCTCGCCCGGCGCGACGCTCACCGCGGTGATGCCGCGACCACCGAGCTCGAGCGCGATGTTCTTCATCAATCCGGCGAGGCCGTGCTTCGCCGCGTCGTACGCGCTCGATCCGACCATCGGCTGATGCGCGTGCACGCTCGTCACCGCGATCAGCCGCCCTCCGTTGCCGCCAGCCGCGAGGTGCCTCGCCGCGCGCTGCAGGCAGACGAAAGCTCCGGTCAGGTCCACATCCACGACGCGTCGCCACTCATCGAGGCTCACGTCGAGGAACGGCGTCGACAGGCCGGTCCCCGCGTTGTTCACGAACACATCCAGGCCGCCGAGCTCGGCCACGAGGTCATCCACGACGTCGCCGCAGGCCGGGATCTCGGTCGTGTCCAGTCGAGCGACGATCGCCCTCGACCCGTGCGAGCGGACCTCCTCGGCGGTGTCCTCGGCACCCGCGGCATCCGAATGCCACGTGATCGCCACGTCGACGCCCTCCGCGGCGAGCGCGACGGCAGTCGCGCGGCCGATTCCGGAGTCCGCACCCGTGACGATCGCGCGGCGAGGCTCGACCTCCATGCTCAGCGCCCTGCCGGCGTGCGGTTCTCCGCGCTCACCATCCACGCGAACTGCTCCATCTTCTCGATGACAGCGTGCAGGATGTCGGCACTGGTCGGGTCCTCCTCGTCCACGCCGTCGTGCACCTCGCGCATCGTGCCCACGACCGCCTCGAGCCGCTCGGTGATGAGATCGACGGTCTCGCTCGTATCGACCTCGCCCTGCGGATACTCCGGAAGCGTCGTGCTCGACGCGACCGTGTCGCTGCGCCCATCGGGCACGGCGTGCAGTGCCCGCATGCGTTCGGCGACCGTGTCGCTGAACTCACGCGCCGCCTCGATGATCTCGTCGAGCTGGCGATGCGTGTCGCGGAAGTTCCTCCCCACGACGTTCCAGTGCGCCTGCTTGCCCTGCATCGCCAGTTCCAGCAGATCGACGAGCACGGCCTGCAAGTGCGCGCTCAACTCCGGCGACGCCACGAAGCCCTTCTCGGCGTTCTGCCGACGCGTGCGCTTCTCTCCGCTCCCGCCGCGTGCGGTGCGGGAGCCGGATGCCTTGGTGGAGGATGTCTTCGTCGTTGCCATCATGCGGCGACCGTAACGCGGCTCGATCTCCCGCCTGGAGGGGCTTGACAGCGACAACGCCTCCGTTCCAGAGGCGGCTCAGGTGAGGCGAGCGGCGACGATGCGTGCGGTCGCCTCCGGGTCCATCCGATGGCTGATCGACTCGAGAACCTCCACGAACTCGGCATCCGGCATCGCTGCGGCCAGGCGGGAAGCGGCGGCGACGAGGAGCGGCATCGTCTCGGATCCGCGCAGGATCGTCACCGGCATCCGCACGCCGAGCATCGCAGCCGTCGGCGTCGACACGCGCTGGGTCACGAGAGTGTCGTAGACGGTGGACCGCGCGAGCCGCGCGACCTGCTCGAACGCCGGCGACGCGCGGAACTGCTCGATGAACGCGTCAGGCAGCCCGACTCCCTCCCGTTGGAACAGGACCACCGCATCGCTCGGTCGGCCCTCGTCGACCAGCGCCTGCAGTTGGCCGGCCAGATCGGATGACGGGTCGCCCTCACCGAATCGGAACGGCGGCTCGGAGAGGAACAGGCGGGAGATCGGGACGCCCTCTCCTGCGGCATACAGCGCGAGCACCGCTCCGGAGGAGTGTCCGATCACGGCGGCGTCGGAACCGGATGCCGCGATCACCGCCGCCAGGTCCTCGACCTCTCGCTCGGGCGCTGCCGGCGAAGCGTCGCCCGAGTCACCCCGTGCCCGCCGGTCGTAGGTGACCGCGCGCAGCCCGGCATCCGCGAAGGCCTGGGCGATCCCGCCGGCATCGCGCGCCGTGGACAGTGCGCCGTTGACGATCACGACGGTGGGGCCGTCGCCGACCGTGTGCGTGGCGATGGGCGTTCCGTCTGCAGAGGTGACGATCTCCATGGCGCATACGCTAGCGCCGGGTGCCGACGTCGCGTCAAGGCATCGCGCTGTAACAAACCGCATCATCCGTTACACCGGGGCGATATCGCGTACACGCGGTCGAAACATGTGTCCAACACGCTGTCCAGCAATGGATACATCATTGGCCACACCGCACGAGGCCGGCACCTCACGCCGTCGGCCGGCCCGGGTGCGCATCTACGAAGAGCTCCGCGCCGAACTGCTCACGGCGACCCATTCGCCGTTCCATCGGTTCACCGAAGAGAACATCGCCGACCGGTTCGTCGTGTCGCGCACGCCGGTTCGCGACGCGCTCGCCCGCCTCGAGGCCGACGGCCTGCTGGTCAAGCGGGACGGTGCGCTGTACAGATACATGCCGACGCTCGAAGAATTCACCGAGCTGTACGAGCTGCGGATCCTGCTCGAATCCCACGGCCTGGAACGCGCTATCGGCGATCCGACCATCCGTCACGAGGTTCCGACGCTGACGCAAGAGCAAGCACTGTGGCAGAGCCGGCTCGACGCCGGGGTATCGCCCGACCCCGGCTTCGTCGACGCCGACGAGCAGTTCCACGTCTCGCTCCTGCGCGCGGCCGGCAATGGCGAACTCGTGACCGCCCTCGAGCGGGTCAATCGGAGGATCCGACCGATCCGCATGCACGACTACCTCACCCAGGACCGAGTCGACGCCACGATCGGCGAGCACCTCGAGATCCTCGACCTGGTACTTCGCGGTCGGCTTCGCGAGGCCCGCGACTACCTCCGCACGCACGTCGGCCAATCGCAGTCGATCGTCGAGGCGCGCGCGGCGCGCGCCATGCAGATCTCCCACATGAATCACAGAACGGACCAGCACGCATGATCGCTCTCGCTTCACACGAGTCCCTCTCCGCCGACATCGCGACGCTCTTCGCCGCGATCCGCGAGGCGCCCGCGTCGATCTGGATCAGCCTGCGCACGCCGGAGGAGGTCACGGCGGATGCCGAGGCGATCCGGCAGCGGCTGCTCGCCGGAGAGCACCTTCCACTCGCCGGCACGACGTTCGCCGTCAAGGACAACATCGACGTCTCGGGTTTCACGACGACTGCCGGCCACCCCGCATTCCGACGACGGCCGGAGCGCAGCGCGGTCGTCGTCGAGCGGCTGCTGCTCGCCGGCGCCCTCCTCGTCGGCAAGACCAACATGGATCAGTTCGCCACCGGACTCGTGGGGACCCGTAGCCCGTACGGCGTCGTCACGAGCGCACTCGACCCGCAGCGCGTCGCCGGCGGATCGAGCTCGGGATCCGGTGCATCCGTCGGACTCGGGCTCGTCGACTTCTCGCTCGGCACGGACACGGCGGGATCAGGCCGTGTTCCGGCGGCCTTCAACGGCATCCTCGGTGTCAAGCCGACACTGGGACTGCTCCCCCTCGACGGCGTCGTCCCCGCCTCGCCGTCGTACGACACCGTCTCGGTGTTCGCTCGCGCGACGGACATGGCCGCACTCGTGATGGATGCCGTCGTCGGAGTCTCGACGACTGACCCCAAGAGCCGGGACTGGGCCGTGGATGCTCCACTCGCCGCCCCCGCCCTCCCGGTCATCGCCGTCCCGCGCGAGGACGATCTGGTCGCACTCGCCCCCGGAGCACGCGAGGCCTTCGACACAGCGGTCGCACGCCTGGCCGACCTCGGTGCGGAGTTCCGGACGATCGACCTTCGCCCGTTCCTCGCGACCGCTCAGCTGCTCTACGGCGGCGGGCTCGTCAGCGAGCGCGCCTGGTCGTACGGGGCGTTCCTGGAGGCGCACCCCGACGGCGCCGACCCCACGGTCGCAACGATCGCCGGGCGCGCCATGGCAACCGGCGGTGTCGCCGTGATCGACGCGCAGCAGGCGGTCGATGCGGCGAAGCTTCAGACGCGCCAGGCTCTCGCCGGGATGGATGCGCTGCTGATCCCGACGGCACCCGTGCACCCCACGATCGCGGAAGTGGCCGAGGACCCTCTCGGGGTGAACAGCCGCGTCGGGACGTTCACGAACTTCGTCAACCTGCTCGACATGGCAGCCGTCGCCGTGCCCGTCTCGACGTCGACGGAAGGCGGATACGGGGTATCCGTCGTCGTACCGGCGTTCCACGACCAAGTCGCGCTCGACCTCGCATCCCGCCTCGTCGGCGAGTCCGAGGAGGAGGCGACCCTGTCGATCCCCGGCATCGACCTCGCCGTCTTCGGCGCCCATCTGCGCGGTGAACCTCTGAATGCGCAGCTGCAATCGCTGGGTGCGCGCTTCGTCCGAGACATCCGGACACGGGACCACTTCCGCATGCTGCTCGTCGAAGGCGAGATCGACCGCCCCGCGGTGATCCGCGGCGAGGACGGAGCCGAGCTCCCCGGCGAGCTCTGGCGGCTGTCGCCGCTCGCCGTCTCGCAGCTGTTGCGCAGCATCGGCGCCCCGCTCGCGCTCGGAGAGATCGAGCTCGCCGACGGGAGCACCGTCCTCGGTTTCACCGCATCCGTCTACCGCACCGAACGCGACATCACAGGGTTCGGCGGCTGGCGCGGATTCCGCGCGGCATCCTCCCAGCCTGTCGTCGCCTGACCACCCATCCCCCGCCCGGAGAACCTGGAGCCCACATGACCTTCCGCACCCCCGCCCTCATCGCCACCACCGCCGCCGCCCTCCTCGCCACTGCCACCCTGACCGGCTGCACCACGGCGTCATCCGCCGGATCCGACGATGCCGGCACCACCGTCACGATCGGCACGCTGCGCGCACAGCCGCATCTGTTCAGCCCGTTCTTCTACGAGGAGTTCGCACCGGAGGGCATCGATTTCGAGATCGTGCTCTTCGACACCTCGAGTGACATCAAGAACGCGATCGTGTCGGGTTCCGTCGACTTCGGCGTGACCGGCGCGGCGTCCGTGATCGCCGGCGTCGCCGAGAAGCAGGACGTCCGCATCGTCGCCGCTGCCGCCGACGGCGGCACGCGGATCGTGGCGACGGAGGACATCACCTCCCCGGAGGACCTCGTCGGGACGAGCATCGGCTTCCCGATGGGAGCCACGCAGGAGATCCTGCTCAAGCGCACGCTCGAGTCGCAGGGGATCGACCCCGCCTCCGACGTCGAACTCGTCAACCTGCCGTTCGCAGACCTCGCCGGCGCCTTCTCGTCCGGCCAGATCGACGCGTTCATCTCGGCGGAGGTCGGCCCGTCGATCGCGATCGAGGGCGGCGGGCACGAGCTGATGTCGGCGTACGACACCTCCATCGGCCGAACCAACATCGTCCTGGCCACGAGCAACTCGATGATCGCCGACGACCCCGAGCTGGTTCAGGAGGTGGTGGACACGCACATCGCCGCCGTGGATCACATGGCGGCTGACACCGACGCCTGGGCCGAAGGGCTCGTCGACGAGTTCGCCCTGGACCCGGATGTGACCGCCACCGCGATCGAGAACATCTGGCCGACGTGGGATCTCACCGACGACTACCTGAGCACGCTGCAGGCCATGGGCGACGAGATGCTCGAATTCGATCAGGTCTCCTCCGCCGTCGATGCGGAACTGCTCACCGACGGCTCCTTCGTCGCGTCGGCGCGGGACTGAGACCCTGAGGAGATGAGACCATGACCACGACCGTCGAGACCCCGCCCGATCGCGCCGACGCCCCCGTCGTCGCCCCGACCCGACCCGCTCGCTCGTCGACCGGGCGGCGCCGACTCCCCCTGGGCTGGATGATCGCTCTGCCGGTGCCGATCCTCATCCTCATCGGCTGGCACCTGGGTGTGCAGTACGGCTGGACGCTCCCCTTCGACATCAAGATGACGTTCCTGCCGACGCCGGGAGAGGTCGCTCTGCGCGGCGTGGATCTGGCCGTCGGCGGCGTCTACGACGACTCGTTCAGCGGCACCCTGTGGGAGCATCTCGCGGCTTCGACCCTGCGCGTCCTCCAGGGGTTCGCGCTGGCCGTCGCCGTGGCCGTGCCGCTGGGCGTCCTCATGGGCCGCTCCCGGCTGCTGTTCCGGATGCTGGAGCCCACGGTGAACCTCGTCCGCCCGATCCCGGTCACCGCGTGGGCGCCGCTCACCCTGCTCATCATCGGCTTCGGAGACCGATCGACCGTGTTCCTCGTCTTCATCGCCGCCGTCTTCCCGATCCTGCTGAACACCATCAGCGGAGTCCACCAGGTTCCAGGGCGCCTCCTCGAGGCGGCGGCCATGCTGGGCACCCCGAAGCTCCAGTCCCTGTACAAGGTGGTGATCCCCGCCGCGGCACCGCAGATCATCAGCGGGATGCGCATCGCCATGGGGCTCGGCTGGGTCATCCTCGTCGTCGGCGAGACCGTCGGCATCAGCACGGGACTCGGCGCTCTCATCACACAGGCGCGCGAGCAATCGCGCACCGATCTCATCATCGTGGGCATGATCGTCATCGGTCTGGCCGGCTTCATCGCCGACCGGCTGCTCACCCTCGTCTTCTCGGTCGCCTTCGGGCGCCGACCGATCCAGAAGTGACATGGAGCACAGCATGAGCGTTCCCGAACAGCACGCAGCGGACATCGTGATGGCCGGCGTGAGCAAAAACTATCCCGGTGCGCCGATCGCCGCCGTCGAGGATGTCGACATCACGATCCGAGCCGGCGAGGTCGTCTGCATCGTCGGCGCATCAGGATGCGGCAAGTCGACGCTTCTGCGCATGGTCGCCGGATTCGAGACCATCAGCGGCGGTTCCCTCCGCGTCGCCGGCGTGGAAGTGACGGGCCCCGGGCCCGACCGTGGGGTCGTCTTCCAGGACTACGGGCTGTTCCCCTGGCTCACGGTCCGCGAGAACATCGAATACGGTCCGCGCCAGGCCCGGCTGCCGCGGACGGTCGTGAAGGAACGTGCGACTCAGGCACTGGATTCGGTCGGCCTGACTCGTGTCGCCTCGTCCTTCCCCCACCAGTTGTCCGGAGGCATGCAGCAGCGCGTGGCGATCGCGCGGCTGCTGGCGAACACGCCGTCGGTCATGCTGATGGACGAGCCGTTCGGGGCACTCGACGCGCTCACCCGGACCGAGATGCAGCACGAACTGCAGCGGATCCAGCGGGATGCCGGCATCACCGTGCTGTTCGTCACACACAGCATCGAGGAGGCGGTCTACCTCGGAGATCGCGTCATGGTGATGGCCGGCGGTACAGCGCACGGCATCTCGGGGCATGTGCGCGAGGTCGTCACGGTGGACCTGCCCGCGGATCGCGACGTGAACTCTCCGGAGTTCAACGAGATCGAGCGGCACATCGACGCCCTCGTGCACGCCGGAAACGCACACCGGCTCGCCCCCGCGGGCTGACCGGAAGTCCGGCGCCTGCACACCTGGGGTGTACTGACAGACCCTCCCTCGCGGCATCCGCTCGGCCTACGCTGGCCCCGACGGAAGGAACCACCCATGCACACCCGCACTCTCGGCCAGGGCCTCGAAGTCTCCGCGATCGGCCTCGGCGCCATGGGCATGTCCCAGAGCTACGGCCCCAACCCCGGCGACCGCCAGGAGATGATCGACGTCCTGCGCTACGCGGTCGATCACGGCGTCACGTTCATCGACACCGCAGAGGTCTACGGACCGTACGACAACGAGGACCTCGTCGGCGAAGCGCTCCGCCCCATCAGGGACCGCGTCACGATCGCCACGAAGTTCGGCTTCGACATCGTGGACGGCGCCTCCGTCGGCGTCGATTCCCGCCCCGAACGCATCCGCGCTGCCGCGGAGGGTTCGCTGCAGCGCCTCGGCATCGAGACGATCGACCTGCTGTACCAGCACCGCGTCGACCCTGACGTTCCCATCGAGGACGTCGCGGGCACCGTCGGCGAGCTGATCGCCGAGGGCAAGGTGCGCCACTTCGGCCTTTCCGAGGCGGCGGCCGCGACGATCCGGCGAGCGCACGCCGTGCACCCGGTGACGGCGGTCCAGAGCGAGTACTCGCTGTGGACCAGGGATCCGGAGCCGGAGGTCCTGCCGGCCTGCGCCGAGCTCGGCATCGGATTCGTCCCGTTCAGCCCGCTGGGCAAGGGCTTCCTCACCGGAACCGTGACCGCCGACAGCACGTTCGGTTCCGACGAGATCCGCGCCAAGGTCCCCCGCTTCGAGGCCGAGAACCTCGCCGCCAACCTCCGGCTCGTCGATCACGTCAAGACGCTCGCCGCTGCGCGAGGAGCGACTCCGGGCCAGATCGCCCTCGCCTGGCTGCTCGCGCAGCATCCTTTCATCGTGCCGATCCCCGGCACGCGTCGCCGCGAGCGCATCGACGAGAACGCCGCCGCCACGACGGTCGCCCTCTCAGCCGACGACATCGCAGACCTGGATGCTCTCGTCGGGCGCTTCGGCGTCGCCGGCGACCGCTACAACGCGGCGGGGATGCAGGCCGTCGGACGCTGAGATCAGGCGACCCGCTCGTCCGCCTCCGCCAGCGCCCGTTTGATCCGCTCGACGGCCTCGACCATGATCGGCCGCGGCGTGGCGAACACGAAACGCGTGTACCCGATCGCCGCCGCGCCGCATGCGGACCCGTCGGTCATGGCGACGCCGGAATGCTCGCGGAACCACGCTCCGAGATCTCCGGTCAGTCCGGTCTCGCGGAAATCGAGCAGCGCGATGTACGTGCCCTCCGGCACCACGACGCTGACGCGGGGGATCTCCTCGACCAGCTCGGCCAGCAGCCGCCGGTTGCCGTCGAGGTACTCCACGACGTCGTCGAGCCACGTCTCTCCTCCCGTGTAGGCGGCGATGTTCGCGATGACACCGATCGTCGCCGTGCCGTGGCCGGCCCAGCCGCCGTCCTCCTCCCACAGGCGCTCTGTCTCCTCGTTCGAGAAGATCAGCTGCGCGCACTTGAACCCGGCGAGGTTGAACGCCTTCGACGCGGATGCCGCGGTCAAGGTGTGCGCGGCCGCCGCATCCGACACCGACGCGTACGGGATGTGCGCGCCGGGGGCGAACACGAGCGGTGCATGGATCTCGTCGCTGAAGACCCGTCCGCCCGCGGCATCCACCGTGGCGGAGATCTCGAGCAGCTCGTCACGGGTGGCGACCGTGCCGAGCGGGTTGTGCGGATTGCAGAGCACGAGCAGCTCGCCGCCGTCCGCGAACGCCGCCGTCACCCCTGCATGGTCCATGACCCAGCGCCCGTCCACGAGGATGCTCGGGACCTCGATGACGCGACGGCCGAGGCGGCCGGGCACCGTCAGGAACGGCATGTAGGCAGGCGTCGGGACGATGACCGCAGCCCCAGGCGACGTGTACGAGGTGATGGCGAACTCGAACGCCGCGATCACGTCCGGCACGGCCCGCACGCGTTCGGCCGGGACGTCCCAGCCGTACTTCTCGGAATACCAGGATGCCGTGGCCTCGGCGAGCTGCGTCGTCAGCCGTGTCGGCAGGTAGCCGGTGAGCCCGGCCTCCAGCGACGCGTCGATCGCCTGGGTGATCGCCGGAGCGACGCCGAAGTCCATCTCGGCGACGAACGCGCCGATCGTATCGGGGAAAGCCGTCCACTTCACGCTGCCGGCCTGCCGAAGATCGTCCGCGGTGATCGCGTCGAAGGAATGCGCTGCCATGTCTCTCCTCTGAACTCGTCCTCCCATTCTCGCTGTCCTGGCGGCACGCGGGCGCGGCTACCACCGCGCAAGAGCGCGCGTCAACCCTCCTGGCCGATCCGCGTCGACGCGGCATGATCGTTCCACAACCCGAGCGAAGGAGTCGTTCATGAACATCGCATTGGTGCTGATCATCGTCATCGCCGTCATCCTCGCCATCGTCGGCGGCCTGAACACGGCACTGAACTGGCTGCTGTGGGTGGCGCTGATCGTCGGCGTCATCGCACTGATCGCGTTCCTGATCCGTGTGATAGGCGGGCGGAACAGAGTCTGACATCCGGTGGCGCACTGGTTGCGCACCGGTGAAGGGGGCCGCGACGGGGAACCGTCGCGGCCTCTCTCGGTCATGGTCCTGCGGTGCCGACCGACAGTCCACGAACGGTACCGCAGGAGGACGCGCGCCGACGCCCCGCTTCCGTAGCGTCGAGGACATGATCACAGCAGAAGGCCTCACGAAGAGATTCGGCGACAAGACGGCCGTCGAGGACGTGTCGTTCACGATCCGCCCCGGCGCGGTCACCGGCTTCCTCGGCCCCAACGGCGCCGGCAAGTCCACCACCATGCGCATGATCGTCGGGCTGGACCGCCCGACGGCAGGGCGCACGACGATCGACGGCGTCGAGTACCGTCGCCTGTCCGCCCCGCTGACCGCGGTCGGCGTCCTGCTGGACGCCAAGGCCGTGCACACCGGGCGGACCGCACGCAACCATCTGCGCGCCATGGCCGCGACCCACGGTATCGGATCCTCCCGCGTCGACGAGGTGATCGAACTGGCCGGCCTCACCCCCGTGTCACGCAAGCGCGCCGGGAAGTTCTCACTCGGCATGGGCCAGCGCCTGGGCATCGCCTCCGCACTGCTGGGCGACCCGCACACCCTCATCCTCGACGAGCCCGTCAACGGACTCGACCCGGAGGGTGTCCGATGGGTGCGCCAGTTCGTGCGGCACGCGGCATCCGAAGGCCGTACCGTGCTGCTGTCCAGCCACCTCATGAGCGAGATGGCGCAGACCGCTGACCATGTCATCGTGATGGGTCGGGGCCGGGTCCTGGCCGATGCCTCGCTGGATGAGCTCGTGCGGGCCTGGACGGCCAACACGGTCCGCGTGCGCACACCGCGAGCCGCGGCGCTGGCCGAGGCCGTCTCGCACGCCGGCGTCGAGATCGTCAGCACCGAGCCGGATCTCCTCGAGATCGTCGGGCTTCCGGCATCCCGCATCGGGGACATCGCCGCCGACCGCGGCATCCCGCTGCACGAACTCACCCCCACGACGGGATCGCTCGAGGACGCCTACCTGGCGCTCACCGGCGATGCGGTCGAGTACCGGACCAAGGAGATCGCATGAGCACTCTGACCGCTTCCGCCCCCGAGACGCGCACGGCATCGCCGTACGGCCTGTCCTTCGGTCATGCTCTGCGCAGCGAATGGATCAAGATCGCCACGCTGCGCTCGACCTGGTGGTCGATCGGCATCACCGCCCTGCTGACCGTCGGGATCGCCACGTTGATCGCTTCGACGGTGAGTGCCGCCGACCAGTTCCCCATGATCCAGGCCGTCGTCTCACCGATCCAGTTCACGATGCTGCTCGCCGGCATCCTGGGCGCGATCGCGGTGACCGGCGAGTACTCCACCGGGATGATCCGCTCCACTCTCGCCGCCGTACCGGTGCGCGGCATGGTGCTGGCGGCGAAGGCCGTCGTGCTCGGCGCGCTGCTGTTCGTCGCGTCGCTGGTGATCTTCTTCGCCGCGGCTCTCGTCATCACCCCGATCGCGGAGTCGAAGGGTCTGGGTCTCGATTGGGCCGACTTCGACGTCACCATCCGACCGATCCTGCTCGCCTCCGCGGCGATGGCGGTGTTCGCTCTGATCGGCGTCGCCTTCGGGTTCATCCTGCGCTCCGGCGCCGGCGCGATCGCGGCGACCGTCGGGTTGCTGTTCGTGCTGCCGATCATCTCGATGACGTTCAACATGGCCGGGGACGCCTGGCAGTGGATCGCGGAGGCCTCGCGCTACCTGCCGATGTCCGCCGCGCAGTACGCCATCAACCCCGTGCCTGAGGGAGTCGACGGCCTCTCCCCCGAGGTCGCGTATCTCACGCTGGCCGGATGGGTCGTCGCCGGGATGCTGGGAGCGTGGGCAGTGCTGCGTACCCGCGACGCGTGAGAGCACGCCACCGGGAATCATCGACGCGTAGAGTCGAGCCCGTGTCGAGCATGAGCGATCGCAGCTCCTCCGCCGGCAGCATTCCCGAAAGGGATGCCGCGGCGGAGGAGCTGCGTCTGCCGCGTCCACCGGGCATGATCAGGCGGTTCTGGGCGCGGCATCCGCTCTTCGCCGACATCCTGATCGCGCTGGTCTGCCTCCTCCTGTCTGCAGGGTCGGCCACGGGCTACACGACGGCCCGCATCGCGCCGGACGGCAGTCTCGTCCCCGCCGAACCCGCACCGCTGGCCGCCGGCATCGGCATCTCGGTCCTGGTCCTGGCCACCTGCATCCTGCTGATGCTGCGTCGGCGCCGCTGGCCGACGACGGTGCTCGTCGCGTCGTACATCGTGGCGGCCGCGTACATGTTCCTGCTCGAACCGGCCGGCGGGCCCCTGCTGCTCGTCGCGAGCTACGGCATGGCCGTCTACCGCTCGTCGCGCGCCGCCTGGATCGCCTTCGGTATCGGGATCGGCAGCCTGACGCTCCTCACGCTGCTGCACCTCTCCGGCGTCTTCACGCTCCAGGCGGCGGTGAACGGAGTACTCGGCCAACTCGTGCTCGCTCTCATCGGCACGCTGATCGGCGCGAACGTCGGCGGACGGAAGCGCTACGTCGAGGCCATCATCGACCGCTCCCGTCAGCTGCTGAACGAACGGGACCAGCAGGCGCAGATCGCCGCAGCCGCCGAGCGCGCCCGCATCGCCCGTGAGATGCACGACGTCGTCTCGCACTCGCTGACGGTCATCGTCGCGCTGTCCGAGGGCGCGGCGGCGACAGCGGATCGCGATCGCGCCAGGGATGCCTCGGTCGCCGCCGCCGCGACCGCACGCGGCGCATTGACCGAGATGCGTTCGATGCTGGGGGTGCTGCGCGACGGGGATTCCGATGCTCCGCTCACTCCCACCGTCCCCGTGGATCCTCGGACCACCGTCGCGGCCGCGCAGCGCGCCGGCTATCCCGTGAGACTCTCCGTCTCGGGTGACGCCCGCGTCGCCGAGGCGATCGAGTTCGCCATCGGCCGGGTCGTGCAGGAGGGCGTCACGAACGCCATGCGCCATGCGCCGCAGGCGACGGCCGTGTCGGTGCGCATCGACAGGGCGGCCGATCCGGTCGTGGTCGAAGTCGTCAACGACGGGGCAGGGGCGGACGCCACGCCGGATTCCGGCGGCTTCGGCATCCGAGGACTCGCCGAACGCGCCGCGCATCTCGGTGGCACGCTCGACGCCGGCGCGGCGGGCGATGGGCGATGGGTGCTGCGTGCGGAGTTCCCGGCCACCGGCACTTCGGAGGAGACCCCATGACCGAGCAGATCCGCATCCTCCTCGTCGACGACCAGGAGCTCATCCGCATCGGCTTCCGGCTCGTCCTGGAGGCCGAAGACGACCTCGTCGTCGTCGGCGAAGCCTCCGACGGCGCCGCCGCGATCGCACGCGCCTCGGCGCTCGCCCCGGACGTCGTCCTCATGGACGTGCGGATGCCGGGGGTCGACGGCATCGCCGCCACCGAGGAGATCGTGCGGGCGCATCCGCAGACGCGCGTGCTGGTGCTGACCACCTTCGACCTGGACGAGTACGCGTTCGGCGCGATCAAGGCGGGTGCGAGCGGTTTCCTCCTCAAGGACGCGCAGCGACACGAGCTGATCACCGCGGTCCGCGCCGTCCACCGCGGCGATGCGGTGCTCGCGCCGCGGGTGACCCGCCGCCTGCTCGAACACGTGGGTCCGCGGCTCACGAGCACGCCGCCCGAGGACGACCCGACGGCGTCCCTCACCGAGCGGGAGCGCGACGTGTTCGTCCAGATCGCTCTCGGACTCTCCAACACCGAGATCGCGCAGACGCTCTTCCTCAGCGAGTCCACGGTGAAGACGCATGTCGGCCGGGTGCTGGCGAAGGTCGGCGCCCGTGACCGCGTGCACGCCGTGATCCTCGCCCACCGCCTCGGACTCGTCGACTGACGAGGTCGGGTCAGCCCACGACCACGAGATCGTGATCCAGGTGGACCGCCATGGCGAGAGCGGCGGCCACGGCATCCTGTTCCTCGATCGCACCGAGGATGGCCGCGTGGTCCTCGTCGAAGACGCCGAGATCCGCACCGTGCCGGAGCCGCCCGCCACGGACGGCCCCGCGGATCACCGGCATGACGGCGACGTACAGGCCGGCGAGCAGCCGGTTCCCCGAGGCCTCGAACACGAGATGGTGGAAACTCCCCGGCGTCTCGCCCAGCTCCTTCGCGAACGGCGTGCCGGCGGTGATGCGCAGGTCGCGCTCGCAGACGGCCCTCAGCTGCGCCAGTTGCTCGTCGGTGCGGAGCACTGCGGCCTGCCGCACGGCCTCCATCTCGAGAGCACGGCGATAGACGAGAACCTCGTCGAGGGAGTACTCGGCGAGGTGGTCCGTCACCACAGAGGCCACCGGAGTACGCGAGCGCACGAAGGTCCCGACGCCGGTGATCGGCTCCAGCATCCCCTGGCTCGCAAGCGCACGGACGGCCTCGCGCACGGTCGACTTGCCGACTCCGATCATCGCCATGAGCTCCGGCTCGCGCGGGATGCGGCTGTTGATCGGCCAGTCGCCGCGCGTGATGCGCGCCTTGAGGTAGTTCAGCGTCTCGACGGCCTTGTGCGAGCCGGTCGGGCGATCCGGCACGGTCGTCAGCCGGCGGGAGGAGCCGCGCAGGTGACGGCCGAGGCGATCGTGTCGTGGTACTGCTCCGCGGTGAAGGGCAGTCCGAATTCGGGGGCGGTCTGCCCCTCGGCGGCGGGGACCTTGGACGCGATCGCGGCCAGCTCCCACGCGAGATACGCCGCGATGCTGCTGCCGGACGCGGAGGTGTTCAGCGTGACCGCGACCGTGAATCCGGTCGCGGGATCCGAGTACGCCGATGTGGCGTAGCCCGCGGTCCAGCCCTGCTGACCGATCATCGATCCGACGAGGAACGCGCCACCCGTCGCCTGATACCAGGAGGGAGCGCCCGCCGACGCCGGAAGCGGCGCACCGAAGCGTGCGGGCTCCGCGTCCTCGGCGCGCAGCGCCTGCGCGGCCGTCGCCTGGATGTAGGTGCCGAGGTCCTCGATCGTGGACACGGCGCCGGAATCGGTGAAGCCCATGCTCGCCGAAGCGACGCTGACATCGATCGGTGCAGTGCAGTCGTAGCCGCCCTCGACGGCGGGGAGGTGGTTGCCGCGCAGCACTGGACCATCGGATGCCGCGGCCGCCCTCGATCCGGGCAGACGCGTGTGCGTGAGCTCGAGCGGGTCGGTGACGTACTTGTCGATGAGCGCGGACGCGGTCATGCCGGACGCGCGTTCGAGCGCGAGCCCGAGCAGCAGGTAGCCGGAGTCGGAATCCCGGTACGCGGTGCGCGGCGTCGATGCCGCCTCACCGAGGCCGAAGGACGCGAGCTCCAGAGGGCTCCACACGCGCTCGGGCGTCGTGAGCCAGGCGTTCTTCAGCTTCCCCTCGGAGGAGCCGATGCCGCCCGCACCGTTGCACAGGTCGACCAGAGTGATGTCCTTCAGGTCCGCGACACCGGAGACGTAATCCGGCACTGGCGCGTCGAGCTCGATGAGACCGTCGTCGGCCATGCCGTACAGGACGTCGCAGGTCATCAGCCGGGTGACATCAGCCACACGGAACGACATGTCGGTGGTCACCTCGGTGTCATCGCCTTGTGCCTGCGTCCCGGTCGCCGCGACCCATTCGCCGCTCCACGGCACCCACACGCCGACGATCGCACCGGACGAACCGGATGCCGTGATGGCGTTGTCGACCGCGGCCTGCATCTGCGCCACGGTGTCCTCGGGAAGCGCGCCGTCGACCTGCGGCGGCGGCGTGTACGTCACGTCCGCTTCACCGGAGCAGCCCGCCAGAACGAGCGCGAGCGCCGCGGCTGAGGCTGCTGCTGCGCCGATGCGGCGCGACGACAGAAGGTGCATTGATCCACTCCCTGGGTATCTCCAGAGAGTCTAGAGGCCGCATCCTGAAAGACACCCCGGACTCCTCGGGGCGGCGCCGTCCTACAGTAGGGGCGTGCCCCACACCTTCGACGCCGACGTGGTCGCAGCCGTCCTGCGCCACATGAACGGCGACCACACCGATGACAACCTGCTCATCGGCCGCGCGTTCGCCCCGGCATCCGATTCCCCGATCGCGGATGCCGTGATGACCGGGTTCGACGGCGACGCCGGGGTGTGGCGCATCACGCGGGCAGACGGCACCGACGAGGAGCTGCGCGTATCGTGGCCGGGCGGCGCGATCGCCGAGCGCCCTGCCGTGCGGCGCGAGATCGTCGCACTGTACGACGCGGCCTGCGAGCGCCTCGGGGTCGAACCGAGACCGCACGCCTGAAATCCGCACTACGCAAGAGGTTAGGTTGCCCTTACACTGGGGGCATGTCCGAACTCCTGTCGTTCTCCGCGGCGCTGCGCGAGCGCTCGTCCGGGTCGCACTCCCGCAGCGAGCACGCCGGATTCATGGGCGAGCTGCTGACCGGCGAGGGCTCGCGCGAGGACTACATCGCGCTCGTCACGCAGCACTACTTCATCTACGAGGCGCTCGAGGCGGTCGGCGAGCGGATGCGCCACGACCGGGTCGCTTCGGTGTTCCTCAGCGACAAGCTCACGCGCCTACCGGCGCTGGAGGCCGACCTCGAGTTCCTCGTCGGCGCTGACTGGCGTTCGCGGATCCAGCCGCTGCCCACCACACGGCGCTACGTCGAGCGGATCCAGCAGGTCGGCGCCACGTGGCCCGGGGGCTTCGTCGCCCACCACTACACGCGCTACCTCGGCGACCTGTCCGGCGGGATCTTCATCGGCCGCGTCATGCAGCGGCGCTTCGGATTCGAGACGAACGGCATCGGCTTCTATCTGTTCGACGACATCGCCGACCCGAAGGCCTTCAAGGACGTCTACCGCGACCAGCTGGATGCCGCTCCGTGGGACGATGCCGAGCGCGAGCGCGTCATCGCCGAAGTGCTGCTGGCGTACCGGTTCAACACCGAGCTGTTCGAGGACCTGGACCGCGCCCGCGCCGCCGCCTGATCAGGCGGTGACCTCGGGGGTCGAGTTGCGCTCCCACGCCGCGCGCATGAACCGGCGCACGTCCTCGTCCACACGGATGTCGCTCGGCCGCAGCGGCCGAGACAGGTAGAGCCCGTCCAGGGACGTCAGCCGGCTCAGCGCGACATAGGTCTGGCCGGGCGCGAACGCACCGGAGCCCAGGTCGATCAGCGCCCTGTCGTACGTCTTTCCCTGCGACTTGTGGATCGTCACCGCCCACGCCAGCCGCAGGGGGAACTGCGTGAACTCCGCGACGACGTCGCGCGAGAGCGTCTTGGTCAGCGGGTTGTACGCGTACCGGTACCTCTCCCACACCGCCGGCTCGACGTCGACCTCCTCGCCGTCGATGTCGACGCGCACCGAGCCGCCGAGGATGCGGGTGACGGTCCCGATCGTGCCGTTCACCCACCGAGGGGGCTCCCCCGCCATCGCCGTGTCGTTGCGCAGGAACATCACCTGGGCGCCGACCTTGAGCTTGAGCTCGGCATCCGCCGGGAAGTTCGACTCGCCCCGCCCGAAGTCGCCGTTGATCTCGGCTTTGGCGGTCTGCTCCCGTCCGCCCAGCGCCAGAAGATGACGGCGGTTGATGCTGTTCACGATGTCGTTGCGGGTGGCGAGCGTGATCATCGGCACCTCGCCCGGTTCCGGGTCCGGCTGGGGACGCGCGCCCTGGGTGTTCAGTACCTCGGCGATCTCGGCGGTCACGCGTCCGTACCGGACGGCGTTCAGCATGGCCTTGAACCCGTCATCCGACTGGCGGTGGATCTCCACCAGTTCGCGGACGTGCAGCTGCGCGCCGTGGCGTCCGAGATCGAGCAGGCCGTCATCGCCCGATGCACCGGCCCACACCTTCGCGTCGAAGAACCAGAACGAGCGGTAGTGGTCCTCGACGTAGCGGGCCTCATCGCCCCGCGGCGGTACGGGGGCGAGTTGATAGGGGTCGCCGAACATGACGACCTGTACGCCGCCGAACGGCTGCGCTCGACGCCCGCGCGCCTGGCGCAACGCGCGGTCCATGGCGTCCATCAGGTCGGCGTTGACCATCGAGACCTCATCGATCACGAGCGTCTCGATCGCGTTCAGGATGCGTCGGGTCGGATCGCTCTGATCGATCTCGCTGTCGGCGATGAGACCGATCGGCAGCCGGAACAGCGAGTGGATCGTCTGCCCCTCGACGTTGAGCGCGGCAACGCCCGTCGGGGCGCAGATCGCGATCTGCTTCTTGGTGTTCCAGGCGAAGTGCTGCAGCAGCGTGGACTTGCCTGTGCCGGCGCGGCCGGTCACGAAGACGTGCTCGTCGGTGTCCTCGATCAGTCGGAAGAGGGCTTCCTGTTCGGCGGAGAGAGCGGGGAGGGACACGGCATCCATGGTACGTCGCCGTGCCCCGCAACCTCCGGCAATGCTCGGCTTCGTCCCAGGACGCCCCTCATAGACTGACGCCATGGAGCAGCCTGCGGCCGGGTCGCCCCGGCGCGCGCGCCTCGGGGTCGATCTGTCGATCCTCGTGCTGATCGGCGTTCTGCTCCTCGCCGCACTCGGTGCCGGAGGCGCAGCGCTGTACCAGCAGTTCTACAGCCCGGCTTCGTTCGTGACCCGGTACCTCGACCTGCTGGCCGCCGGCAAGGCGGGCGACGCTCTGCTCGTCCCCGGGGTCGCCGTCGACCGCGCGACGCTCGAGGATGCGGGTGTGGACCCGACCGCGTCGGAGGCGCTGCTGCGCCAGGCCGCTCTCGCCCCGCTGACCGATCTCGAGGTCGTCTCCACGAGCCAGAAGGACGGCATCAGCGACGTCACCGTCTCGTATTCGGCGAACGGCCACCCCGGCGTCAGCACCTTCCGCGTCGAGCAGGACGGCTGGATCGGTGTCGCACCGCGCTGGCGTTTCAACGCGAGTCCGCTCGCCGCCGTTGAGCTGTCACTGGTCGGGGCCGACCGGTTCGCCGTGAACGGGTTCGCCCTCGAGCGGGGCCAGGTCTCGGCATCCGGTGCCGAAGCCGACCCGACCGCACCGATCTCGCTGCTCGTGTTCACACCCGGGGTGTACTCCGTCACGGTCGACACCGCGATCTCGGAATCCCCCGGCGTCAGCGTCCTGGCCGACGCGCCGCTCACGTCGACCCCGGTCGACGTGAACGCCACCGCGACCGACGAGTTCGTCGCCGTGGTGCAGCAGCGCGTCGAGGAGTTCCTCACCGGCTGCACGACGCAGCAGGTGCTCAAGCCCACCGCGTGCCCGTTCGGCTACGACGTCGCCAATCGGATCGACGGCGAGCCGACGTGGTCGATCGCCCAGCAGCCTCGGGTGACGGTCGAGCCGGACGGCGGTTCGTGGATGATCCCCGCGACGGATGCCGTGGCGCACATCGAGGTCGACATCCGCTCCCTCTTCGACGGGTCGATCGAGCACGTGTCGGAGGACGTGCCGTTCCAGGTGAACGGGACGATCACGATCCTCCCCGACGGCTCGGCATCCATCCTGGTCGGGTCACCGGCGGAGGGATAGCGGGTCAGCGGCGCTCGCGCGCCGCGGCCCTGGCGTCCTTGGCGGCGAGCTCCGCCAACCGGGCGTTGTACTCCTCGAGCTCTGCCTCGCCCGTGCGATCCGCGTGCCGGTCGCGCCGGCGCTGGACCTTCGTGTCGTTGCGGCTCCACTGGATCGCGACGGTGATCGCGAGGATCAGCGTGGGGATCTCGCCGACGGACCACGCGATGCCGCCGCCGATGTACTGGTCCTCCAGCGGCGTCGGGCCCCACGTGCGCCCCATCGCACCGAACCATTCCGAGACCATCAGCCCGGTCTGCATCATGATCGCGATGCCGAAGAACGCGTGCAGCGCCATCACGGCGATCAGAGTGATGAGGCGTCCGGGGTACGGCAGTCGGTAGGGGACGGGGTCCGCGCCGATCAGGCTCATCACGAACAGGTAGCCCGAGATGAGGAAGTGCGCGATCATCCACTCGTGACCGAGGTGCTCGTACATCGACCACCGGAACAGGTCGGTGAAGTAGAACGCCCACAGCGACCCGATGAAGATCCCCGCGGCCACGAACGGGTGCGTCACGACGCGGGCGAACGGCGAGTGCACGGCCCACATAATCCACTCGCGCCCGCCGCGGGTCCCGTCGTCGCGCTTCTCGATCGCGCGCAGGGCGAGCGTGATCGGCGCCCCCGAGACGAGCAGCAGCGGAATCGCCATCGACAGCAGCATGTGCCCCATCATGTGCACGCTGAACAGGTAGTCCTGGTACGCGTTGAGCGCACCGCTGGTCACCCAGACCAGCAGCAGGACGCCGAACACCCAGAACACCGTGCGGTGGATCGGCCAGCGATCGCCACGGCGCTGCAGCCGGACGACCCCTGCCAGATAGAACACCAGACCGAAGCCGCCGGCCACCAGCCACAGCACGTCGATGTTCCACTCGGTGAACCAGCGGTCGAGCGTGAACTCCGGCGGCAGCGGCGAGTCGGTGAGGATCTCCGCCGGCGTCCGCACGGCCGGCGGCGTCTCTCCCACCGGCGGCTCGGTGCGGGCGAGCGCCGCGGCGGCCCCCGAGGCCAGACCCATGAGCGCGACCTCGCACAGCACGAGCATCCAGAACCACCCGCGGTTCTTGTCGATCCGGGGGATGAGGCGCGCACGGTACCAGGCCCCGAGGATGCCCATCGCGACGAGCAGGATGATCTTGGCGATCAGGATGCCGCCGTACGGCGTCAGGAGACCGTCCCAGTCCCCCAGCGCGACGATCGAGCGTGCGAGGCCGGAGACCGCGACGACGACGAACGCCGCCAGTGCGAGCGTCGAGTAGCGCTGCACGAGCGCGGTGACGTCGAGATCCGGCGTGCGGCGCAGCAGGACGACGAGCAGGAGGCCGCCGAGCCATACCGCGGCGCCGATCGTGTGCAGCAGGATCGAGTTGACCGCGATGTTGTGGCCGGCGACGTCGCCGGAGTGCCCTTGGGTGGCGAGCGGGAGGAAGGATGCCGCGGCCAGGATCGCCGTGAGCAGAGCCGGTGTCCAGGTGCGCCAGGCGAAGGCCAGCACCGTGACGGTCGCGCCCATGAGGGTCGTGATGAGCCAGGACTGGCCGAGCGCCGTGTTCAGCAGGAAGTTCCCCAGCTGCTCGCCGAAGAGCCGATCCGCGCTCAGCGCCGGGTTGAACACCGACATGAACGTGAGGAACGCCGCCGCCCCTGAGGCCACCGTGAAGGCCGCGGCTCCTGCCGATGCAGCATCCATCGCCCGTTCGAAGGGCCGGGTGCCGACCTTGAGGGCGAAGAGAGCGAGCACGAGGGAGCCGAGCATGATGGCGCCCGTGACGTTGCTCAGCATCTTGACGACGGGCAGACCCCAGCGCACGACGGGGCCCGGGTCGAGCAGGCGCGGCGCTTCGGCACCACCGCCGTAGATCAGGGCGAGAACGGTGGCGACGACACCGGCGATGAGGAGGATCGCGGGTCCGGCGATGCGGTACGCCGAGACCCGCTGCGCTGGCGTGGTCACCCGTCAAGCCTACGCGGCGCCGCGGACGCGGATTCCCAAGCGGACGGTCCAGGGCGAACGGTCCAGGGCGAACGCACGAAGGCCGCCCCCTCGACGGGAGCGGCCTTCGAAAGGAAGCAGTCTTACTTGACGGCAGCCTTGAGCTTGGAACCAGCGGTCACCTTGACGCGCTTGCCGGCCGGGATCTTGATCTCGGCACCGGTCTGCGGGTTGCGGCCCGTGCGGGCGGCGGTGTCGACCTGCTCGAACGAGATCCAGCCCGGGATCGAGACCTTGCTGCCCTTGGCAACAGCGTCGGAGACCGAGGAGAACAGAGCGTCGAGCACACCGGAGACGGTGGCCTGGCTCTGGCCGGTGGCGGAAGCGATGCTCGCGACGAGCTCGGTCTTGGTGATGGACTTGTCAGCCATGTCATCCTCCAGCGACGAGGATCCCGTCGCGTTGTTGGTGTGGGTCGGAGCGGATGCTCCTGGTCGTTCGACCGCCTCGAATGTATCAACGATGGCCGACATTTCCGCGTCATTTCGCGGGTTTTGACGTTTTCGGCGGCGTGTCGGGCCACATTCGTCACTTCCGTCACAGCATCCGACGGGTCAGCGTGGACGATGCGCGGCGATCAGCGCCCGCGCGCCCCGCTCGAAAGCGGGCGTCACACGCTCGTCGCCGTCGAGATATCCGCCGACGAGAGCGGCATCTCTGAGCAGGACGAGGGATGCCGCGGCATCCGTCGGATCGTCGAGTCCTGCCGCTTCGGCCAGCGATTCGAGCGTGGAGCGGAACCACTCGCGATGCTCGGAGATCAGCGCGCGCACGGCGCCGTCGGCATCCGGATACTCCGCGGCCGCATTGATGAAAGGGCACCCTCGGGTGTGACGATCGCGGACGTCCGCGGCTATACCGTCAACGGTGGCGTTCAGGAGGACCTCCGGGTCGTCGCTCACGCCTGCGGCGGCGGCGAACAGCCCTCGCAGCACCTCGTCCTCTCCACGGAGGTACGCGAGCACGAGGTTCTCCTTTCCGGCGAATTGCTTGTAGAGCGTGGCGCGGGTGACGCCGGCCTCCGCGATGATGCGGTCGATTCCGACCGCATGGATGCCCTCCTCGTAGAAGAGTCGGGTCGCCGCATCCAGCAGCCGCGTGCGTGCCGCGCTCGGCCGTGGTGTCGTGTTCGAAGTGCTCATCGGATCCTTCCTCTCTCATCGTGTCATCCCGAACCTGATTTCTCGATTGTCCGGAATATCTTGCGTAGACCGATCGTTCTGTCTACTATCAGCTTACAACGATTCGGATGGTCCGGATCGCAGACAACAGGAGATGAAGAAATGAGCAGCACAACCCCGATCGTCCTGATCCACGGCCTCTGGATGACCCCCCAGAGTTGGAACACCTGGGCGGACCGATTCCGCGACCTCGGCCACGAGGTCATCGTCCCCGGCTGGCCGGGTATCGACGACCGCAGCGTCGAAGACGTCCGTCGCGATCCCTCCGCGCTGAAGGGCATCGGCCTGAAGCAGATCGTCGATCACTACGAGCGCATCATCCACGCACTGCCCGAGAAGCCGATAATCATGGGCCACTCGTTCGGCGGGGTGATCACGCAGATGCTCGCCGACCGCGGCGTCGGCGCAGCGTACGTCGCCGTAGCCCCCGGACAGACCGCCGGCATCACGACGCTCCCCCTGTCCACGCTCTGGACCGGCACGCCGATCCTGGCGAACCCGTTCGGTCGCAACGGCGCCACGCCGTTGTCGAAGCGGCACTTCCACTTCACGTTCGGCAACGACCTCTCTCGTGCCGAGTCCGATCGCCTCTGGGAGCAGTACGCGGTGAATTCGTACAACCGCGTGTTCTTCGAAGGCGTCGCGTCGGCGTTCAACGAATCCGGCGGTGTCACACACGTGAACTACGCCCGTGCCGATCGCGCACCGCTGCTCGTGCTCGCCGGCGAGATCGATCACGTCGTACCGCCGGCCATCGGCCGCGCGATCGTGAAGAAGTACCGCGGCACCGGCAGCCCCGCGGTGGTCGAGTACAAGGAATACGCCGGACGCACGCACCGCCTGGTCAGCCAGGACGGGTGGGAGCAGATCGCCGACGACGCCATCGCCTGGGCCGAGAAGCATGCGACGGCGCCCGTCGCCTGGTGAGTCAGCGGCGTGCGGAGACGCGAATGAGCGCGCCCGGTCCGCAGAAGCACCATCCCAGGGCACACGAAAAGGGCGAGGTTCCGAAGAACCCCGCCCTTTTCAGAATTGCTGGAGAGTGCTTACCAGCTCGACTTGGTCACGCCGGGCAGCTCGCCACGGTGCGCCATGTCACGGAAGCGGACACGCGAGATGCCGAACTTCGTGAGCATGCCACGGGGGCGGCCGTCGATGGCGTCACGCGAACGGACGCGGGCCGGCGACGCGTTGCGCGGCAGCTTCTGCAGGCCGACGCGAGCTGCCTCGCGGGCCTCGTCGGTGGCGTTCGGGTCGACGAGCGTCTTCTTCAGCTCGGCGCGACGCTCTGCGTAGCGCTCGACGATGACCTTGCGCTGCTCGTTGCGAGCGATCTTGCTCTTCTTAGCCATGGATCAACGCTCCTCTCGGAATTCGACGTGCTTGCGGACCACCGGGTCGTACTTCTTCAGCACGAGGCGGTCGGGGGTGTTGCGACGGTTCTTCTTGGTCACGTAGGTGTAACCGGTGCCCGCCGTCGAGCGGAGCTTGATGATCGGACGTACGTCCTGTGCCTTCTTGGCCATTAGAGCTTCACACCCTTCGCCTGGAGGTCGGCGACAACCTTCTCGATGCCGCGCGCGTCGATCACCTTGATGCCCTTGGCGGACACGTTGAGCGTGATCTTACGACCGAGCGACGGAACGTAGTAAGTCTTCTTCTGCACGTTCGGGTCGAAGCGGCGCTTCGTCCGGCGGTGCGAGTGCGAGACGTTGTGACCGAAGCCGGGAACAGCTCCTGTCACCTGGCACACTGCTGCCATGTGATTACTCCTTCAATACCGTGAGACCGGACGGCCTCACCCAAGATCCCTTGTCTGCGTGCCGTCCTTGCGAGCCCGGCATGCGAACTGCGCACAGGAGTGTGCGCAGACAAAGAGTCAGTCTAGCATGGATGCCGCGGCCGCTCCGCGCCCCCACCGGAAGGCCGAGACGGTCGGGTCTCCCGGGATCCAGAACCGCCACGGGAACGCCTGCGTACCGGCCACCCCTGCGACTCCGACCCGCGGCCCGCTCGCGATCCTGCTCAGCGGATCGTCGAGCCACAGCTCCGCCTGCGCGCCGGCCCACTCCGTCCCGGTCACCGCGTCGATGCCGTCGTGGCGCGGATGCCTCAGCCCAGACACCTGCCCGAAGCGCCCCGGCCCTCTGGCCAGGTCGCGTCCCGTCCGTCCGGATCGGGAGGCCGCGGCATCCTGTCCTTCGACCACCTCGCCGGCCCGGAGCAGCACACCGCCGGCGATGCCGTCCGGCGCGCAGACGACGTTGACGCACGAATGGATGCCGTGGCTCAGGTACACGTAGAGGTGACCGGGCTCTCCCCACATTGTGGCGTTCCGCGCCGTGCGACCCATCCGGGCATGAGACCCCGGGTCGGGCACGAGACCCGTGCCCTGACCGTGATACGCCTCGGCCTCCGTGATGCGCAGCGTCACGGGGGAGCCGTCGACGACGGTGCGCAGCCGCCCGCCCAGCAGTCGCGGCGCGACCTCGAGGGGCAGGCCTGCGAGCTCCTCGCGAGCAGCCCTGTGCAGCACGGGTCAGAACACCGGTCCCACCGGGCACCACGAGATGTCGAACCCGGTGACGGGGACGATCTCCTCGCCGGTCTCCGTGTCGAGCACGTGCGTGTGCAGCGTCTGCGGGAGCGGCGCGAGCAGGTCGTCGTACGGGTTGTTCGCGAGATCGGGGGCGACGGTGACGGCCGTGTACTGCCCGCTCGGCGACGCGCACACCTGCAGGATCGTGTCGGTGCTCGGCACCTCGATCAGCGGCGTCGCCGCCCCGTCGTCGTCGACGCGGATCACGGACTGCCCGGTCGGGAGCCCGTTCTCGTCGCGCGTGACGATGTGCCGCAGCGTCCCGCCGGGGTACGGTGCGATGGTCGTCGCGATCCCGTAGTCCGGTTCGGATGCCGGCAGCGGCGCCTCCGAGCCGTCCGCGAGATTCAGTTCGACGACGCTGCCGTCGGTGCGCTCGATGATCGCGGTGTACGTCCCGCGGGACACGCCCATGATGCTCATCGCGTTGCCCAGGGCCTGCGTGCCGGCATCCGAGGAGAGATCCTCGAGAGCGAGCGCACCCTGCCAGTCGATGAACAGGACCGCGGCGGAGTCCGGCACGAACTCCCACTCGGCGACGCTCGCCTCGACGTCGGCGACCTCGACGATGCGCGGTTCGCCTGAGCCGTCCAGCGGCTGCGTGACGAGCACGCTCGCACGGCCGCTGGTGTCGGTGAGTTCGCGATCCGAGTAGGTGTAGCCGACGAGACCGCCTCGGTCGGACACCTGCACCCCGGTCACGAAGCCGTCGCCGGGGAGCGTCAGCTCGCGCGGGTCGGAGCCGTCGCGGTTCATGACGAGGACGGACGAACCCTCTTCGTCCTCGACCGCGACGACGAGCTGCGTCGTGGTCGCCCGGAAGTCGTCGATGCGCTCGGCCGTGAAGACCGGCACGGCCTTCTCGCCGGTGAGGTCGGTGCGGAAGATGCCGTCCTCGCCCTCGGCATCCCGCTTGAGAAGGAACACCTCGGAGGGCGGGGTCGTGAACGTCGTCGTGAGATCCGTCGACGGACCGCCGCCCGTGCTCGTGACATCGGCGACCCGCACGTCGTAGGTCGTCTCGTCGTCGAGCGGTACCGTGAAGCGGATGCCGACGCTGCGCCCTGCGGCGTCGATCGTGAAAGGCACGGCGGGTTCGACCGTGACCTGCTCCGGATCGATCGCGGTCAGGGGCTGGTTCGTGGTGAGGATCAGGCGGCTGCCGGAGACCTCGATCGCCTGAGCGGGGTCGATCTGCTCGGCGACGAGCCGCGGTCCCTGGGTCAGGCTGATGACGCCGAGCGTCGCCCCGACGATCGCCAGGATTCCCAGAACCGAGCCGAGCAGGATGAGGAAGCGGTGGTTGCGGGGCTCGGCAGCCGTCGGCGCCTCCGCGGGCTCCGGTCCGTCCGGCGCGTGGGCCGCGTCTGGCGCGTCCGCCGCGTGTGCGGACTCCGCCGCCTCCACGGGAGGGGTCGCATCGTGTCGTGTCGCGGCCCCCGAGGCGACCACCTGCGACACCTGCGCAGCGGAGACCGGCTCCGGCGCAGACTCCGGCACGGACTCGTACCCGCGAGAGGTGTCGCGAATCGCCGCGTCGAACGCCGAGAGGCGACCGTCCGCGCCACCCGCCGACGCGGCACCCGCCTCGTCCTCGCGGGAGGAGTCGCGATCGGCCGCCTCCGCATCAGCGACGCGACCATCCGGGTCCCCTACCGACGCGGCAACCGACTCGTCCCCGCGGGAGGAGTCGCGATCGGCCGCCTCCGCATCAGCGACGCGACCATCCGGGTCCCCTACCGACGCGGCAACCGACTCGTCCCCGCGGGAGGAGTCGCGATCGGCCGCCTCAGCATCAGCGACGCGACCATCCGCGCCACCCGCCGACGCGGCATCCGTCTCCGCAGCGGCCTCGGCCGCCTCGCGCAGCGCACGCATCTCGGCCCTGGTCCGCGGCGGGGTCGGCGAATCAGTACTCATACGGATCCCCCGGCTCGTCGATCGCGGTGACGTCGGTGGGCTCCACGTTCAGGGTGCCATCGGCATCCGCCGTGATCGTGCCCGTGATCTCGACCCACTGGCCCACTTCGTAGTCGCTCGACCACGAGGCCGACACGACGGGGATCGACGCCGGCTGCGCATCGATCACGCAGTGCGTGATGACCAGCCTCGAGAGGTTCATCTCGTCGTCTGAGGCACCGGGGGTGACGAAGCCGGTGAGCGTCACGGTCGAGCCGTCGTAGCTCTCCGGACGCGTCGCGGTGGCGAAGACGCTCGCCCAGTCCCCCACGCCGAACGTCGAGGTGTCGGCAACGCCGAGGGTCACGGTGTCCGCTCCGGCGAACAGGGTGCCGGCCTCTCCGGCCCGCGACATCGCCAGCTCGACGGAGAGGGATGCCGGGGGCAGCACGAGTCCGGCGATCACGACGCCCGACGCGACGACACCCGCCGTGATGCTCCCGACCGCCGCCAGGGTGCGCTTGGGCGATGCGGCGGTGTCCGAGGCATCCGTCCCGTGGTCGTGATCGTGATCCATCTCCTCGCCGAGCGGAAGCGTGCACGACCACACCGCGCCGGCGAGCGTCACGATCGCACCCGCGACCGCGAACCAGACCGACTCGGGGCTGATGTAGAGCGAAAGTCGTCCGGTGAACGCCAGGCCGAGCGTCACGACGGAGAGTCCGGCGGCGAGGCCGGCGCCCAGCCACCGCGACCACAGCGCACTGCGTCGCGAGACCTGCTCAGACAAAGACGTTCACCCCGATCCCGATGACGAACGCGCTCAGCAGCACGACGCCGACGATGCCGACGAGCGTGCGGGTGGTGAAGGTGGTGCGCATCAGCGCGAGCATCTTGATGTCGACGAGCGGACCGACCAGCAGGAAGGCGACGATGGCACCCGGCGAGAACGTCGACGCGAACGACAGTGCGAAGAAGGCGTCCACGTTCGAGCAGATCGCGACGGTCATGGCGAGCGCCATCATCGCGACGATCGACAGCACGGGGTTCGACCCGATCGCCAGCAGCACGTCGCGCGGGATGAGCACCTGCACGGCGCCGGCGACCGCCGATCCGATCACGAGTGCCGGCATGACCGCCCGCAGCTCGATGAGGAACTGCGTGAGGCTGCGGCGGACGGGAGTGCCGTGCTCATGCGTCACTCGGTCGCAGGTCGCGACGAAGCGCTCGGTGAGCAGGGCGTCCGGGGAGGGGTGGCGGCTGTAGATCCAGCCGATGAGATTGGCGATGAGGAATCCGCCGACGAGCCGCGCGACGAGGATCCCGCCGTCCCATCCGAACGCGGCGTGGGTGGTCAGGATCACGATGGGGTTCACGATCGGCGCCGCCATGAGGAAGGTGAGCGCCTCGGCCGGCGCGAGTCCGCGCATCATCAGGCCGCGTGCGAAGGGCACGTTGCCGCACTCGCATACCGGGATCAGCATCCCGAGCAGCGACAGCACGGCCCGTCGCGCCCACGCGCGGCGGGGCAGCCAGCGCTGGATCGCGTCGGCTGGGAGCCACACCTGCACGACGATCGACAGCACGACGCCGAGGATCACGAACGGCAGCGCCTCGATCAGCACGCTCAGCGAGAGCGTCAGTCCGTCCTGGACCCGGTTCGGCAGCGACACAGAGTAGAGCGTCGGGAGCACCAGGTCGATGACGAACAGCACCGCGAGGATGCCGAGGCCGCCGGCGATGCCGACGATCGGCGACGGGCTACCCGAGCTCGCCGGGATCCCTGTGGCTGTCGAGGGTCGAGAGGTGAGCACGTTCACGCGGTGGCCGACTCCTGCGCCTGTTTCTTCTTCGCGCACGGGGTGCACAGGCCGAAGATGTCGACGACGTGCGCCGCCTCGGTGAACCCGTGCAGGGCGGCCGTGCGGTGAGCCCAGGCTTCGACGTCCTTGGCCTCGATCTCGACCGTCAGACCGCACGAGCGGCAGATCAGGTGGTGATGATGCCCCTGCGTCGAGCAGGCGCGATAGAGAGCCTCACCCTCGGGGCTCTGCAGCGAATCGGCGTCGCCGGATGCCGCGAGACCCGCGAGGGCGCGATAGACCGTCGCCAGCCCGATGCCGGTGTTCTCGTCTCGGAGGGTGGCGTGCAGGGACTGGGCGCTGACGAATCCGCGCGCATCGGCGAGGGCATCGCGCACGCGCTCGCGCTGCCAGGTGTTGCGCTGAGCCATGCCCCGATTCTAGGCCGCGGGCCTTGCGCGGGGCTGGGAGGCCTCTCACCCCGCCGGTCGGGCGGTGATCAGGCCTTCCGGCGCACGCGTCCTCGCTGGTGCTGGATGACCCAGCACACCACGTAGATCAGGAACGAGATCGTGGTGATGTAGGGGCTCACCGGCAAGGTGCCTGCGAGCGCGAGCAGGATGCCGCCGACCGCCGAGACGAAACCGAACAGCGCTGCGAGCAGCGGCACCGTGAGCGGCCCCGCCGCCACCCGCATCGCGGCGGCCGCCGGTGTCACGAGCAGCGCCATCACCAGCAGCGCGCCGATGATGTGCACGGCGACGGCGACGATGAGACCCAGCAGGATCATGAACACCAGACTGATGGCCCTGGTCGGGATGCCGCGCGCCGAAGCCGCAACGGCATCCAAGGAGTCGAAGCGCAGCGGGTTCCACATCAGCAGCAGACCCAGCAGCACGACCACGCAGATGCCGATCAGCCAGCCGAGGTCGGGGTTGGACACCGAGACGATCTGGCCGGTCAGCAGGCTGAAGCGGTTCGCGCTGCGTCCGTCGTAGAGCGACAGGAACAGGATGCCGAGGCCGAGGCCGAACGGCATCAGCACGCCGACGATCGAATTGCGATCCCTGGCCTTCGATCCGAGGAGTCCGATGAGGATCGCAGCGACGAGCGCTCCGCCGATCGACCCGATCACGACGCTCCCGCCGAACAGCAGCGCCGCTGCGGCGCCGGCGAACGACAGCTCGCTGATGCCGTGCACGGCGAACGCGAGATCGCGCTGCATGACGAAGACTCCGATGAGCCCGCCGACGAGTCCGAGGATCGCACCCGCGATGATCGAGTTCGACAGCAGCGCGACGAGAGCGCCGTAGTCCTCGAACGAGAAGACGTCGCTCCAGTCGACCATGGGGGCGATCATGCGTGCTCCTCGTGATCGTGGTGCGGCTCGGCATCCGGGATCCCGACGACGACCAGGCGGTCTCCGGCGCGGAGGACGAAGACGGGAGTGCCGTAGAGGTCGGTCAGCACGCGGCTCTGCAGCACCTCGTCCGGGGTGCCGAGCACGAAGCGACCACCCGCGATGTAGAGGATGCGGTCGACGCGACCGAGGATCGGATTGATGTCGTGCGTGACGAACAGCACGGCGGCGCCATCACGGCGCTGCCGGTCGATGATGTCGGTGACCGCCCGCTGATTGGCGAGATCGAGCGCCGAGAGCGGCTCATCGCACAGCAGCAGATCGGGATGATCGGCGAGCGCCTGGCCGACGCGCAGGCGCTGCTGCTCGCCGCCGGAGAGGAGCCCGACCCTGCGATCGGCGAACTCGCTCGCTCCGACCGCGTCGAGGAGCTCTTCGACGCGTTCGCGATCGCCGCGGCGCGGCAGAGGGAATCCGAAGCGGGTCCCCTGCACGCCGAGCGCGACGACATCGCGGGCCCGCATGCTGGTGTCCGGCGGGAACGGGCGCTGCTGCGGGATGTAGCCGATGCGCGGGTTGCCGCGGTGCACGGGCGATCCCCCGACGCGGATGCTCCCGGCAGAGAGGTCCTGCAACCCGAGGATGGCCCTCAGCAGCGTCGTCTTACCCGAGCCGGACGGACCGAGCACGGCGATGAACTCGCCGGGTCGGACGTCGAGGTCGAGCCCCGCCCACAGTTCTCGCTCGCCGCGCTGGATGGCGGCTTCGCGGATCGTCAGGATGGGTGCGGCGGCGTCGTGCGCGGGTTCGATGCCCGCCGCGCTCACGATGCGAGCGCGTCGGCGAGGTTCTGGATCGCGTCGGCCATCCACTCAGAGTACGACGATCCGTCCTCGAGCAGTTCCGTGAACGCGACGACGGGGATGCCTGCGGCCTCGGCGGTCTCCTCCACGCGGGTGGTCTCGGCACCACCGGTCTGCGCGTTGGTCAGCAGGACGGAGGCGTCGCCCGCTTGGATGACCTCGATCGCGGCCAGCAGCGTCGCCGGCGACACGTCGGTGCCTTCTTCGACGGCCTCGGCGAACCCCTCGGGCGTCACGTCGGTGAGCCCGGCAGCCTCGGCGATGTATCCGGGCAGCGGCTCGGTGATGAAGACGCCGGTGCCGGCGTACTGCGTGTTCAGCTCGGCGAGGTCGGCCTCGTAGCCCTCGAGGTCGGCGATGATGTCGTCCGCGGCGGCGGCGAAGTCCGCCTCGCCGTCGGGGTCGAGGGCCGTGAGCTCAGCCGCGATGTCCTCGACGACGTGGACCATGGTGTGCGGGTCGAACCAGACGTGCTCGTTGAACCCCTCGATGTGGTCGTGGCCCTCGTGCTCGTCGCCGTGCTCTTCCTCGGCGTGCTCTTCCTCGTGCGCGTGAGCCTCGGCATCCTCTTCGTGGCCCTCGTTGCCGGGGTAGTCGTGCGCGAACTCGACGGCCGTGATGGTCGCGGCATCCGAGCCCTCGAGGAGATCCTCGATGAACGAGTCGTAGCCGCCACCGTTCTCGATGACGAGGTCGGCCTCCTGCACGGTGAGGCGGTCGCGGGCCGAAGCCTCATACGAGTGCGGGTCCTGCGAGGCGGACTCGATGATCGAGGTGACCGAGACCCGATCGCCGCCGATCTGCTCGGCGAGCGAGCCGTAGACGTTCGTGGTGGCGACCACGGTCAATCCGTCGGTGCCGCCCGTCCCGCCTTCAGCGCTCGGAGTGGTCGAGCATCCTGCCAGAACAAGGGCGGATGCGGACACGAGTGCGAGAGCGGCGACGGACTTCTTCATACCCTCATCGTACGTTCATGAGAATGATTCTCAAAATCGGGTGGCGTGGGCTGATCCCGGCACACGAATTGGCCGCCTCGATGCGATCGAGACGGCCATTCGCGACACCAGGGTCAGGCGGTCGGTGCGATCCAGACAGTCGTCTCACCGGGGACGGATGCCACGGCATCCGCACCGCTCGAGAGCACGATGCGGGCATACGCATCGAGGGCGAACGGCTCGGTACCGAAGTTGCTGACGACCTGCCATCCGTTCGGGCGGCCGAAGCGCAGCACGTCGGAGCGACCGGTCTCGATCCATTCCAGCGCCTCCTCCGTCTGCAGCTCGTGGCGCAGAGCGAGGGCCCGTCGGTAGAACGACAATGTCGATGACGGGTCGGGAGCCTCGGCACCCACGGCGTGCTCGGCGAACCACGCCGGCTGGGGCAGATGCGCCCCTGCCGTGCCGAATCCGAACGAGGGGCCATCGGCGGTCCAGGGCAGCGGCACGCGGCATCCGTCGCGGCCGAGGCCGTCGAAGGCTCCGCCGCGGAAGAAGGCGGGGTCCTGGCGCTGCTCCGGAGTGATCCCCGCCACTTCGTGCAGGCCCAGCTCCTCACCCTGGTACAGGTAGGTGCTGCCGGGGAGCCCGAGCAGCAGCAGCGTCGCCGCCCGTGCACGACGGAGCCCGCCCACGCGGTCGAGCTGATCCTCGGGGCCGCCGGCGGCCACCCACTCGGTGCCCTGCTTCACCGTCCGGCCGGCGAGCGGCGGCAGGCCGTAGCGGGTCGCATGCCGAGTCACGTCGTGATTCGACAGCACCCACGTCGTCGACGAGCCGGTGGCCCGAGCTTGGGCGAGGTTGTCGGCGATGATCGCGCGGAACTGCGCCGCGTCGAAGTCGGCGACGAGCAGGTCGAAGTTGAACGCCTGGCCGAGACCATCGGCCGAGGCGTACTTCGCGCGGCGCTCGGGCGTCTCCACCCAGGCCTCCGCTACCGCGGTCCGGGGCGGGTCGTAGGCGTTGAAGACCTCCCGCCATGCGGCGTACACCTCGTGCACGTCGTCGCGATCGAACAGCGGGTGATTTCCGTCGCGCGGGATCGCCTCCAGTTCGACGCGACTGGGCAGCGGGTCGGCGAAGTCCTTCGTGAGCATGTGGGCGACGTCGATGCGGAAGCCGTCCACTCCACGGTCGGACCAGAAGCGCAGCGTCTCGAGGAAGTCCTCGCGCACTTCGGGGTTCGCCCAGTTCAGGTCCGGCTGCTCGACGGCGAAGTGGTGGAAGTACCACTGGCCGTCGTCGACGCGCTCCCACGCACCGCCGCCGAACGTGGATTGCCAGTCCGTCGGCGGCTCGGAGCCGTCGACGCCGGTCCCCTCGCGGAAGATGTAGCGCTCGCGCTCGGCCGAGCCGCGGCCGGCGGCGAGCGCCTCCTGGAACCACACGTGCAGGTTCGAGGTGTGGTTCGGCACGATGTCGACGACGACGCGGATGCCGCGCTCGTGCAGCGCCGCCACCATCGCATCGAAGTCCGCCAGCGTCCCGAGGCGCGGATCGACATCGCGGTAGTCGGCGACGTCGTACCCGCCGTCGGCGAGCGCCGACGGGTAGAACGGGCTCAGCCACACCGCATCGATGCCCAGCTCGGCGAGGTAGTCGACGCGCGACAGGATGCCGGTGATGTCCCCCAGCCCGTCGCCGTTCGCGTCCGCGAAGCTGCGCGGATAGATCTGGTAGACGACGGCCTGACGCCACCAGGCGGGGGTCTTCTGGTCGTCGGGGGTGTCGATGACGAGCGCATCGGTCATGAGTGAGAGAACTCCTTCTTTCGGGGTGGATCGGTGGTGCGGGTCAGCCTTTGACGGCGCCCTGCGTGACGCCTTCCATGACCCAGCGTTGCGTGAACAGATAGGCCACGATCGCCGGCGCCATGGCCATGAGATACGAGGCGAACGAGATGTTGTAGTTGTTGCTGAACTGGTTCTGGAACAGGTTCTGACGAACCGGCAGCGTCTGCAAGGCCGGATCGGAGATGATCAGCGACGGCATCATGAAGTCGTTCCACGCGTACAGGAACGCGAAGATGCCGACGGTGGCGCTCATCGGCGCGAGCAGCGGGAAGATGAGCTTCCAGAAGGTCTGCCAGGTCGTCGCCCCGTCGATGCGCGCGCTCTCCTCGAGCTCCAGCGGGATCGACCGCAGGAACGCCGTGAACAGCAGCACGCTGAAGCTCAGCTGGAACATCGTGGCCAGGATGATGACGCCCAGCGGGTTGTCCAGGCCCATCCGGCCGGTGAGCTGGATCTGGGGCAGCGCCACCACGGGGAACGGGATGAACATCGCGGCGAGCAGGTAGAAGAACGAATAGCGGAACAGGCGGCGGTCCCAGTTGCGCACGATGGCGTACGAGGCGAAGGCCGCGAGGATGATCGTCGCCACGACGGTGCCGGCGGTGACGAGCAGCGAGATCGCCGCGCCGACGGGGAACTTCGTGAGGTTCCACGCCTCGACGAAGCCGTCGATCGAGAACGGCGCCGGCAGCGAGAAGGCGTTGCCGTCGACGGCCTGCCCCGTTGTCTTGAACGCCATCGAGATCGTGACGTACAGCGGAAGCAGCACTGTGACGGTGCACAGGATCAGGATGATCGTTCCCGACCAGTTCACCCGCTCCATGCGGATGCGCGGCTTCCTGCCGGAGGCGGTCTGAGTGGTGATGGTCTGCGTTGACATCAGAATGCGTTCCTTCCGCGCGTCAGCGACAGCTGAACGAGGGAGATGAGGACGGCCACGACGAAGAAGATGGTCGCATTCGCCATCTGGTACGCGTAGTCGCCGCCGTTGAAGCCGGCGATGATCGTCATCGCGACGCTGCGAGTGGAGGTACCAGGCCCTCCGTTGGTGAGGCCGACGATGATGTCGTAGGCGTTCAGGAAGCCCTTGAAGCCGAGGATCACGTTGATCACGACGTACCCCGCGACCAGAGGCAGTGTGATGCGGATGAGCTGCTGGAACTTGTTCGCCCCATCGATGTCGGCCGCCTCGTAGACCTCACCCGGCACCGACAGGAGCCCGGCGATGTAGATGAGCAGCGTCCCTGGGACCGCCTGCCATGCGGTCACGATCACGATCGCGACCCAGGCGAGATCGGGATTCGCGAGCAGGCTCGTCTTCAGTGCGTCGATGCCCAGCGCCGCCCCCAGAGCGGGCAGCGAGTTCGAGAACAGGAAGTTGAACACGTACGCGATGATGATGCCCGAGATCACCATCGGGATCACGAAGATCGTCCGCAGCCCGGTCTTGAACCGCACACGGGAGGTGAGCCCGACCGCCAGCAGGAAGGCCGCGATGTTCACGACGATGACGGTCGCGATCGAGAACCCGAACGTGAACAGGTAGCTCTGCAGGATCGCCGGGTCGCTGAACAGCGCGACGTAGTTCGTCAATCCGATGAAGCTCCACTCCCCGATGCCGATCGAGTCGGTGAAGCTGAAGAAGATCCCGATGACGCCGGGTACGGTGATGGCGAGCGTGAACAGCAGCAGGCTCGGCAGCAGGAACAGGTAGTAGATCGGCTCGACCCGACGCGAGCTGCGTCGCACCTTCGCGTCCCCCTGCGTGACGATCGTGGTCGTGGTACTCATCACTCGGACTCCTCCGCCTGGGTCGATGGCGCCGGCGCACGGAACGCCAACCGGGCCCAATCCGCGTCCATCGTGGCGAGGAGCGCGTTGGGGTCACCGCCGAGCACCATGGCCTGCGTGTAGTTGAAGACCGGGATCGTCTTCGGGACGAGCACCGACGGGCCCTGGTAGACCTGCCCGGCGTCGTAGTACGGGATCATCCCGGCGACCCGGGGATCATCGGGCGCCTCGGCATCCTTCGTGGGAGTGAAGCCGAGCTGGGAGGCGTTGTAGGTCTCGATGTTCTCGGGGAGGTACAGGTACTCGAGGAAGTCGCGCGCGGCATCCTGGTGCTGCGAGCCCTCGGGGATCATGGCCGCGAGGTCCATGTTGACCCGCACCGCGAGGTCGTCCGGATCGTCGGTCATCGGCAGCGGGAACGTGCCGAGCTCGAGGTCCGGCGACGTCTTGGCGATCTCGCTGAACGCCCACGGCCCCTGCAGATACATCGCCGCCTCGCCGTTCGCGAAGGCGAGGTTGCCGTCGCCGTAGCCGCGACTGGGGGCGTCCTCGTTGACATAGGACTCTGTGAGCTGCAGCATCCGATCCATGGGATCTGCGAAGTCCTTCTGGAACGAGACGTCCGAGTCCGGCCCCACGTCGGCGCCTTCGGCTGCCAGATCGTCGAAGAATTCGATGACGTCCAGCGACCCGCCGACGGCGTAGTCGTACCAGCCCTGGCCGACCGTCCAGTCGTCCTTGAACGTGCCGTAGAACGGGGTGATGCCGGCCGCCTGGAGCTCGTCGCAGACCGCGAGCAGCTCGCTCCAGGTCTCGGGGACGTCGAGGCCGTGCTCGTCGAAGATCTCCTTGTTGTAGATGACGGATGCCGCCATCACCGAGTACGGCAGGGCGCTCGTGCGCCCCTCGCACGACCCGTACTGATCCATGAGCGACTGCAGATCCTCACGGCTGCTCGCGGCTGCGTCGGTATCGGACAGGTCGGTCAGGGCGCAGCGCTGCACGAAACGGGCGATCTCGTAGTTGTAGTTGGCGAGCATGATGTCCGGCGGGTTGCCCCGCACGAAGCTCGCCGACACGACATCGACACCCGAGGTGTCGATCTCGACGCGCACGTCGTCCTGCGACGCGTTGTACTCGGCCACGAGATCGGTCATGAACGGGATCGCCTCGCGTTTGCTGAACGTGAAGCGGATGGTCTCGCGCCCGTCGGCGGAGCAGCCGACCAGGGCCGTCCCCAGCAGGGCGAATGCGGCCGTTCCAGCCGCCCATCGCGCCAAGGATGTGGATTTCGAAGACACCGTCGTCCTTCCGTGGATTTTTAGATCCGTAGATTAAATCTAGTGAGCGAATTTACTTCGCTGGACGGTACTCTCTCATTGGAGGACCGGGGAGGTCAAGAGCTGTGGCAGAAATCGCCGGAGACCTCGGCACCGGACGCGCGAGCGTCGGGGCCGTGCTCGACTTCGCCTGGGACGCCGGTGTCTTCACGGCGACCGACGCGATGGCGACGACGTCTCTGACGCGTTCGACGACCATCGAAGCCATCGACACACTGGTGAGCGCGGACATCCTGCGCGAGCTGCCGAACGCGCGCGAGGCGGGCAGCTATCGTTCCGGACGCCCGGCGCGCCGCTTCGCGCTCTCGTCCGAACTCGGCGTCGTCGTCGGAGTGGATGCCGGGGACACCCACCTCGCGGTCACGATCGCCGACCCGCTCGAGCACACGCTCGTGCATCACCGCACCGATCTCGACCCCGGCCACTCCCCCGACGAACGGCGCGCGACCATCCTCGGGCGGATCGGAGCGGCGCTCGAGGAGACCGGCACCCCACGGGATGAGATCCTCGCGATCTGCGTCGGCGTCGCCGCGCCGGTCAACCGCGCCGGCGTCTCACCGCCGCACCCCCAGGGCTTCTGGGAGCGCACGAATCCCGGACTGGCCGCCGCGCTCGAACGTTGGGCGCCGGTCGTCGAGATCAAGAACGACGCGCTGCTCGCCGCGGTCGCGGAGGGCTCCGACCCCCGAGGCGGCGCGATCGGATGCCGCGACTACGTGGCGCTTCTCGCTGGCGAGCGCTTCGGCGGCGGCGTCGTCGTCGACGGTCAGCTGCTCCACGGAGCGCATGGCGGCGTCGGCGAGGGCGTCGTCTTCGATCACATCATCGGCGTCGGATCGGCGTTCGGCCTGAGCCATGCGCTGCACGACCGGGTGCGGGAAGCCGTCGAGGAGGGCGAGATCACGCGCACGTCGGTCGTCGGCCGCCTCGCAGACGCCGACCGTGTGGATCCGCGCGCGGTCCTCGCGCTCGCGGCCTCCGGGGATCCTGATGCGGCACTCGTCACGGGGCGCGTCGGCGCGACTCTGGCCACCATCGTCGGCGTGCTCGGCAGCATGTACGACCCCGCGAAGGTGATCGTGTGCGGCGCTGTGGCTGAGAGCGTCGAGCCGGTGCTCGCCGCCGCCCGAGGCATCCTTCCGACGCAGTTGCACCTGCCGGCACCGGAGCTGCTCGCCTCCGCCCTGGGTGCCGAGGTCGTGTCCCTGGGCGCCGTGGCGAGCGCGCGCCGTGCCGCACGCGAGCGGGCGGTTCCGCGGCTGGCCGAGCGGCGGCTCGCGGCGCGGTGACACCGGCGTCCCGGCATCCCTCCGTCGTGCGTCAGTCGACGAGCAGCGCAGGCTCCTCGAGGATCGCGGCGACATCGGCGACGAAGCGGCTCATGCTGTCGCCGTCGATCACGCGGTGGTCGAACGAGCCGGCGACGGTCGTCACGTAGCGCGGCCGCACCTCGCCGTCGACGACCCACGGCTTCTGGCTGATCGTGCCCATCGCCACGATGCCCGCCTCGCCGGGGTTGATGATCGGGGTTCCGGCATCCATCCCGAACACTCCGATGTTGGTGATCGTGATCGTGCCGCCCTGCTGGTCGGCCGGCGGCGTCTTGCCCTCGCGCGCCGTGAGCGTCAGGCGATTGAGCGCCCTGGCGAGGTCCTTCATGCTGAGGTCCTGCGCGTCCTTGATGTTCGGCACGAGCAGGCCGCGAGGGGTTGCCGCGGCGATGCCGAGGTTCACGTAGTGGCGCACGCGGATCTCGGCACCGTTCTCGGTCTCGACCCACGCCGCGTTGACCATCGGGTTGCGGCGGACAGCCCAGATGACCGCGCGAGCGACGATCAGCAGCGGAGACACCCGGATATCGGCGTAGTCCGGCGAGGTCTTCAGGCGCTTGACGAGCTCCATGGTGCGGGTCGCGTCGACGTCCTTCCACACCGTCACGTGCGGTGCGGTGTACGCGCTCTGCACCATCGCGTTGGCGCTCGCCTTGCGCACGCCCTTCACGGGGATCGCCTCGCTGCGCGCCTCGGCATCCTGAGCTGCGGAAGCGGATGCCGTCGGCGCGACGCCGCGTGCGACACCGACCGGCGCGGCCTGCGGAGCGGGCCTGGTCTCCTCGCGCACCTCGCCCCATTCCGGCGTCTCGATGTTGCGGAACACGCTCGCCTGCGATGCATGCTTCACGACGTCCTCGCGCAGCACCTCGCCGTCCGCTCCGGTGGGCGTGACGGAGGCCAGATCGACGCCGAGGTCACGGGCGAGCTTGCGGATCGGCGGCTTGGCGATCACGCCCACCGACGAGCGCACCGGGCGCTGCGCCGTGCGCTTGCGCCGGGACGTCGCTCCTGTGCCGCTGCCGTAGCCGACCAGAACCGAACCGCCGCCCTCCTCCGCGGCTGGGGCCGCCGGAGCCTCCGGGGCCGCGGGCGCTGCCGCCTCGGCATCCGACACGAACGAGATGATCGGCGTACCGACCTCCACGGTCGTCCCCTCGGCGACGAGCAGCTCGCCGACCGTGCCGGCGTGCGGCGACGGGAGCTCGACGAGCGATTTGGCCGTCTCGATCTCGCAGATGACGTCGTTGATGGCGACCCGATCACCGGGGGCGACCTTCCACGCGACGATCTCGGCCTCGGTGAGGCCCTCGCCGACATCCGGGAGGGTGAAGTTCTGCGTGCTCATGTTCATGTCCTTCGACAGGCTCAGGGAGCGGATGGGATCAGTAGGCGAGAGAGCGGTCGACAGCCTCGAGGATGCGATCGGCATCCGGGAGGAAGACGCCTTCGAGCTTCGCCGGCGGGAACGGGACGTCGAAGCCGGACACGCGCAGCACCGGCGCCTCCAGCGCGTAGAACGCCTGCTCCATGACGGTCGCGGCGATCTCGCTGCCGACGCTCACGAAGCCGTGCGCCTCCTGCGCGTAGACCATGCGCCCTGTCTTGCGGATCGAGTCGAGGATCGGCCCGTAATCGACCGGTGACAGCGAGCGGACGTCGACGACCTCGCAGCTGGTTCCCTCGGCATCCGCCAGCGCCGCCGCCTGGAGCAGGGTCGCGACCATGGCTCCGTGACCGACCAGCGTGACATCCGTGCCCTGACGGACGACACGGGAGGAGTGCAGCGGCACCGCGGGCGCCGACAGATCGACTTCGCCCTTGATCCAGTACCGGCTCTTCGGCTCCATGAAGATGACGGGATCGTTGGAGCGGATGGCGTCCTGGATCATCCAGTACGCATCGTTCGGCGTCGACGGGCTCACGACGCGCAGACCGGGAGTGTGCGCGAAGTACGCCTCCGGGCTCTCCTGGTGGTGCTCGACCGCCCCGATGTGCCCGCCGTACGGGATGCGGATCACGATCGGCAGGCTCAGCAGCCCCTCGTGACGGTTCGTGAGCTTCGCCAGCTGCGTGGTGATCTGGTCGAACGCCGGGAAGACGAACCCGTCGAACTGGATCTCGATGACGGGACGGAACCCCGCCATGGCCAGGCCGATCGCGGTGCCGACGATCCCCGACTCGGCCAGCGGCGTGTCGAGCACGCGCTGCTCGCCGAAGTCGCGCTGCAGGTGCTCGGTGATGCGGAACACCCCGCCGAGCTTGCCGATGTCCTCGCCCATGAGCAGGACCTTCGCGTCGTCGTCCATGGCCTTGCGCAGGCCCGCGTTGAGCGCCTTGCTGAACGGCATCGTCTCGATGGTCATGCCTGCTCCCCCTCGAACGATGCCTCGTAGCGCGCCAGCCATTCCCGCTGCTGGTCGATCAGCGGGTGCGGCTCGCTGTACGCGTGCGCGAACATGGAGTCGACCGTGGGCGGCTGCAGTTCGAGGGTGCGCACGCGCAGATCCTCGGCGGCGTCGGCGGCCTCGGACTCGACGTCGGCGAAGAAGGATGCCGCAGCACCTCGGCCCTCGAGATACGCGCGCATGCGGGGAATCGGGTCGCGCTGGGCCCACTCGTCCTCCTCATCGCTGCCGCGGTACTTCGTGGGGTCGTCGCTCGTCGTGTGCGCGCCGAGGCGGTAGGTCACGGCCTCGATCGCCCGGGGCCCCTGGCCGCTGCGCGCCTCCTCGAGAGCGGTGCGCGAGACGGCGTAACTGGCGAGGACGTCGTTGCCGTCGACGCGGACGCTGGGGATGCCGTAACCGGCGCTGCGCTCGACGAGCGGAACGCGGGACTGCGTTGCGACCGGCACGGAGATCGCCCAGTGGTTGTTCTGCAGGAAGAACACGGTCGGCGCCTGGTAGCTCGCGGCGAACACCATCGCCTCGTGCACGTCGCCCTGGCTGGAGGCGCCGTCGCCGTAGTAGACGACGACCGCCTCGTCGCGCTCGGGGTCTCCGGTGCCGGTGCGGCCGTCGAACACGAGCCCCATCGCGTATCCGGTGGCGTGCAGCGTCTGCGAACCGAGGACCAGCGTGTACAGCCGCGTGTTGCCGTTCTTCGGGTCGCTCGGATCCCAGCCGCCGTGCGAGACGCCGCGCATCAGCTTGATGATGTCGACGGGGTCGACGCCGCGGATGCGGGTCACGGCGTGCTCGCGATAGGACGGGAAGATCGTGTCCTGCGCTCGGGCGGCTCTGGCCGAACCCACCTGGGCCGCCTCCTGTCCGCGGCTCGGCGGCCACAGCGCGAGCTGCCCCTGCCGTTGCAGGTTGGTGGCCTGGGTATCGATGGCGCGGATGACGACCATGTCGCGGTAGAACTGCTCGAGTTCGGCATCCGTGAGGGCGTCGATCAGCGGCAGATACCGTTCGGCGGCGGCGGTCGGCGCGAAGCTGCCGTCGGCTTCCAGTACTCGTACGAGTGGGGTCTCAGATGAGGTCACCCGCCCCACGCTACCCGCGCTCGCATGCCCCGTCACGCATAGCTAGGGGGCCCTTGTATCTGCCCGGAATACGCAGAATCACCGGTCAGAGGACGGATGCCGCGACGGCCAGCACCTTCTCGATCGATGCCTCTTCGCCGACCGAGATGCGGATGCCGTCGCCGGAGAACGGCCGCACGATGAGGTCGGATGCCACGAACGCGGCAGCGATCTCATCGGTCCGCTCCCCGGTGGGCAGCCAGACGAAGTTGCCCTGGGCATCCGGAACCTCCCAGCCCTGGGCGCGCAGGCCATCGCGCAGGCGCGTGCGGCGCTCGACGATCACGCCGACGCGCTCGCGCAGCTCCGGCTCGGCATCCAGGCTGGCGATCGCGGCCCGCTCGGCGGCGGAGGTGACGGACAACGGGATGCCGGTGCTGCGCGCGGCATCCAGCACCCGCGGGTGGCCGATCGCGTAGCCGATGCGGAGTCCGGCGAGGCCGAACGCCTTCGAGAACGTGCGCAGGATCACCACGTTGGGGTGCGTCTCGAAAAGACGCTCCTTCAGGCCGTCGACCGCACCGGGCGCCGTGACGAACTCGGCGTACGCCTCGTCGAGGATGATCAGGACGTCGGCGGGCACACGCGCCACGAACGCGGCGAACTCCGCACTGGTGACGATGGGTCCCGTGGGGTTGTTCGGGGTGCACACGATGATGGCTCTGGTGCGGTCTGTGACGGCATCCGCCATGGCGTCGAGATGGTGCGTCGCATCGGAGCGCAGCGGCACCTGCACGCTCGTCGCTCCCGCGATCAGCGGGATGCCGGGATACGCCTCGAACGAGCGCCAGGCGTAGATCACCTCGTCGCCGACGGAGGCCGAAGCCACGATCAGCTGGTAGAGGATCGAGACCGACCCGGCGGCGACGTGCACGGCATCGGCTTCGACGCCGTACCGCTCCCCCAGTCGGACGCGGAGGGCCCCTGCCGTGGCATCCGGGTAGCGGTTGACCGGCACCGTGCTCTGCAGCGCCGCGACCACGGACGGCAGCGGATCGAACGGGTTCTCATTGCTGGAGAGCTTGAACGCATCGGCACCGGCCTGCTTGCCCTGACGGTAGGGCGGAAGGGCGGCGATCTCCGGACGGATGCGGGGCAGGATGGGCTCGGTCACGCTCTGAAGTCTACGAGCGACACGAGAAACTCGAGCTTCCGTTCGCACACGCGCCCGGCCTGAACGGACGTTCCGCAGAGACCGGCATGCGAGAGTGGATGCCGTGAGACACGGATGGCTGCGCGAACTCCTCGGCTGGCTCGGCGCTGCGGCGATCGCAGTGATCGTCACAGGGCAGGTCGCATCGACCGACCGCGTCGACCTGCTGCTGCGGGATGGCGATTCGCTGGTCGTGCCGATGTTCGTCCGCTCGATCCTCGAGGGTCAGGGGTGGGACTGGGCGATGTCCACGGTCCTGTTCCTCCCGGAGTCGGCGATGTTCGCGCTGCTGCGACTGGCGCTCCCCCTCGGCATCGACGCGCTGCTGCTCGTGAACGCGATCATCAACGTGATCGCCCTGTACGGCGCGGTGCGGCTCGTCGCGGGTCGACGCGCGCCGGGCAGGGCACCGGTCACGTGGTCGCTCGCCGCGATCGCCGCGTTCGGCGTGATCGCGGTCAGCGAGACCGGCGCAGCGCGCGAGTCGGCTGAGATCGCGTCGCTGCTGCTCACGACCACGTACTACTCCGCCACCGTGATCGCCGTGATCGCGTCGATCGGGATCGCACGGCGAGTGTGCGATCGGAGCGGCCCCCGACGCGGCATGCTCGTCGCCCTCGGCATCGTGGCGGCCGTCACGACGCTCTCGAATCCGCTGTATCTGGTGTGGGCGACCGTGCCGCTCGGCGCGATCCTCGGGTTCGCCGCGTTGCGCGCGAACGATCGCGCCCGCATGCTCGCACTGCTGTGGTGGATCGCCGGCGGGACAGCCGTCGGGCTTCTGGGTCGCATTCCGTTCACGGCATGGATCGAGAACTCGGGTCTCGGATACGCGAAACCGCAACTGTGGCCGGAGTCCGCCGCCTATTACGGCGAGCTGGTCTTCGATCGTCTCTCGACGCCGCTGGGCTGGGTCGGGGCAGTGGTCGTCACCGGCCTCGTGGTGCTCGCCGTGCACCGCACCGTGCGGGCCTCCACCCGAGGAGAGCGGCTGGTCGCGGCATCCGCCTGGGTGCTGCCGCTCCTCGTCGTGATCGGCGCGATCGCCCTGGGGACGAACGCGGCACGGTACCTCGAGCCGGTCGTCTTCGCACCCCTGCTCGCACTCGTCGCCGACCCGAAGTCCCTCTCGCGCCTGTCCCCCGCCGTCGCCAGGGCCACGGCCGCGATCGTCGCCGTGCTGCTGCTCGTCGGAGCCGGGCTCAGCGTGCCAAGGGTCGTCTCCGCCGCGACCGCGCCGGATGCCGACCTCGCCTGCGTCGTCGACTGGATCGACGATTCGGATCAGTCCGGCGCGGGTCAGTTCTGGACGGTGCGGCTGCCGAAGCTGCATCTCGAGGATCCCTCGCAGCTCGTGCAGGTCGATCATCAGCTCAACGGGTACTCGTGGCTGGTGAACCGCCGCGACTTCGACACCACCGCCGTGAGCTTCCTGATCGTCGACGACCAGACCCTGAGCTGGGAGCTCTCACTGGGCGCCATGCAGGTCGACGTCATCGAGTGCGGCCGTTACGCGATCTACGACCTCGATCCCGAAGAGGTCCCGCTGGGCTTCCCGCACTCCTGAGCCGCGTCAGCGCGCTGGCGGGGTCGCCGTCGTCGTCCCGGCGCGGAACCGGCAGGTCAGGTGCTGCGAGGCCGTGCTCTCGCCCCGCAGCATCCGTGTGACCTGCTCCCCCGCCGCCCTGCCCTTCTGCGTCGCCGGCTGCACGGACGTCGTGAGGATGTGCCGCCCGAGACCATCCACCGTGACCCCGTCGAAGCCGGTGACGCTGAGATCCTGCGGTACGCGCAGCCCGCGTTCCTCGGCGGCGCGGATGACGCCCGCCGCCAGCAGGTCGCTCTGCGCGAGCACCGCCGTCGGGCGGCTCGCCTCATCGGCGAGAAGCGCGCGACCCGCGATGACGCCCTCGTCGATGGAGCTGTGCGCGGCGGAGACCGCCGGCGCATCGGGGAAGACCTCGCGCACCCCGTCCAGACGATCCAGCGTCACGTCGACGGTGGCGGAGGCGAGACGCGCCGGCGTCACCGGCCCCCGACCGTGCGAGCTGTCCAACGGCAGCGTCAGCACGGCGACGTCTCGGTGGCCGAGCCCGTCGACGTGCAGGGCGACGTCGCGCGCGGCTTCCCTGTTGTCCAGCGTGATCTGGGGAATTCCGTCGCCGGCATCCCCCTCGATGACGACCACAGGGATGCCGCGACCGCGCACGATCTCCAGCGACGCGCGCGTGCGACCCGAGCATCCGATGAGCACCACGGCGTCGACGGGGGCGTTGGCGAGATTGGCCGCCTCGTCTGCGGCGTCCTCTCGGAGGAGCAGCACGGCAGCGCCCAGATCGGACAGTCCGTCGGTGATGCCGTCCATCATCGCGATCGTGACGGGGTCGAGGAAGACGGTCCGCAGCGGGCCGTCCAGGACGACGGCGACGATGCCGCTGCGTCCCGTGCGCAGCGAGGCCGCGCGCGGATCGGGACCGGCGTAGCCGAGGGATGCCGCCGCCGCCAGAACCCGCTCGCGGGTGGCTTCGGCGACCTGTGCCTTTCCGCTGAACACCACGGATGCGGTCGACGGTGCGACACCGGCGGCGCGCGCGACATCGGCGATGGTCGCACGACGGGGAGCTGAGTCCATCCTCCGAGGATATACGGGCCGGGTTTCCGGCGCTCGAATCGATTCGATACGCTGGAGGCATGGATGCCGAACTCACCCGATCGCAGTACGTGCGGTGGCGCAACGCGATCTTCGCGATCTTCCTCGCCAGCGGCGTCTCGATCGCGACCTGGGCCGCACGCGTGCCGGACATCAAGTCCGCGCTGGACATCGACAACGCGCAGATCGGCCTGCTGCTGCTCGGCATGGGCATCGCGTCGATCATCGGCATCTCCACGAGCCCCGCCGTGATGGCCCGCACGGGCGCCCGTCGCGGAATGCTCGGACTGCTCATCACGCTCGCGATCGGCATCGCGCTCATCGGGTTCGGAGCGACCGTGCTCGGGTCGTTCCCCGTCGTCATCATCGGGCTCGTGCTGTTCGGCTTCGGCAACGGCTGCCTGGACGTCATGATGAACGTCGAGGCCACCGCGATCGAGCAGCACGCGGGCAAGACGATCCTGCCGCTGTTCCACGCGTTCTTCAGTTTCGGCACCGTGATCGGCGCCGGCGCCGCATGGGCCGCGACGAAGCTCGACGTCGAGGTCGCCCCGCACGCCGGATTCGTCGCCGTGCTCATCCTCATCACGGCGTTCGTCAGCATCGCGAACGTCCCGAACCGCGAGGAGACGCTCGACCCGGCCGAGCCGGGGGAGAAGCCGCACTGGCGCGAGCGCATGCACGTCGCGCTGTCGGCCTGGCGCGAGCCGCGTACCTACGTCCTCGGCATCGTCATGCTCGGCATGGCCTTCGCGGAGGGCGGCGCGAACGACTGGCTGGCGCTCGGCGTCAGCGAGGACCACGGCTTCGGCGCCGAGAACGGCGCTCTGGCCCTCACGGTCTTCTCGATCGCGATGACGACGGTGCGCATCTTCGGCGGTCCGCTGGTCGACCGCTTCGGCCGCGTGCTGGTGCTGCGCGTGCTCGCCGTCTCGGCGGCCGGGGGCATTCTGCTGTTCATCCTCGCGCCGACCCTGCCGCTCGTGTTCCTCGGCGCTGCGCTGTGGGGCATCGGCGCCTCGCTCGGCTTCCCGCTCGGGATGTCGGCGGCGGCGGACGACCCTGCCAAGGCCGCGGCTCGAGTGAGCGCCGCCGCGACGATCGGCTACGCGGCGTTCCTGTGCGGACCGCCGATTCTCGGCCTGATCAGCGAGCACATCGGCCTGCTGAACACGCTGTACATCCTCGTGGCGCTGGTCGCGGCATCCGGTCTCGCATCCGGTGCGGCCCGCCCCCTCACGGAAGCCGAGAAGACGCCGGTGCGCTGAGCGGAATTCGGCTCACGCTTCGCCGCGCACACGGACCTCACCAGACCGGACGAGGGCTGCGGCATGCGAACGGCTGCGTGCACCGAGCTTGGACAGCACGTTGGACACGTGGGTCTTGACCGTCGGAACCGAGATCCCCAGCCGCTGACCCAGTTGCGCGTTCGACAGTCCGTTCAGGATGCCGTCGAACACCTCCCGCTCCCGGGCTGTGAGCCCGACGGCGACAGCACCATCCGACTCGGGCGCCGGCGTGACAGCGCCGGCGATGGCGGCGAGCGCACGCCGCGTCACTCGGGGATCCAGCACACCGTCGCCGGCTGCGACGGCGGCGACCGCCTGAACGAGCGTCTCGGCATCCGCCGTCTTGAGCAGGAACCCGGCCGCACCGGCCGCGAGTGCTCCGAGCACGAGGTCGTCCTCGTCGAAGCTCGTCAGCACGAGGACATCGGCGAGGCCCCGTTCGACGATCTCCCGCGTGGCCGAGATGCCGTCGCGCCCCGGCATCCGCAGGTCCATCAGGACCACATCCGGGCGCAGAGCCGCGGCGTTGCGCACCGCGACCTCACCATCGGCCGCCTCGCCGACGACGACGAGACCGTGCGTCTCCAACATGATCCGCAGTCCGGCACGGATCGCCGCGTGATCGTCGGCGACGAGCACCGTCACGGATGCTGTCATGGGTGTCTCCCGTCCGGTATCGCCGCCCGCACGGACCAGCCGTCCGCGACCGGTCCAGCCGAGAACGTCCCCTCCAGCGCGCGGACGCGTTCGCCGAGCATGCTCAGGCCCCACCCGCTCCCGGTCGCCTGCGCACGTGGGGAGCCGCCACGCGACTCGATCGTGACCCGCACCCACCCCGGCTCCTGGTCGACCTGCACCTCGACGACGGCACCCGCGGCATGCCGCTCGCAGTTCGTGAGCGCCTCGCGCACGATCCGCAGCACGGCCTGCTCCACGGGGGCGGACAGTCCCTGCGGCGGCGCGCCCGCGTGCACGGCCAGCCCGGAGCGGCGCGCACCGTCGACGGCTCTGTCCCAGTCGGCCGGCCCCAGAGGAACGGCGAGGTCGCTCTCGCCGTCGCGCAGCACCGCGATCATCGTGCGCAGCGCCGTGTGGGCGTCCAGCCCGGCAGTGCGGACCGCCTGGAGGGCGGCGCGATCCGCACGTTCGTCCGGGGCGATGGACAGCGCGGCCTCCGAGCGGATCGCCATCGCCATGACATGACCGGCGATCGTGTCGTGCAGTTCTCGAGCCATCGACTCGCGTTCGCGACGCACGGCCGACTCCCGGTCCTGCGCCGCCTGCCGTTGGACTTCTTCGGCGCGCAGCCGATGGAGCTCGGCGAGTTCGTTCGCCTGCGACACGGCGACCGCCCACCAGTAGTCCGTGCCGAAGATGGCTCCGAACTGCAGCGCGATCACGAATGCGGCGGGGAACTCGCCTCCGGTGGCGAGCAGCGCCGCGACGAACAGGACGATCACGGCGCCGACGAGCAGCCACGACAGGATGCGGCGCGTCCGCGGCTGGGCCACGAACACCGCCGTCCACAGGACGTCCAGGAGCACGACCAGCGTCCCGATGCCGCCGATGGTGAGCATGTCCGCGATGAACAGCGCACTGACCAGCGCGAGGACGATCAGGGGATGCCGTCGCTTGGCCAGCGCGAGAGCGCACGCCGGCAGCGCGAACGCGAGCGCCCACCAGGGCGAGAGCTCGGAACCTGCGACGGAGAACGGACCCCAGATCCCGTGGAAGCCGAGCGCCGCGAAGACGACGCTGAGCGCTGCCATCGCGAACGGGTCCAGCAGCCACCGATGGCGCTGGTACCACGCGCCCCGCTGCGACCGCTCCCTCCCGTGCATCACACCATGCAACCACGCACTCGTGACGCCCGCATCCGACCAAGGGATGAGCGCGGATCACGACCTTCGCCCGATCCGCCACGGCGCCGGCGCCGGAATCCTGGACGCATGGAGATCTTCGCCGGAGCCCCGATGCTGCTGTCGCTCGTCGCGCTCGCCCTGCTGGACAGCCTGAGCATCGGCACGCTCCTCATCCCCGTGTTCCTGCTGCTCGCACCAGGGCGCGTGCGCGTCGGGCGGGTGCTGCTCTACCTCGCCACGATCGCGGCCTTCTACCTCGCTGTCGGGCTGCTGTTCCTGTGGGGACTGGTGAACGTCGTCGACGTGGCGGCCGAACTGCTGTCATCGCCGGCCGGGGCGACGGTCCGGCTGCTCGTCGGCGCCGCGCTGCTGGTGGGGTCGTTCTTCATCCCGACGTCCTCGAAGCAGAAGGCTCAGGCGGTGGCCGTCGTCGGCGGCCCCGACGGCACGCCGGAGCCAGCACCCGACGTCGTCGTCGCACCCGGTCGCATCACGCGGTGGCGCGAGAAGCTGCTCGCCCCGGGCGCGACGCGCTGGGCTCTCGTGTCGGTGGCCATCGCGGCCGGTGCGGTGGAGGTCGCCACGATGGTGCCGTACATCGTGGCGATGACGATGCTCGCGGATTCCGGCGTCGACGCTCCGTCCCGCGTTCTCGCGCTCATGGGCTACTGCCTGGTGATGATCATCCCCGCGCTTCTGCTGCTGCTGGTGCGTCTGGTCGCCGCACGCGCGATCGCCGGGCCGCTCGAGCGCTTCGCCGCCTGGATGCAGCGCACAGCGGGCGAGACGACCGCGTGGATCATCGGCATCCTCGGATTCCTCATCGCCCGGGCCGCCGCGACCGAACTCGGACTGTTCGATCTGCTCAGTCGATTCGGGGACGGCTGAGGTCTCGACCGGCGAGCACCAGGACATCCGTCGGCTGCAACTCGACCTGCGCACCGGCGTCGTACTCGGTTCCGGTGAGCAGCTCCGTGCCGTCGGTGTGCAGCGCGATCGTCACGGCATCCGGTCCGTGGTGCAGGAGGAAATCGATCCGCTCGCCGTCCGGTGCGACCCGCGTCGCGAGCTCCAGACCAGGCGCGTCCGCATACGGCCCGACGAGGCCGTACGACTCCAGAGCCGATCGCACGATCCGTGCGAGCCCGGGCTGCGCGAGCTGGGTGCCGAGGTACCAGGCCTGCCCGCCGGATGCCGCGGTGCGCCGCGTCACGGCTGGTTCACCGGCGTAGAAGTCGTCGCCGTAGCGGGCGATCACCTCGGCATCCTCGGCGACCAGCACCTCGAACACGTAACGGCCCTCGCTGGTCGTGTCCGAGAAGACGATCCGGTTGGCGACCTCGGGATCTGCGGCATCCGTCTCGGACACGCGGATGCCGCAGAGACCGGCCAGGGGACCCGGAGCGTCCGTGAGGAACCGGCGGTCGTCCTCATCCACGCGCCCGGACAGGCAGCCGGTGATGACCGTCCCGCCGCGCTCGACGACCTGCTCGAGCCGCTCGGCGAAGTCGCCCTTGATCATGTGCAGCAGGGGAGCGGCCACGACGTCGTAGCCGGCGAGATCCGCCGTCACCGGCACGACATCGACCTGCGCCCCGGCATCCCAGAACGCGCGGCCCCATTCCTGGACGGTCGGCAGATAGCGCAGCAACCGGTTCGGGCCGTCCGCCATCTCGACCGCCCACCAGGAGTCCCAGTCCACGACCAGCGCGCACCGCGCCGGCGTGCGCGCGCCCAGCACGCGGTCCCCGAGCGCCGCCAGTTCGCCGCCGAGGCCGGCCACCTCGCGGAAGGTGCGGGTGTCCAGCCGGCCGGAGTGATCGAGCACGGCGCCGTGCGTCATCTCGCACGCACCGCGCGACTGACGCATCTGGAAGAACAGGACCGAATCCGCACCGTGAGCGACCGCCTGCCACGACCACAGCCGCATGACCCCCGGCTTGCGGACCGGATTCACATCCCTGGATGCCGTGACCGACGGCGTCTGCTCCATGAGCCAGAACGGAGCACCGTCCTTCAGCCCGCGCATGAGGTCGTGCGCGAGTGCGGTGCTCCACGGCTCGTCCATGGCACGCGGGTAGTTGTCCCACGAGGCGAAGTCGAGGTGATCGGACCAGCGGTGGTAGTCGAGCGGACCGAAGAACCCCATGAAGTTCGTCGTCGCGGGAAGGCCGGAGTGCTCGCGGATCGCGGCCTTCTCCTCGGCGAACTGCCGGATCGCGTTGTCCGTCGAGAACCGGGCGAAGTCGAGCGTGATGCCCTGGAAGGCGGTCTTGCCCGGTCCGCCCCAGTGCTCGGTCAGCGCGCTGGGCGGCTCGATCTCGTCCCAGTCGGTGAACCGGTGCGACCAGAACGTCGTGTTCCACGCCTCGTTCAGTTCATCGAGGGTGCCGTAGCGGTCGCGCAGCCAGATGCGGAACTCCGCCGCGCACAAGTCGCAGTAGCAGCGCCCGCCGTACTCGTTGCCGATGTGCCACGCCACGACCGCCGGGTGAGACCCGTAGCGTTCGGCCAGGCGGCCTGCGACCCCGGCGGCGAGGCGGCGGAAGTCCGGCGAACTCCAGCAGGCGTTGTGCCGCTGCCCGTACCCGTGGCGACGGCCCTCGTAGTCGGTGCGCGTGACGTCGGGATAGCGGCGCGCCATCCAGGGCGAGAGCGCTCCGGTGCCGGTGCCGAGGCAGATCCGTCGCCCCTCGTCGGCCGCGCGCTGGATGATCTCGTCGAGCACCGTGAAGTCGAAGGTGTCCTCGTCCGGCTGCGTGAGCGCCCAGGTGAACACGCCGACCGTCAGCGTCGTGATGCTCGCCGCATCGAACGCCTCGTAGTCCGCGGTCCAGACGTCCTGATCCCACTGCTCGGGGGAGTAGTCACCGCCGAACGCGATGTGATCCAGACGAGGAAGGCGTGCGGGGGAGGTCATCGTGTGAACCTTTCCGTGACATCGGCGATCACCGGGCGGGCGAGGAGTTCGAGGAGCACCGCGAACGCCCACCCGCACATGAGCAGGGCGAGCTCGGACACCATCAGCACCAGGGTCCCCGCGACGAGCACGAGCGACAGGATGCCGAGGGAGAAGCGCCACTGCGACAGCATCCGGGAGAGCGCGATGCGCGCGGCGTCCCTCGTTCGGAAGTGGAATGCGCTGGTCACCGCGGTCATGTGCCCGCACCAGACGATCGTGACCGCCAGGATCACGACGAGCACCGGTCGGATCATCGTCCCGCCGGCGACGGCGTCGAGGTGAACGAGATTGAAGGTCAGCAGCGCGAGCAGCATCGTCGCCGGGGCCGCCCAGCGCAGCGTCGGCAGCAGGTCGCGGCGGTAGGCGAGCACGAAGGCGCGGGCCGGTGACAGATCCGGCGAGCGCTGCCAGGCCCGCAGCGCCGCGATCGCCGCGACCAGCGCGGGTGCCAGCGGCAGCAGGGCGAGTGTGAAGAAGGGGACGTTCGAGGCGTCGCGGCCGAGCAGCAGCACCACGATGAGCGAGGGCAGGAGGGCCACGACGAGCAGACCTTCGAGCACCAGCATCCGGTACACGAAGGCGGCGCCGCGGGAGAGCGGGCCACGGCCGACCTCGTCGGCGGCATCGGCCCTGGTACGCGTGTCCGTCATGGTGAATCCTCTGTTCGGGCGAGCCACGGGGCGGCCGGTCGCAGTCGACCGGCCGCCCCTCGGATCACTTCTGCGTCCGCTCCAGGGCGGTGTTCATGGTGTCGATGAGCTGGTCGGAACCGAGGCTCTGCATCTCGGTCACATACGCATCCCACTCGTCGAGCGAGCGCTGGCCGGTGATGAACGCCGCGGTCGCCGCCTGAACGGCATCCTTGAGCTGCGTCTCGACGAGCGTCGTCTGCTCGAGCTCCATCTCGTTCAGTCGCGCGGCCGGTGCCACCGGGAGCACCTCCTTCGCCTCGAGCTGCGCCGCGGTCCACTCGGCGATCTCGGGCGTCATCATGGCCTGGGTCAGCGCGGCGGACGAGCCGTTGGCCAGCACGAACACGCCGTTGCTGTACCCGAAGTCCGCGTTCAGCTTCTTCGGCGCGTCCGGGTTGATCGAGCTCCAGCCGATGTCGCCGAGAAGCGCCGGGGTTCCGTCGGAGCCCCGCTCGAAGGTCTCGCCCTCGACACCGAACAGGCCGAACTCGAGGCCCTCGTCGGAGTAGTACAGCCAGTCGATGAACTGCAGCAGGGCCTTGAAGTACGGCTTGTCCGCGACGTCGCTGCTGAGCATGACCCCTGAGGTGAACCGCGTGCCCCCGACGTTGGATCCGGCCGGGCCCGCCGGCACCGAGATCAGCCGGATCGGGAGATCGCCCTTGCCGGCATCCGCCAGCTTCGTCCGGTAGTCCGACAGCGCCTGCGTGTTGCCCGAGATCGCCGCCGACGCGCCGGAGACGAACTTCTGGATCGCCTGGTCGTCGCTCTGCGTGATCTCGGGGTCGAGCAGTCCCTGCTCGACCAGGTCGGCGGCGTACGAGACGACGTCACGGTAGCCGTCGGTCGCCCCGGTGAACACGAACTCCTCGGCATCCTGGTCGTAATAGGTGTTCGCATAGCCCCAGCCGGCGGCCGTGCCGTAGTTGGGCGCCATCACGTTGAGGAACGAGCCGAGCGGAGTCTGATCGGTCCAGCGGTCCGACAGCGCGTACTGGAGTCCGGGGTTCGCGGCCTTGACCGTCGCCAGCTGCTCGGCGAACTCGTCCCAGGTCTCGGGGTCCTCGGTGATGCCGGCGCTCTTCCACAGGTCGTCGCGGATCATGACGGAGTACTGGATGTCGGGTACCTCGCGCAGGCCGGGGAGGAGGTAGTTCTTGCCGTCCTCCTGCTTGCCTGCCTCCAACTCCTCCTCGAGCCCCCAGTCCTCGATCTTCTGCTGGAAGTTGGGCATGTACTCGAAGTAGTCCGACACCGGCAGGATGGCCCCGCCCGAGACGAACTGCGTCTCCTGACCGGAGTAGGTGACCGAGATGATGTCCGTGGCCTCGCCGCCGCCGATGAGCAGCGAGCGCTTCTGCTCGTAGTCCGCCATCGGGATGTCGGTGCGCGAGAAGGTGACGTTGCGATCCTTCTCGAGGTGCGTGAACACCGACCAGTCGTCCTTGACCGGATACCCGGTGTGGTCGCGGTACATGAGCGAGAAGTCGACGGGTTCGGTGGCCTTGAAGCTCGTGCCGGTCTCGAACTCCTCCATGGCGCCGACGGACTGCTCCTCGCCGATCGTGGCGCTGTCGCCGGTCTCCTCCTCGTCGGGGGCAGCGCTGCCCGTGCACGCGGTGAGCGCGAGGGCGGCGACGGCGAAGCCCGCCACGGCCGCCGATCGGATGTGCTTGTTCAACATGGTGTTCTCTTCCTGTGATTCGTATGGAACGTCGTCGTTCGACGCAGGGGTGGTGGGGAGGGTCGGCGATCAGCCCTTGACGGAGCCGAGCATCACGCCGGAGACGAAGTAGCGCTGGATGAAGGGGTAGAGGCAGACGATCGGCAGCACCGTGAGCAGCATCGTGACCGCCTGGATGTTCGATGCGACCTGCGCCGCCTCGCCGGCGACCGCCATCTCGGGTGCGCCTGTGGCCGAGGCGATGAGATTGCGCAGATACACGGTGACGGGGAACAGATCCTTGTCGTCGAGGTACAGGAACGCCCCGAACCACGAGTTCCACATCGCGACGGCGTAGAACAGCGTCATGGTCGCCAGCACCGCCTTCGACAGCGGCAGCACGATGCGGAAGAAGACGCCGTACGTCGACAGTCCGTCGATCTCGGCCGCCTCTTCGAGCTCGGTGGGGAAGTTCTCGAAGAACGACTTCATCACCAGCAGGTTGAAGACGCTCAGCGCACCCGGGATCACCACGGCCCAGATGCTGTTGCGCCATCCGAGCCAGCTCGCGACGAGGATGTAGTTCGGGATCAGCCCTCCGCCGAAGAACATCGTGAACACGGCGATGCCGACGAAGAACCCGCGTCCCTTCAGGTTCGGACGACTGATGGCGTACGCGTACGTCGTCGTCAGGAACATCGAGATGATGGTCGCGACGACGGTGTACAGGACGGTGTTGCCGTAGTTCGTCCAGAACAGTCCATCGCCCATCACGGCCTTGAACGTCTCGAGGTTGAACCCCACCGGGATGAGGTTCACCTGCCCGGCGGCGATGTAGCCCTCGGATGAGAACGCCTTCGCGACGAGGTTGATGAACGGGTACAGCGTCACCACGCAGATCAGGATCAGCGCGACCGCGTTCACCACGCGGAAGGCGCGGTATCCGACCGATTCCTTGATGATGCCGTGCTCCGGCCTCACCTCGGCGAGGTCGGGCTTGGGAGGCAGGACGTCTGCTGCGGGAGTGATTTCGGTCACCATAGCGAGGTACCCACCAATCGACGGGAGATGAAGTTCGCGCCGAGCACGAGCGTGAGGCCGATCACGGCTTCGAAGAGCCCGATCGCGGTGGCATAGGAGAACTGCGCGGATTGGATGCCGACGCGGTACAGGTACGTGGAGATCACGTCGGCGGTGGAGTAGATCAGCGGGTTCTGCAGCAGCAGCACCTTTTCGAATCCGACGGCCATGAACGACCCGATGTTCAGGATGAGCAGCACCATCATGGTGGGACGGATGCCGGGAAGAGTGATGTGCCAGGTCTGCTGCCAGCGGTTGGCGCCGTCGATGCGCGCGGCCTCGTAGAGCTGATCGTCGATCGTGGTGAGGGCCGCGAGATAGAGGATCGTGCCCCATCCGACGGTCTGCCATGCCTCGGAAGACACATAGATGGTGCGGAACCATTCCGGTCTCTGCATGAACGGGATGGCCTCGCCGCCGAACGCGTCGATGATCTGGTTGATCGTCCCCGTCAGCGAGGTCAGCTGCAGCACGAGACCTGCGACGATCACGATCGACATGAAGTGCGGCAGGTACGAGATCGTCTGCACGATGCGCTTGAACCGGCGCGAGCGCAGCTCGTTGAGCATCAGCGCGAGGACGATCGGCAGGGGGAAGCAGATCAGCAGCGTGAAGGTGCCCAGGATCACGGTGTTCCAGAACACCTGCCAGAACTGCGCGTTGTTGATGAACGCCTCGAAGTAGTAGAACCCGACCCACTCGTCGCCGAGGATCGACCCTCCGGGGCGGAACCGGCGGAACGCGATGATGTTTCCGACCATCGGGATGTACCGGAAGATCAGCAGGAACACGAGCGGCAAGATGAGGAACGTGTACAGGCGCCAATCGCGCGTCAGTGCCTTCCGCCAGGTGAGGCTGCTGGTGCTCTTGGTCCGGCGCAGCCAGCGCCTCCGTCCGCTGGTCGGGGTGATGACGGCTCGCGTCTCGGTCATCCGATCCTCCCGTCTGCGGCGACCGCGGCGACGGTGCTCTCGACCGCCGCCTCGCTGAGAAGCGCTCTCGTGGAGTCGACCCGGCGGACAGGTCCGGCGAGCCGCAGGGCGACCGAGCGGTGCACGTCGGCGCTGGAGCGCGCGATCTGCAGCTCGACGGCCCCCGGTTCGACGATCCGCTCGCCGCGGAGGCCCGTGAACGACGTGAGATCGGCGTGCGCCGTGAATCTGACGGCGGCGCGCTCTCCCGGCTCGAGCGTCACGCGCTGGAAGCCGATCAGCCGCGCCACCGGCCTGGTCACCTGGGCGACGACGTCGTGCAGATACAGCTGGACGACATCGGAGACGACGCGCTCGGACTCGTTCGACACCTCGACCGCGATGGTCACCTCGCCGTCGACGGCCCACTCGACGGCGTCGCACGAGACGTCGCCCCAGGTGAGCGATCCGTAGGACTCGCCGTGACCGAACGGGAACAGCGGCGTCGGGTCGATGTTCGACGGCGCATCCGCGCGGCCGAGAGGAGGTGCGAGATACGTGGAGGGCTGGGATCCTGCTTCCCGCGGGATGCCGACGGGGAGGTGTCCGGACGGATTCGTCGCCCCGGTCAGGACCTCCGCGATCGCCTGTCCGCCGAGCTGGCCGGGGAAGAACGTCTGCACGATCGCCGCGGCACGGCCGGCGAAGGCGCCGAGCGCGTACGGCCGTCCGGACAGCACGACGATGACGGTCGGCGTGCCGGTGGCGAGCACCGCCTCGACGAGGTCGTGCTGCTCGCCTGGGAGACGCAGATCGGCGGCATCGCAGCCCTCGCCCGAAGTGCCCTTGCCGAACAGACCCGCTCGGTCGCCCACCGTCACGATCGCGACATCGGCGTCGCGGGCCGCCGCCACCGCCTCGTCGAAACCGTCGCGTCCTGGCCGCATGACGTCGCAGCCGACCGCATGCGCGACTCTTCCGCCGTGCGCGCGCTCCAGCGCCGCCCGCACCGTCGCGATGTCGATGCCCACCGGCTTGTCGAGGTGACGCACGCCGACGTGCAGGGGGAACGAATAGCACCCCAGCATCCCGAACGGATCGTCGGCGAGCGGGCCGACGAGGGCGACCCGCGATGCCGGCGCCAGCGGCAGGATGCCGGAGTCATTGGCGAGGAGCACCACGCTCTCGCGGGCGAGCCGGAGCGCTGTGTCGCGCTGCTCCGCCGTGTCGAACGAGACGTCGTCCGCGGCATCCGGCGCCCAGTCCTCGTCGAGGAGTCCCAGCTGAGCCTTCTGCGCGAGCACGCGGATCACAGCGCGGTCGACGAGCGCTTCGTCGACGAGGCCGGTGCGCACGGCATCCCGCAGCGGCTCGCCGTAGGCGTGCACCGAGGGGAGCTCGACGTCGATGCCGGCGGCGAGCGCGAGCGCCGCCGCCTCGCCGTCGCTCTCGGCCACGCGGTGCAGAGTGCGCAGGAACGCGACCGCGAAGTAGTCCGCCACGACGACGCCGTCGAAACCCCAGTCGTCGCGCAGCAGCTCGGTGAGCACCGTGCGATCGGCCGCGGCGGGGACGCCGTCGACCTCGGCGTACGAGTTCATGACCGACCGGGCGCCGCCCTCGCGCAACGCCGTCAGGAAGGGCGGGTGGAAGACGTCGGCCATCTCACGCGGCCCAGCCGACACGGGCGCGTGATTGCGCGCCGCGCGGGATCCGGAGTATCCCGCGAAGTGCTTGAGGGTCGCGACGACGCCCGTCGATTCGATGCCGCGGACGTATGCCGCACCGACGGCGCCGACCAGGTACGGGTCCTCGCCGATCGTCTCCTCCACACGACCCCAGCGGTAGTCGCGCACGACGTCCAGCACCGGCGCCAGCCCCTGGTGCACGCCTGCGGATCGAAGGGAGGCGCCGATCTGCGCGGCCATCTCCTCGACGAGCCCGGGGTCGAAGGACGCACCCCACGACAGCGGCACGGGGTACGCGGTGGCCTGCCAGGCGGCGAAGCCGGCCAGGCACTCCTCGTGGACCTGGGCGGGGATGCCGAAGCGGTTGGCCGCCATGATCCGACGCTGCGCGCGGGCCAGTGATTCGACGCCCTTGTCCGGCGCGATCGGATCGGACCCGAACGGGCGGACGAGCTGGCCGAGGCCGTCCTCGATCACGCCGTCGAACGTGACGCCGGCATCGCTCATCTCGTTCTGGAAGGGAGCGACGTCGCCCCCGGAGGCATCCGCGACGACCCAGAGTCCGACGAGCTGGCTCGTCTTCTCCTCGAGGGTCATCTCGGCGACGAGGGCGCTGGCCCGCTCGGCGGCCGGAAGCGTCTGGTCGTGCCAGGCGCCGGTCACCCGCGTCATCGGGGATGGGTCGATCATGTGTCTCACTTCGATGTGCGATGTCGAAACTATCGAGTCAAGACTCGAAAGAAATGTTCGCTTCGAACGTAGAGTTTGTTGCCGTTCCCGTCAATCCCCACTTTTGGCCCGAAAACGGAGGGTGACAGTGACCATCTGATGCCGATACGCTTGCCGATAGTTTCGAAGGGAAGCCATGGTCAGGGCACGCGCAACGATCGCCGACATCGCCGCAGAGGTGGGCGTCTCCGTGCCGACCGTGTCCAAGGTTCTCAACGGCCGGATGGACGTGTCCGAGGCGACGCGGGCGCGGGTGGAAGAGGCGCTGTCGCGCCACGAGTACCGCAAGCCGGTCAGCTCGCGCACCGGAGGTGCGAAGACGAACACGTCGCGGCTGATCGATCTGGTCTTCCATCAGGGCGACAACCTCTGGTCGCAGGAGATCATCAACGGCGTCGAGCGGGTCTCGGCTCCGGCGCGCGTCGGAGTGGTGCTCTCCGGACTCGGCGGCGCGCACCGCCCTCCGCAGGAGTGGATGGACGACGTGCTCGCGCGCAGGCCTCTCGGCGTGCTGCTCGTGCTCTCCGGGCTCGACGCGACGCAGCGGCACCAGCTGAACTCCAGGGCGATCCCTTTCGTCGTGCTCGACACGCAGGGCAACCCGCCGACCGACGTTCCGACGGTCGGGTCGAACAATTGGAACGGCGGGCTCGTCGCGACCCAGCACCTCATCGGGCTCGGGCACCGCCGGATCGGCGTCATCATGGGGCCGTCAGACATGCTCTGCTCGCGCGCGAGGGTCGACGGGTTCCGCAGCGCGCACGATGAAGCCGGCCTTCCGTGGAATCCGTCCCTCGTCCGCTGGGGCGAGTTCGCGGCGAGCTCGGGCTATCACCACGCCAGAGAGATGCTGGCGCGCCCCGATCGCCCCACCGCGATCTTCGCCGGCTCGGACTACGTCGCACTCGGCATCGCCCGCGCCGCGCGCGAGCACGGCCTGCGCATCCCTGAGGATCTCTCGATCGTCGGCTACGACAACCTGCCGATCACGCAGTGGCTGAACCCGCCGCTGACCACCGTCAACCAGCCCCTGCGCGATATGGGCAGCCTCGCCACCCAGATGCTGCTCACGCTCGCCGATGGGCGGCCACCGAGCTCGACCAGGGTCGATCTGATGACCGAGCTCGTCGTACGAGAATCGACAGCACCACCTTCTGCCGTCTGACCCGGCCCACCGATCCTGGAGCGAAGATGCCCACCGAGACCACCACAGCGCTGCCCGCAGTTGCCCCCGAGGCGCACGGACTGCGCACCGCAGACGTGCGCAGCCTGATCGACGAGCTCGAAGCGGGCGGGCTCGATCCGCACGCCCTGCTCATCGCCCGCCACGGCCATGTGCTGTTCCGCGGCGCGTGGGATCCGTGGACGGCGGAGGCGCCGGCCCTGGTGTACTCGGTGTCGAAGACGTTCACCGCGCTCGCGATCGGCTTCCTCGCCGATGAGGGCCTGGTCGAGATCGACGCCCCGGTCGACCGCTACCTCGACGAGCCGAATCCGCTCGGCATCACGGTGAAGCACCTGCTCACGATGAACACCGGGCACAGCCGGGAGCAGACGCTCGGGCTGCCGTTCTCGATCCGCGGGCTGCTCGAGACTCCCGGCGAACACGCCGCCGGAAGCCATTTCGCCTACAACTCGCCCGCCAGCTACGCCCTCTCGGCGATCGCCGATGCGGTCAGCGGCGAGTCGCTCACCGACTATCTGCGCCCGCGGCTCTTCGATCCACTGGGCATCGGCCACCGGTGGTGGATCCCGCTGGACGGCATCGATCAGGGCTTCTCCGGACTGCACCTGAACATCGACGATCTCGCCAGGATCACGATCTGCCTCGCGGACGGCGGACGCTTCGCCGGTCGCCAGGTGATCCCCACGGCGTTCATCGCGGAGATGTCCCGGCCCTGGTCCGACACCCGCGACCCGGAGGACCCGGATGCCGCGTCGGGCAACTGGGGGCGCGGATACGGCTACCAGGTCTGGAGCAGCCGTCTCGGCTTCCGCCTCGACGGCGCGTACGGACAGTTCGGCGTCGTCGTACCGGAGCGCGGCATCGCCATCGCCTACCAGGGCGCATCGACCGAGGCCCACCGCACGCTCGACGCGCTGCTGCGCCTCGTCGACGCCTTCTCGGATTCCCCGATGGATGCCGAGGACACCGGACCAGACGACGAATCGCTCGACTCGTGGAGCTCGCGTGCTCTGCTCGCTCCGACGGATCCGGTTCTGGATGCCGAGGGCTGGATCCTCACCGATGCGGACGCCGATCGGTGGCTGCTGAGCATCCCGGACGCCGGTTCGGTCGAGTTCGGCGCCGACGGATGGAGCCGGACCGTGCTCGGCGGCGGCGATGCATCCCTCGCGCTGGCCGTGCGCGGCGAGTACCGGGGTGACGTCGTGCTCGTGCATCTGGTCGTGCTGACGTCCCCGCATCGCGCGATCATCACGCGAGACGATTCGGGCCTGCGGGTGCAGTGGCACAGCACCCCGCTCTGGCGTCCGAGCATCGACACGCTCCACGTCCCGGATTGGGTCGCGCGGACGTCGGCGGGGTGAGGACGAAGTAGGCTCGTCGGGTGCGTCTCGTCATCGCCCGCTGCTCGGTCGACTACACCGGTCGGCTCAATGCCCATCTCCCGCTCGCCACGCGCCTGCTGGTGCACAAGGGCGACGGCAGTCTGCTCGTGCACTCCGACGGCGGAAGCTACAAGCCGCTGAACTGGATGAGCCCGCCGTGCACGCTGTCCACCGAGCTCCCGGGGGACGAGGAGTCCTCCGCCGGGGTCGTCGAGGTCTGGCGGGTGACCCACAAGAAGACCGGTGACGCCCTGCGGGTGCAGATCTACGAGATCCTGCACGACACGAACCACGACCTCGGCATCGACCCCGGCCTGCAGAAGGACGGCGTGGAGGCCGACCTGCAGCGTCTGCTCGCCGAGCAGGTCGAGCTCATCAGCGAGGGCGCCACCCTGGTGCGGCGCGAGTACCCGACGGCGATCGGGCCTGTTGATCTGATGGTGCGGGATGCCGCGGGTGCGGCGATCGCGGTCGAGATCAAGCGCCGCGGCGACATCGACGGCGTCGAGCAGCTCACCCGCTATCTCGAACTCCTCGGCCGCGACCCTCACCTGTCGCCGATCCAGGGCGTGTTCGCTGCGCAGGAGATCAAGCCCCAGGCGCGGGTGCTCGCCGAGGACCGCGGCATCCGCTGCCTGGTCCTGGACTACGAGGCCATGAAGGGCATCGAGTCGGGCGTTCCCCGCCTGTTCTGAGCCGACCCGCGCTCGCCCGGAGGGGATGAGCCGCGCACGCGCCGTACTGCACCCGGTGGGATGATTCCGCGGTCGGAGTGTGATCCTCCGCTACCCCGTGGGAGGGGCGAGTGAACACACTGGCGGCGATGCGCGATGCAGTCTTCTTCGAAGGTCCGGAGGAAGGACGGCGCTACTCGCGCTTCTGGCTGCTGATCGTCCTGGCGAGCGTCATCGCCGCAGCCGGCGTCGTCGCCGATTCGACGGCCACGGTGATCGGCGCGATGATCGTCGCACCGCTCATGACCCCGATCCTCGGAGTCGTGCTGGCCACGGTGCTCGGCAGCCGGCGCAACCTGGTCCGATGCTGGACGCTGGTCGTCCTCGGCGCGCTGTCAGCGGTCGCGATCGGGTACCTCGTCGGACTCACCGTCCCTTCGCCGGTCACCGCACTGAGCAACTCGCAGGTCTCGGGTCGTATCGCCCCGCATCTCATCGACCTGCTCGCCGCACTCGCCACCGGCGTCGTCGGGGCGGTCGCGCTGGTGCGCAAGGACATCTCGGACACCCTCCCCGGCGTCGCGATCGCCATCTCGCTCGTGCCTCCGCTGAGCGTGGTCGGCCTGACGATGGAGTCCGGCGCATGGGCGGAGGCCGGCGGCGCACTGTTGCTGTTCGCGACGAACGTCGCGGCGATCCTCGGCTCCGGCATCGTCATCCTCGCCCCGCTGCGTCACAAGTGGGAAGGCATCGACGAAGCGGATGCCGCGGCCTCGACGTCCGCGCGCCCCTATCGCTCGCTGATCTCGATCATCGTTTCGCTCGCGATCATCGCGATCCCGCTCGCCACGACGTCGGTCAGGTTCTCGACGGACGCCCTCATGGAGACCCGCGTCCGTCAGGCGGCCGAGCCCTGGGCCGAGGATGCCGGGTGGCAGATCGACGGCGTGAAGGTCAGCGGGGGACAGGCCGAGATCTCGCTCACCGGTGCACCCCCGCTGCCCGAGACCGCCGACCTGGAGCAGGCGCTGCGCGACGCGGGCGTCGCACCGGGCGATGTCGACGTCGAGTTCGTGCCGGCGTACCGCGTCGAGCTGGGCGACGAACAGGAGCAGTGACCGCGCGCCCCTAGGCTGGAGGCATGCCCCATTCCCCGTATTCCTGCGTGCTGTGGGACGTCGATGGCACGATCGCCGATGCCACACCCGGTATCTTCCCTCGACTGCTGGAAGTGCTCGCGTCCTTCGGGGAACCGGCGCCGGATCCGGCTTCGCTGTCGCGGTGGGTCGGTCCGCCGATGTACGAGTCGTTCCAGACCCTCGCCGGGCTGAGCGCGCTCCAGGCCGAGGACGCGCTCGCCCGCTACCGCGAACTCGCCGCCCGTGACGGCTACGCGGCATCCGTCGACATCTATCGCGGAGTACCGGACGTCATCCGCGCCGTCGCCGCGGCCGGCATCCCGCAGGCGACCGCGAGCACGAAGCCGGAGAATCAGGTCCGCGCCATCCTCGAGCACAACGACCTGCTCGGCCTCTTCACCGCGATCTCAGGGGCGCGCAGCGGCAGCATCGGGCGCAGCGACAGCAAGGCCGACGTGGTCGGGTGGGCGATCGAGCGCCTTCAGGCGGCGGGTGCCGACACCTCGAAGCCGGTGCTCATCGGCGACCGGCACCATGACGTCGAGGGCGCCGCCGAGTACGGCATCCCGGTCATCTTCGCCGAGTGGGGTTTCGGCGAAGCATCCGAAGGCGACGCCGCCGCATTCCGCGCACCGGATGCCGCCGCGCTGCAGACTCTGCTGCTGACGGACTGACCCGAAGCACAGAACTCCCCGCCGGATGCGCGGATTCGCGCCCCGGTCGGGGAGTCCTGTGAAGAAACGCCCTCAGAGGGGGCGAATGTTCTCGGCCTGCAGGCCCTTGGGGCCCTGCGCCACATCGAACTCGACGCGCTGGTTCTCGTCGAGCGAGCGGTAGCCGGAGGACTCGATGGCGGAGTAGTGCGCGAACACGTCGGCGCCTCCGTCGTCAGGGGAGATGAAGCCGAAGCCCTTCTCCGAGTTGAACCACTTGACCGTGCCCTGGGTGCTCATGTACTGCCGTTCTGCTGGTGTTGACGCCGAAGCAGGGGTGCCCCGACACGGCTAACGCTAGTGGAGGCGGGCGCTGGCGGAAACGGGCAGAACGAAGAAGGTAACCCAAATGTTGCACGCCGGTCACGCGGCGAGCGCGGCGGATGGCACCGGAGAAATGGTGTGGCCCTCACCGCGGGGGGAGCGATGAGGGCCAGAAGACGACCGGAGGGTGCGTCGGATACAGCCTAACCCGAGATCTCGATTCTTGTCCCCCATTTGGGGGACAAATTTCAAAATTCGTGGCAAGATGGCACGATAGCGGCCCCCTCGAATAGCCCATTGGGGACTGAACTACTCGAGGGGGCCCAATCGCATGTGCGGATCGCTGGCTCTGGGGAGAACCGGCCGTCTTCTGGGGTAAGACGGAGGCGATCGTTCCCGGTGCACATGCACCTTCACCATAGGGGAGGATGAGCGGCCGCGTCCATGGTCCGAAGACCACGGATCGCGGCCCGTGAAGGTCGGGGAACGACGCCGCTGGGGCCGCTAACGCCTCGCCCCCTCGGCGTCAACCCCGTCGACCCATTCGACCGACTCGCGCAGAGTGGTTCCTCCGAACGAAGGAGGATGACATGGGCATCGATGACAAGGCGAAGAACGCGGCGGACAAGGTCGCCGGACACGTCAAGGAGACCGCCGGAAAGGTCACCGACAACGAGAAGCTCGAGGCCGAGGGCCGGGCGCAGCAGGCGAAGGCCGACGTGAAGAAGGCCGCCGAGAACGTCAAGGACGCGGTCAAGGAGTAGCCCCGGACGACCAGGGATGCTGTCATGACCCGCTTCGGGGTCGAGGAGGAGTACTTCTTCCTCGACCCCGACTCTCTCGCCCCCACGGCGTCGGCGCTGCGCGCGAAGCGCGTTCTGACGGATGCCGGACACCCCGGCGCCTTCACCAGCGAGTTCCTCACCTGCCAGCTGGAGTACGCCACGTCGCCGTTGCGCACGGTCGATGAGGCTCGTGCGCAGCTCACCGCTGCGCGCATGGCGGCTGCCGAGTTCGCCGCAGGAGAGGACTGCGTCCTCGGTGCGGTCAGCACGCCGTTCGGCACCGGCGACGCGCACGTGTCACCGTCGACCCGCTACCGGGAAGTCGCTCGCTGGCTGGCCGACATCGCCGGTGGCCATCACGTGTGTGGCTGCCACGTGCATGTCGAGATCGAGGATCCGGAAGCGCGAGTGCGGGCCCTGAACCGCTTGCGCCCGTGGCTCCCCGTCCTCCTGACGCTCGCCGGCAATTCGCCGTTCTGGCATTCCCGGATCACCGGGTTCCGCAGCTGGCGGACCGTCATGATGCGGCGGCTGCCGACCATGGGCTGCCCGCCGATGTTCCGCGATCACGCGCATTACCGACGCCACCTCGATCAGCTCATGCGTCTGCGCGCGTCGCCGGACGCGGCATCCCTTGCGTGGGCGGCGCGACTGTCGGATCGATTCCCGACGGTCGAGGTCCGGGTGTTCGACACCCAGCTCGACCCGGACGACGCCCTGCTGCTGGCCGCGCTGGTGCGTGCGATCCTGGTCGCCGAGGATCTCGCCGTCCTTCCTCTCGACACCGATCTCATCGACGCGACGCTGTGGATGGCCGCCCGAGAGGGACTGAATGCGGCCCTCATCGACCCGGTCACCGGGGAATCGTCCAGCGCCCGCATGCTGATCCAGGATCTTCTTCTTCTCCTCCAGCCGCACCTGGAAGAGGCCGGCGACGACGAGTTCGTCCTGGACAGGATGGCTTTCCTGCGCGCCGACGGCACCGGCGCCGACCGGCAGCTCGCCGCCCTGCGCGCAGGCGGAGTGCCCGGCCTCGCCGCCCTGCTGGGCGGGAGGACCGGGCACTCGTCGCACGCGGCGTGATCAGGCGACGGCGTAGATCGCGCCGGTGATGATCAGGGTGACCAGGGTCGTCCAGCCGATGATCGCGATGCCCTGCCAGATGAGGATGCGCGCCCTGCCGATGCCGGCGGCGGCGAGCATGGTCGCCGTGAACTGGGTGGGCAGCAGCAGGGGGCCGAGCAGGCTGACCCCGGGGACGCCGTAGCGCTCGAGCGCACGCTGCAGCTTGGCGCGCCGTGCCGCCTTGCGCTCGCTCTCGTCCGCTTCGCCCTCGATGAGCACGGGTGCCGCCGGGCCCCCGGAGCTCACCGCGACGGCTTCGCGGGCCTGCACCTTCGCGTGGTGCCTGCTCACGACGGCGTTGCGCGCTCCGGCACTGAGGAACACCAGGACCGCGACGCAGATGAAGTTTCCGAGGATGGCCGCGATCGCCGCCACCACCGGTGGGATGCCGCCGATGATGCCGATCGCTGCGGCACCCTCGCCCTCGATGAACGGGACTGCCCCGGCCGCCGCGACGATGAGCGGCTGGATGAACTCGGGCACCTGGGCCACGAGGTCCTGGAAGGTTTCGATGAGGTTCATGCTCTGCTCCTGTGTGGGGGCCGCAGCGGCGGTTCCGCTCGGCATGACATCAGTCCATCGCGGCCGGCCGATTCGGATAAGTGCCGGTGCGTCATCACTTCCCCTGCGTCTCTCACGGCCCAGGGGTGACAACTGTCATGGCCGTAATGTGGACGGCATGGATGCCGGAACCGCCACGAGTGCGCGACGACTCGCACGGGGGATCACCGCGACGTGGTGGTACACGGCATCCGCCGTCATCGGCTTCGAGCTGCTCGTCGTCTTCCTGCTCACCCTGGCTGCCCTTTCACGGCCGAGTACCGGCCTGGGCGGCGTTCTCATCGTGACGCTGGGCGGCATCGCATGGTGGGGTGCGACGCTGGCGCTGCTGTTCCAGTACCGCCACCGGGACGACACGGCGGGCATCGGAATGCGGCAGCGCATCCTCGTCCCGCTCGCCATCGCAGCGATCTACGCTGTGGGTGCGGGACTGACCACCGGGATGTGGATCGCAGCCGGGGTCGCCGTCCTGCAACCATTGGTGCTGCTGAACTGGCCGCGCGGCGTGCGACTGCGTCTCGTGGTCGCGGCGACGGTGGCGCTGATCGGATTGTGGATCGTCGATCAGCGCACCACGACCTTGGACGCGGTCGGCCAGTCCACCTGGTGGACGCTCGCCGTCTTCGCGATCCTGCTCCCGGCGATGTCGGTCACCTCACTCTGGTGGTGGGACGTGCTCATCACGCTCGACCGCGCCCGTGCCGCCGAATCGCGCCTCGGCGCCACGCAGGAGCGGCTGCGGGTCGCGACCGACGTGCACGACCTGCAGGGGCATCATCTGCAGGTCATCGCCCTGCAGCTCGAACTCGCCGAGCGCCTGATGGCGAAGGATTCCGATGCCGCGCTGGAGCAGATCCGACTCGCGCGAACCAGCGTCGACGAGGCGAGGCAGGGTACGCGCGACCTCGCGCTGCAGTTCCGTTCCGTCCCGCTGCGCGACGAGATCGCGAACGCCGTGGACCTGCTGCGCGCTGCCGGCACGTCGGCTGAATCGTCGGTGGATGCCGCAGCCGACGCCGCCCCGGCATCCGTCCTGGGTCCGGTGATCCGTGAGACGACCACGAACGTCCTGCGTCACGGCGGCGGGTCGTGGGCCCGGCTGTCGCTCACGCGTATCGGCGACGCGTGGCGGTACGAGATCTCGAACGACGCCGCCGCCTCGACGGTCGAGAGCGGCGACGGCTCCGGGCTGGACGGGATCGCACGGCGTGCCGCCGAGGTCGGCGGGACCGTGGATGTCGATCGAGGACGATCCGAGTTCACCGTCGTCGTGACCGTACCGGAGGCGACCCGATGATCCGCGTGCTCGTGGCCGATGACGAGGCGATGATCCGATCGGCGATCGCCGCTCTGCTGAACCTCGAGGACGACATCGAGGTCGTGGCGGAGTGCGCGAACGGACTCGAAGCCGTGGACGAAGCCGTCCGCCTCACCCCCGACATCTGCCTGCTCGATCTGGAGATGCCCGGCCTCGACGGGGTCGAGGTCGCCGAGCGCCTGAGCCGCCTGGTCGCGACCCGATGCATCGTCGTGACCCGCCACGCGCGACCCGGTGTGCTGCGGCGAGCGCTGGCCTCAGGCGTCTCGGGCTTCCTGCCGAAGTCGCGCGGCGCGGATGAGGTGGCCGAGGTGATCCGGCGCGTCGCCGCCGGCGCGCGCTACGTCGACCCCGAGGTGGCCGCCGACGCACTCAGCGATGAGCGCTCTCCGCTCACGGACCGCGAGCTCGACGTCCTGCGCGCCGGCCGCCGCGGCGAGACGACCGGTCAGATCGCGCGAGCGCTGTCGCTCGCCCCTGGCACCGTGCGCAATCATGTGTCGACCGTGCTCGGCAAGCTCCACGTCGCCACGCGTCAGCAGGCGGTCCTCCTGGCCGAGGAGCGCGGCTGGATCTGATTCGGCCCGATCCGGGGACGGATGCAGGGACGATGCCCGGGTGTCAGCGCAGAAGCCCGCCGATCCCCTGACATCCGGGCATCGTCCCGACATCCGTCCCGTGGGCCGACATGGCCGCGTCACAGCACCGTCGTGCCGAACAGGCTTCCGACGAGGTAGGTCGCGGCGAGCGCCAGTGCTCCGCCGATCATCGTGCGGACGACGGCCCTTCCGCGGTTCGCGCCGCCGATCCAGGCTGCCACGTAGCCGGTGACGGCGAGCGCGATCAGGACCGTGACGAAGGTCAGGCCGATTCGCAGCGGGTGCGGTGCGAGCAGGATCGTCGCCATCGGCAGCAGTGCCCCGAGAAAGAACGCGATCGCCGAGGCGAAGGCCGCATGCCACGGGCTGACGACGTCATCCGCGTCGATGTTGAGCTCGGCCGAGAGGTGGGCGGCGAGCGGATCGTGCGCGGTGAGCTCTTCCGCGACCTGCGTGGCCGTCTCGCGTCGGAGGCCCTTGGCCTCATAGAGTCCGACCAGCTCGGTGAACTCGGCATCCGGATCCTCCGCCAGCTCGCGCTTCTCCTTCGCGATCAGCGCGCGCTCGGAGTCCCGCTGGCTCGAGACCGACACGTACTCGCCGAGCGCCATCGAGATCGCGCCTCCGACGAGGGCCGCCGCTCCGGCGATGAACACCGGCGCGACCTCGGCAGTGGCGCCGGCGACGCCGACCACGACCGCAGCCGTCGAGACGATGCCGTCGTTGGCGCCGAGCACGCCGGCGCGCAGCCAGTTCAGCCGCTGGGAGAGGCCCTGCTCGTGCGGTTCGTCCGCGTGGGCACCGGGGACCTGGTCCGTGCTCATCCGCCCTCCGTCCGTCCCGCCCGATTGTGTCGCACTCCCGGTCCGATTTCGAGCACCAGCGCGATCAGCGGTCCAGGATCGCCCTGGTGGATGCCTCGGGTCGAAGATCCAGGCGACGCAGCAGTTGCGCGTTCAGCGCCACGACGATCGTCGACAGCGACATCAGGATCGCGCCCACCGACATCGGCAGCACGAAACCGATCGGCGCGAGCACGCCGGCGGCGAGGGGAACCGACAGCAGGTTGTACCCGGCTGCCCACCACAGGTTCTGCTTCATCTTGCGGTAGGCGGCGCGCGACAGCTCGATGACCGACAGCACGGACCGCGGATCGTCGCTGGCGAGGATCACTCCGGCCGAGGCGATCGCGACATCCGTTCCGGCGCCGATCGCGAGTCCGACGTCGGCCTGCGCCAGCGCCGGGGCGTCGTTCACCCCGTCGCCGACCATCGCGACCTTGCGGCCCTCGCGCTGCAGCCCCTGCACGGTCGCGGCCTTGTCCTCCGGGCGCACGCCGGCGAAGAACCGGTCGACCCCGAGCTCGTCGGCGACCGAGCGGGCGACGGCCTCGGCATCCCCCGTGATCATGACGACCTGGACCCCGAGCGCGTGCAGTGCGTCGATCGCATCCCGCGATTCGGGGCGGACCTCATCGGCGAGCTTGAGGGCGCCGACGACGGCGCCGTCGCGCAGGACGTGCAGGATGATCGCGCCGTCGTTGCGCCAGGCGTCCGCGACCGCGAGCTCTCGGGCCCCTTCCTCGGTGAGCAGGTGGGGGCCGCCGACTCGAACTGTCGACCCGGAGACCGTCGCGGTCACGCCGACGGCGGGGGAGGAGGCGAAGTCGCGGCTTTCGGGAACGGCGAGTCCGCGCTCGGCTGCGCTGCGGACGATCGCCCTCGCGAGCGGGTGCTCGCTGTCGGCCTCCGCGGCGGCGGCCAGCGCCAGCACTTCGTCCGCGTCCTGACCGTCGACGACCGAGATCTCGCTCACGACGGGCTCCCCCTTGGTGAGCGTTCCGGTCTTGTCGAACAGGACGGTGTCGACCGTGCGCATGCTCTCCAGCGCGAGGCGGTCCTTCACGAGCACTCCGCCGCGTGCGGCCCGCTCCGTCGCGATCGACACGACCAGCGGGATGGCGAGACCGAGCGCATGCGGGCAGGCGATCACGAGGACCGTGATCGTGCGGATCACGGCTTCGTCCGGCATCCCGACGAGCGTCCAGACCAGGGCCGTGAGGATGCCGGCGCCCAGCGCGAACCAGAACAGCCAGCCGGCCGCGGTGTCGGCCAGGCGCTGTGCGCGCGAGGACGAGTTCTGCGCTTCGGTCACCAGACGCCGGATGCCGGCGAGCGCCGTGTCCTCGCCCGTCGCCGTCACCTCGACGCGCAGACCGGAGTCGGTGGCCACCGTGCCGGCGGTCACGTCGTCGCCGATACCGCGGGTCACGGTGCGGGACTCGCCCGTGATCATCGACTCGTCCATCGCGGCGCGGCCGTCGACGATGCGGCCGTCGGCGGGGATGCTCCCGCCCGGACGCACCACGACGACATCGCCGACGACGAGATCGGTCGGGGAGACCGCCACGACCTCACCGCCCTCGACGCGCTCGGCCTCATCGGGAAGGAGCGCCGCGAGCGAGTCCAGCGCCGAGGTCGTCTGCGCCAGCGAGCGCATCTCGATCCAGTGCCCCAGGAGCATGATGACGATCAGCAGGGCGAGCTCCCACCAGAAGTCGAGCTCGTGATGCAGGATGCCGAGGGTCGCGCCCCAGGAGGCGATGAACGCCACGGTGATCGCGAGGCCGATCAGGAGCATCATGCCCGGCTGGCGGGCGCGGAGTTCGCTCACGGCACCGGTGAGGAACGGGCGGCCGCCCCACACGTACATCACGGTGCCGAGGATCGGCGACACCCACGTCAGGCCGGGGATGTCGGGGAGCGAGTACCCCAGGATCATCGCGAACATTCCGGAGAGCGCGACGGTCGGGACAGCGAGGACGAGCATGATCCAGAACAGCCGACGGAACTGGCCGACGTGATCCGCGTGCCCGGAGTGCCCCGCATGCCCGCCTGGAGCACCGTGCTCCGCATGCTCGCCGTGGCCTTCATGATCGTGCGCGTTCTGCATGATGCATCCTTTCCGGCTCTCGTGATCCTCCGACGGCGAGATCGTGCGGGCTCCGAGGAGTCCCGCACGATCGTCTCAGGTCACGCCGCCGTGACGTATTTCGCGGGGTCGGCGTCGAACTTGGGCGCGCACCCTGCACAGCAGAAGTAGTACCGCTCGCCCTCGTAGTCCCGGTACAGACCGGCCGCCTCGGCATCCGCCTTGGCGACCGAACCGCCCATGACGACGCATTCGGCGACGTCAGCGGTGTTCGAAGCGAGCAGGTCTTTGCGGCCTGCCGCGTCGACTCCGGCGCTTCCTCCGACGCTGCAGCAGGATCCGGCTGATGTCTCGGACATGGGGTGTTCCTCTCGATGATGGAGTCCGGCGATGATGATCGCCGGCGAGTCAGGCATCCGTCGCCTGGCTGCGGAAGGACCGCAGGCGCAGGCTGTTGCCGACGACGAACACGCTGGAGAACGCCATGGCGGCTCCCGCGAGCATGGGATTGAGCAGGCCGAGCGCCGCGAGCGGGATCGCCGCGACGTTGTACGCGAAGGCCCAGAACAGGTTGCCCTTGATCGTGCCGAGCGTGCGGCGCGACAGCCGGATCGCGTCCGCCGCACTGCGCAGATCGCCGCGGACCAGCGTGATGTCACTGGCCTCGATCGCGACGTCCGTGCCGGTGCCCATCGCGAGCCCCAGGTCGGCCTGCGCGAGGGCGGCGGCGTCGTTGACGCCATCGCCGACCATCGCGACGACCTTCCCCTCGGCCTGCAGCCGGGTGACGACGTCGACCTTGTCGGCCGGCAGCACTTCGGCGATCACCGTGTCGATGCCGACCTCGGCCGCGATCTGCTCGGCGGCGGCGCGGTTGTCCCCGGTGAGCAGGATCGGCGTGAGACCGAGGGCCTTCAGCTGGGCGATCGCCTGAGCACTCGTCGGCTTCACGGCATCCGACACCACGAGGATGCCGCGGGCCAGACCATCCCAGCCGACGGCGATCGCGGTGCGGCCCTGCCGCTCGGCCTCGCTCTTCGCAGCGGCGAGATCGGCAGGGAGGGGCTGCGCCCAATCGGCCAGCAGGGATTCGCGCCCGACGAGCACGGCGTGTCCGTCGACGATGCCCTGCACGCCCTTGCCCTCGATGTTCGTGAAGCCCTCCGGCACGGGAAGCGTGCCGAACTCCTGGGTGGCCGCCTTGGCGATGGCCTGCGCGATGGGGTGCTCCGAGGCATCCTCGAGGGCGCCGGCGAGCCGCAGCAGGTCGGCGGGATCGACGCCGTCCGCGGTGTGCACGCCGATGAGCGTCATGCGCCCCGTCGTGACCGTGCCGGTCTTGTCGAGCACGATCGTGTCGACGTTGCGGGTCGATTCGAGCACCTCGGGGCCCTTGATGAGGATGCCCATCTGCGCGCCGCGTCCCGTTCCGACCAGCAGGGCGGTCGGAGTGGCGAGGCCGAGCGCGCACGGGCACGCGATGATGAGGACTGCGACGGCGGCGGTGAAGGCGGCGGATGCCGGGAATCCTGCGCCCAGCCATGCGCCGAGCGTCACGATGGCGATCGCGATGACGATGGGCACGAAGATTCCGGACACCTTGTCGGCGAGACGCTGCACGTCGGCCTTGCCGGACTGCGCGTCCTCGACGAGCTTGGCCATCTGCGCGAGCTGGGTGTCCGCGCCGACGCGGGTGGTGCGGACGACGAGGCGGCCGCCGGCGTTCACGGTCGCGCCGGTGACGGCATCTCCCTCGCCGACCTCGACCGGGACGGATTCGCCGGTCAGCATCGAGGCGTCGACCGCGGAGGTTCCGGAGACGACCACGCCGTCGGTGGCGATCTTCTCGCCAGGGCGCACGATGAATTCATCGCCCACGGTCAGGTCCGTGATCGGGATGCGGATCTCGACGCCGCCCCGCAGCACGGCGACGTCCTTCGCGCCGAGTTCGAGCAGGGCGCGCAGCGCCGCTCCGGCCTGGCGCTTCGAACGCTTCTCGAAGTAGCGACCGGCGAGGATGAACGTCGTCACTCCGGCGCCGACCTCGAGATAGATGTTCGCGGCGCCGTCGCTGGGGGCGACGGTCAGCTCGAATGCGTGGGTCATGCCGGGGACGCCGGCGGTTCCGAAGAACAGCGCGTACAGCGACCACGCGAACGCCGCGATCGTGCCCATCGAGATGAGCGTGTCCATCGTGGCGGCACCGTGGCGGAGGTTCATCCAGGCGGCGCGGTGGAACGGCCAGGCGCCCCACACGATGACCGGAGCGGCGAGCGTGAGCGACAGCCACTGCCAGTAGGGGAACTGCAGCGCGGGGATCATCGCCATCGCGATGACGGGCACCGTCAGCACGGCCGACACGATCAGGCGGTTGCGCAGCCCGGTCAGCTCGGCATCCGGAGCGTCCTCGCCCTCGGCGCTGCCGGTGTCGACAGGCGGGGCGGGGAGCTCGGCGGTGTATCCGGTCTTCTCGACCTCGGCGATGAGCAGCGCGGTGTCGAAGCCGGCCGGGGCCGTCACCTTGGCCTTCTCGGTCGCGTAATTCACGGTGGCCGTCACGCCGTCGAGCCGGTTGAGCTTCTTCTCGATGCGCATGGCGCAGGAGGCGCACGTCATGCCGCCGATCTCCAGCTCGACGCTGGCGACGTCGCTCGTCGTGTCGCTCATGTGTGGCTCCTCAGGGCTGAATCGGATGAGTGTCAGTGTCCGCCGTGTTCGTCGTCGCCATCTGACCCGTGGTCGGACGCGGTGCCGGATGCCGCGGCATCCAGGACGAACTGTGCGGTGCGGACCTGCCCGTCGACCTGGAAGTCCAGGTAGAGCAGGTAGCGGCCGGCGGACGGGACGCCGGCGGTGAAGTCGACCGTGGGGCCCGCGGTGTCGCCGGCCTGCGGCTCGTCGCCGTGGGCGTGGACGTGCAGGTAGGCGAGGTCTCCGTCGCGGAGGGCGACGAGGTGCCCGAACGCGCCCAGGTACGGTTCGAGCGTCGTGACGGGTTCTCCGTTTCGAGTGACCTCGACCGTGAGTGCGCTGTCGGCTCCGGCGACCAGATCACCGGAGATCGCGACGTCGAAGCCGTCGACGGATGCGGTCGTGATGACCTCGTTCGCCGGACTCGGCGTGAAAGTGCCCGCGACGTCCACGGTGCGCGACAGCGTCACGGCAGTGCCGTCGGAGACGAAGTCGGTGTAGACCCGGTAGGTGCCTGCGGCATCCCAGGTCCAAGGCAGCGACCAGACGCCGGTCGCGGCATCCAGCTCGGGGTGCACGTGACGGTACTCCGTCCCGTCGTTTCGGACCACGATGAGGTGCAGCTGCTTGCCGTGGACCGTGTCGTAGGCCGTGACGGGCTCGCCGTCGGCGGTGAGGATGCGGAACGCGAGCTCGCCGTCGGCGCCTGCGGCCGCCGGGGCGGCGATGGGGGCGAGGGTGAATCCGGATGCCGAGATCGTCACGCCGGTCACCTCCTGTTCCTTCTGTTCTGTGTCTGCGGGTTCCTGCTGCTCGGCTGCGTGGCCGGTGTCGTCCGCATGGCTCGCCTGGCTCCACGCGGCGACCGTGCTGTCGGGCACGATCGCGCCGGCGGCCACGTAGGCGGCGCCGAACGCGACCACGAGGCCGGCGCCGTAGAGACCCAGGCGGCCTGCGGTGTTCATCAGGCGCGCACCGCTGCGTATCCGGCCTCGTCGACGGCGGCGATGATGGCCGCGTCGTCCACGGGGGCGTCGCTCGTGACGACCAGCTTGCCGTCGGAGGCGCTGACCTGGATGCCGGTGACGCCGGCGACCTGCCCGACCTCGCCGCGGACGGACATCTCGCAGTGGCCGCACGTCATTCCGGTGACCTGGTATTCGGTGGTGCTCATGGCGCTTCCTCTCGTCTCGTTCAGAGTACCCAGGAGGGGTATGTGATTGATCCAACCCTATACCCATGGGGGGTATTCCCGTCAATCCGTTGGGGTTCATCGAAACGGCTGCTAGCGTGTCTGCCGAGGAGGTTGCGGATGCGTGGTTCGACGTCGTTGCGACGGCTCATACCGTTCGCGATCGCGACCGCACTCCTCATCGCGGGACTGCTCGGGATGCATACGTTCACCGCCGCCCCCGGAGGGCATTCCGCGGTCTCCGCTGCTCACACGACGCATTCAGTCGAGCACCTGAGCGGCACTGCGTCCACGGAGAATGCGGCGGACTGCGACGGGACGTGCCTCACGGCGCCGGCCGGCCACGACGAGATGCAGACCGCCTGCGTGCTCGCGCTCCTGTTCGGTCTGCTGCTCGTGATCGCGCCGACCCTTCGGCATCGCCTCACCCCGACCTTGCAGCTCGCTTCGGTGACCGCGCGCTGGCGATCGCGGAGCGCGCGACCGCACCCGCCCTCCCTCATCGTCCTGTCGATCAGTCGCACCTGAGCACTCGGTTCCGGCATCACCGCCGGCGCAGCGTCGTGCCCGCACGGCGCTGTCGTACCGACCCCTCACTCGACAGATTCGAAGGAACCATCATGAAGAAAATGCCCCTCGCTCTGAGCACTGGTGTGCTCGGGCTCTCGCTCGCCCTCAGCGGCTGCGCTGACGCAACGCCCCCGCAGGACGATTCCGCACCGTCTGCGCAGCCGTCGGCCAACGCGGCCGACGAGATGTTCGTGACGATGATGATCCCCCATCATCGTCAGGCGATCACGATGTCGGAGGTCGCTCTCTCGAAGGACGTCATCGACCCCCGAATCGCTGCTCTCGCTCAGCAGATCAAAGACGCTCAGGGACCCGAGATCGAGACCATGCGCGGCTGGCTCGACGACTGGGGTCTCGAAGAGGACGCCATGGGCGGCATGGATCACGGTTCATCCGGAGACGGAATGATGAGCGACGACGACATGGCCGCGCTCGAAGCGGCGGATGCCGAGACCGCCGGGCTGCTCTTCCTCGAGCAGATGATCGTGCACCACGAAGGAGCCGTGCAGATGGCGGAGGACGTCCTCGATGCCGGGCAGGACCCGGATGTGCTCGAGCTCGCTCGCCGCGTGATCGACGATCAGGCAGCGGAGATCGCGACCATGCGGAGCCTGATCGACGAGCTGTCATGACCGGTCGGCTCGTACGGCGTGGGGCCCTGTCTGCCGTTTTCGCCGGCTCGGTCTTGGTGCTCGGCGGGTGCACGACCGCGGTGACGTCCGAAACGGAGGCTCCGCGGCTCGAGCACGTCCACGCCATCGCTCCGTCCCCGGGCGACGACACCCTGCTGATCGCATCCCACAACGGGATCTTCGAGCTCACGCCCGCCGGCGACCTCGAAGGGCCGCTCGGCGGACACGTGTTCGACGCCATGGGCTTCGCCGTCGTCGGCGACGCGCTGTACGCGTCAGGGCATCCCGGTGATGCCGGCTCGGCGGATTGGGGCGCACCGAATCTCGGCCTGATCCACAGCGACGACACGGGTGAGACCTGGCAGGCGGTCGCTCTGAGTGATCGAACGGACTTCCATGCGCTCGCTGCCGCACCGGACGGCTGGGTGTTCGGTATCCCGTCGGACGGTACCGGTCTCCTGGTCGGTGCGGACGAAGGAAGCCAGTGGGCGCGAGGGGGTCTCCCGGACGCCGTCGACCTGGTCGCGACCGATGCAGCGCTGTTCGCCGCCACAGAAGACGGGCTGCTGTCGAGCGTCGACGGAGGTTCGACCTTCGAGGCCGTCCCGGATGCGCCCGTCCTGTACGCCATCGACGCGCACCCGGAGGGTGCGTTGGCGGGCGTCGGAACCGACGGGACGATCTGGGTGGAACGCACCGCCGGAGCGTGGGAGCGCGTCGAACGCACCGAGGGTGCTGCGCAGGCCTTCGCGGTGGATGGCGACCGCTACCTGGTGGTCGACGATCGCGGCGTCGTCGAGGTCACGGAGCGGGGGACGAAGGTTCTCCTCAGTCCCGTCGTCGCGACAGCCGGCTGAGTCGGCGGCCGGAAACAGAACTGGCCCGGTTTCCAAAACGGAACCGGGCCAGTTTCCTCGACGATGTGCGGCTAAAACACAACAACACCATGTGGTGCGCGAGGGGGGACTTGAACCCCCACGTCCTTGCGAACACTGGCACCTGAAGCCAGCGCGTCTACCTATTCCGCCACTCGCGCGAGCGTCTCGTTCCGAAGAACTCAACTTCCCGAGGATATCACGCGTTCTGACGGTCGGTGAAACCGGCGGCAGCCGACGCCCGGCTCGCGCGACGCGCCACCACCACATCACCGCAAACGCGCGGCCGGAAGGCGTTCACTCAGGACACCTGACTACGATGGCCGTACCAGTCGGCATGCCAGAGGAGCCCCGTGGGACTACTTGACAGCTTTGAGAAGGGTCTCGAGCGCGCTGTGAACAGCGCCTTCGCGAAGACCTTCCGCAGCGGCATCCAGCCGGTGGAGATCGCCTCCGCCCTGCGGCGCGAGGCCGACACCAAGGCCGCGATCGTCAGCCGCGATCGCATCATCGCCCCCAACAACTACCTCGTGCGCCTCAGCCCCGACGACACCGAGCGGATGCATTCGGTCGGCCGTCCCCTCATCGACGAACTGCTGGCGCTGGTCACCAAGCACGGCAAGACCCAGGGCTACAGCTTCGCCGGCCCGCTCTCCATCGCCCTCGAGGCGGACGAGAAGGTCGCCACCGGCACCGTCCGGGTCAACTCCTCGACCGTCGAAGGCCGCGTCACCTGGCAGGCCGTCGTCGACGTCGACGGGCGCCGCCACTCGATCGCCCGCTCGCGCACGGTCATCGGGCGCGGCAGCGACGCCGACATCACCATTGCGGATGCCGGGTCGAGCCGCCGCCATGCCGAGATCCTCTGGGACGGCGAGCGCGCCATGATGCGCGACCTCGGTTCGACCAACGGCACCAAGGTCAACGGACAGAAGGTCCGCGAAGCGCGCCTGGAATCCGACACCACCATCACGATCGGGCGCACCGATCTGGTGTTCCGGATCGTCCCCGTGACCTCGCCGCAGCGCCGGGACGACGACGCGACGCGCGCGTTCGGGGTGAGTCCATGAGCACTCCCAGCGAACTCGTCCTCCTCCTGCTGCGCATCGGATTCCTTATCCTGCTGTGGTTCTTCGTCTTCGGCGTCGTCTACTCGCTGCGCTCCGATCTGTTCGGAGTGCGCGCGCGCAAGCTCCCCGCCGAAGCGGCCGCCGCACCTGCACCGGCACCCGCGGCGGCCTCGACCCCCGCGACCACCCCGGCATCCGGCGTCCCCGCCAAAGCATCCGCGGTCAAGCCTGGTGCCCCGGCGACCGCCACCAGCGCCGGTCGCCTCGTGATCACGTCGGGCCCGAAGGCCGGCATGGAGATCCCGCTCGGCAGCGAACCGATGACGATCGGACGATCCAGCGAATCCGGTCTCGTCATCCGCGACGACTACACGTCCAGTCACCACGCGCGCCTGATGCTGCGCGGCGGCACCTGGACCATCCAGGACCTCGACTCCACGAACGGCACGTATCTCGACGGCAAGCGACTCTCCAGCGGCCCGGCCGTGATCGGCATCGGCATCCCGGTCAAGGTGGGCGCCACGACCTTCGAACTGCGAGCCTGAGCGCGGCATGGTCTTCGAGGGCTCGAGCGCCGCGATCTCCCACACCGGGAAGGTCCGCTCCAACAACCAGGACTCCGGTTTCGCCGGAGCGAACCTGTTCGCCGTCGCCGACGGCATGGGCGGCCACGCCGGCGGCGACGTCGCCTCGAGCATCGCGATCCAGCGCCTCGCGCCCCTGGACACCACGTACGCGACGACCGACGACGCGCAGGCTTCGCTCCAGGCGGCCGCGACGACCGCAGCAGGCGACCTGATCCGCGCCGCCAAGGACCGGCCGGAGCTCGCCGGCCTCGGCACGACCGTCAGCGCGATCATCATGGTCGACGAGTACGCCGTCATCGGCCACATCGGCGATTCGCGCATCTATCTCTTCCGCGACGACGAACTCACCCAGATCACCGCGGACCACACGTTCGTCCAGCGCCTCGTCGACTCCGGCCGCATCACGCCGGAGGAGGCGCGCTACCACCCCCGGCGCTCGGTGCTCATGCGCGTGCTCAGCGACATGGACAACGACCCCGAGCTGGACATGTTCGTCATGCCCACCCTGCCGGGCGACCGCTGGCTGCTGTGCTCCGACGGCCTCTCCGGCGTGGTCGACGAGTTGCACGTCGCCAAGGTCATGCGCCAGGGCCTCGCCCCGGGGCGCACCGCAGACACCCTGCTCAAGCAGGCGCTGGACGGCGGCGCCCCCGACAACGTCACGATCGTGCTGGTCGACGTCGGCGGACAGCATCCGCTCTCCTCCGGCACCGCGACCATCGTCGGCTCGGCATCCAACCCGTCCGGCATCCTGGTCCCGGCTGCCCGCGCCGGCCGCAGCAGCTGGCTGCACCCCGTGCGGCAGGCGGCCAACGAGCCGACGCACTTCGAACCGGCCGCCGACTACCTCGAAGAGCTCATCGAAGAGGACAAGCGCCGCGCGAAGCGCCGGCGCGCCGGCTGGATCAGCGCCCTGCTCGTCGCCATACTGGCGCTCGTGGGCGCCGGCTTCCTCGCCTACAACTGGACCCAGACGCGCTACTTCGTCGGCGCCGACGAGGACAGCGTCGTGATCTTCCAGGGCGTGCAGCAGAACATCGGCCCGATCGTCCTGTCGACGGCCATCGAGGACACCGACATCCTCCTCGCCGACCTGCCGCCGTATCAGCGGGCGTCCGTCGAGCGCACGATCAACGCCCGATCCCTCTCGGATGCCGAGGCCATCGTCGAGCGCCTGCAGGCCGGCGCGGATGCCGTCAAGGCCGACGAGGCTCGGCAGACCGCCACCCCGACGCCCACTCCTGCCCCCACCACGGATGGGGGGACACCGTGAGCACCGACGTCGCCGCCGACACCGCGGTCATCAAGGCTCTCAAGAAGATGCGCCTGCCGCAGACGCAGCGCAACCGGGAGTTCTGGCTGCTGCTGTTCGCGTGTGCGCTCAGCGGCGGCGCCCTCACCCTGGTGCAGCTCGGGGCGCTGGGCGCATTCGACCCGATGATCCTGCTCATCGGCGGCGGCCTGGCCGTGCTGGTGTTCGCGCTGCACATCGTGCTGCGGATCGTCGCCAGTGACGCCGACCCGTTCGTCGTCCCGATCGCCACGCTGCTCACCGGCCTCGGCATCGCGATGATCTACCGCATCGACCTCGCCAGGAACCTCACCGGCTGGAACGCCTACTCCTCGAAGCAGCTGGCGTGGACCGCCATCTCGATCGCCCTCGCGATCGCTCTGGTCATCGCGCTGCGCAACTATCGGGTGCTGTTCCGCTACACCTACCTGTTCGGCCTCGCCGGAATCATCCTGCTGCTGCTGCCGTTCGTCCCGGGCCTGCGGGTCACCGACGCCAACGCCGACGTCTGGGTGTCCCTCGGCGGGTTCATCTCGTTCCAGCCCGGCGAGCTCGCGAAGCTGTGCCTGGCGATCTTCTTCGCCGGATACCTCGTCCGCACGCGAGAGAGCCTGACCTCGGTCGGCACCCGCTTCCTCGGGATCACGTGGCCGCGCGCCCGTGAGCTGGGCCCGGTCATCGTCGTCTGGCTCATCTCGCTGGGCATCATCGTCTTCCAGCGCGACCTCGGCACCGGTGTGCTGATCTTCGGCATGTTCATCGCCATGCTCTACGTCGCCACCGGAAAGACGAGCTGGGTCGTCATCGGCCTCGGCCTCGTCGCGGTCGGCGTCTTCCTCGCCACGCAGATCCTCAGCTACGTGCGGGGCCGCTTCACGAACTGGCTCTACGCGTTCGACCCGAGCGTGGTCGACCCCCAGGGCGCCGGGTTCCAGATCCAGCAGGGCATCTTCGGCCTCGCCCATGGCGGGCTCATCGGCACCGGCCTCGGGATGGGCCGTCCGCAGGTCACACCGCTCGCGCACAGCGACTACATCATCCCGAGCCTCGGCGAGGAGCTCGGGCTCGTGGGCATCTTCGCGATCCTCAGCCTCTACATGGTGTTCATCAGCCGCGGCATCCGCATCGGCATGGCCGGCCAGGACGACTTCGGCAAGCTGCTCGCGACCGGCCTGTCGTTCACGATCGCCCTGCAGGTGTTCATCATGGTCGGCGGCGTCACGCGATTGATCCCGCTGACCGGTCTCACGACCCCGTTCCTCGCCGCCGGCGGCTCGTCGCTCGTCGCCAACTGGCTGATCGTCGCGCTGCTGCTGCGCATCTCCGACGGCGTGCGCCGCCAACCGAGGGTGGTGATCGGCTGATGACCAAGGAACTCCGTCGCCTCAGCATCATCATGCTGGCCATGTTCCTGTCGCTGTTCATCGCGACCAGCTGGATCCAGGTCGTCGAGGCCGACGCCCTCGCCCAGAACTCGAACAACAGACGCACGCTGCTCGACAGCTACGAGATCCAGCGCGGGTCGATCATCGCCTCCGGCGCGCCCATCGCGTACTCGACGCCGACCGACGACACCTACGCGTTCCAGCGGGTCTACACGGATGCCGCGATGTGGGCGCCCGTCACCGGCTACTTCAACCCGGCGCTGCGCTCCGCCACCGGCCTCGAGCGGGCCATGAACGCCGAGCTGTCCGGTACCGGCGCCGGCGCGTTCTTCTCCGAGATCGAGCGCATCGTCTCCGGCCAGCCGCAGACCGGCTTCAGCGTGGAGCTGTCGTTGGATGCCGAGGTGCAGCGCGTCGCCTACGAAGCGCTGAACGGGCTGCAGGGGGCCGTCGTCGCGATCGAGCCGTCCACGGGACGCGTCCTCGCCCTCGCCTCCTCGCCCAGCTACGACACCAATCAGCTCGCCTCGCACGACGTCGCCGCGGTGAACTCCACGTACGAACAGCTCGAGGCCGCGGCGGACAACCCGCTCTACAACCGGGCCATCGCCGGCAGCCTCAACCCACCGGGGTCGACTTTCAAGCTCGTCACCGCCTCGGCCGCGTTCTCGACGGGCGACTGGACCCCCGAGTCGACACTGCCGAACCCCGCCAGGTACACGCTCCCCGGCACGAACCAGCAGATCGCGAACTCCGGCGGCGGAACGTGCGGCCCCGGTGAGACCGTCTCAATCGCGGATGCGATCCGGCTCAGCTGCAACATCCCGATGGCGCAGCTCGCGGTCGCGGTCGGCGAGGATGCGATGCGCGAGACCGCCGAGGCGTACGGGTTCGACATGTCGTTCGACACTCCGACGCCGTCGACGGCGTCCACGTACCCCCACGGCCTCAGTGACGACAAGGTCGCGCTCACCGGATTCGGCCAGGGCGACGTCCGCGCGACGCCGCTGCAGATGGCGATGGTGTCGGCGGGACTCGCCAACAACGGCGTCGTGATGAACCCGCGGATGGTGGACGCCGTGATCGGCGACGACCTGTCCGTCCAGACGGCGTATGAGAACACCGAGTTCGGCCGAGCCGTCGATGAGTCCGTCGCGCAGTCCGTGACCGACGCCATGGTCGCGAGTGTCGCTTCCGGTGCCGCGTCTAATGCGAGAATAGACGGGGTCGATGTCGCCGGTAAGACGGGTACAGCCGAGAACGGCGACACAGAGCCGTACACATTGTGGTTCACAGGTTTCGCCCCAGCGGATGATCCGCAGGTGGCGGTGGCAGTCGTCGTCGAAGACGGCGGTGGTAAGGGTCAGTCCGGATCCGGCAATTCGATTGCCGCTCCGATTGCGAAGAAGATCATTGAGGCGGTGCTGAACAAATGAGGCCGACGCAGGGTGTGTCGTTCGGTGGACGGTACGAGCTTCTGTCGCGAATCGCGATCGGCGGCATGGGCGAGGTCTGGGAGGCCACCGATCACGTGATCGGGCGTACGGTCGCCATCAAGATCCTCAAGGACGAGTACATGGGCGATCCCGGGTTCCTCGAGCGCTTCCGCGCCGAGGCCCGCCACGCCGCACTCGTCAACCACGAGGGCATCGCCAGCGTGTTCGACTACGGCGAGGAGAACGGCAGCGCCTATCTCGTCATGGAGCTGGTGCCCGGTGAGGCGCTCTCCACTGTCCTCGAGCGCGACGGCGCGCTCAGCGCCGACAAGACGCTCGACATCGTCGCGCAGACGGCCGCTGCGCTGCAGGCGGCGCACGCCGCCGGCCTCGTGCACCGCGACATCAAGCCGGGAAACCTGCTGATCACGCCCGACGGTCGCGTCAAGATCACCGACTTCGGCATCGCCCGCATCGCCGACCAGGTGCCGCTGACGGCCACCGGCCAGGTGATGGGCACCGTGCAGTACCTGTCGCCCGAGCAGGCGTCCGGTCACCCGGCATCCCCGGCCACCGACATCTACTCGCTCGGCATCGTGGCGTACGAGTCCCTGGCGGGCAAGCGCCCGTTCACGGGCGAGTCGCAGGTCGCGATCGCGATGGCGCAGATCAACGAGCAGGCGCCCCCGCTGCCGCCGACCGTGCCGATCCCGGTGCAGAACCTCGTCATGGCGATGATCGCCAAGAAGCCGGCCGACCGACCGAGCTCGGCGGCGACCGTCGCGCGTGCCGCGCAGGCGCTGCGGCGCGGAGACCTGAACTCCGCCGCGATCGCCGTTCCTGCCATCGCCACCGGCGGCATCGCCGACGATGCGACGCGCATGATGGACTCCGCGGGCGACGACGCCACCCGCATCCTCACGACGACCGCAGCCCTCGAGACCGATGATGCGGTCGAAGAGAAGAAGAAGAAGCGCAGCCCGTGGACATGGCCGCTGATCGCGCTCATCGTGATCCTGCTGCTCGCCGTCGGAGGCACCATTTGGGCGCTGCTGTCCGGCGACCCGGAGGATCAGCCCACGACGCCGCCGCCGTCCTCGCCGACCCAGACGCCGCCGCCCACGACTCCGCCGCCCACCGAGGACCCGCGGGTCAACGTCGGCGAACTGGGTCTGGTGGGCATGACGTGCGACGCGGCCGTCCAGGCCGCGCAGGCCGCTGAGCTCGACGCCAGCTGCGTCACCGGCAACACGCCTGCCGCCTCGCCCGAGCAGGTCGGAACCGTGCAGAGCGTCGAGCCCACCGGCATGGTCGACCCCGGCACGCCCCTCACCCTCACGCTGTTCGCCGACGTCGTCGCGGTCAACCCGCCGGAGTCGGCTCCGACGCTCTCCGGCGATGCCATCGCCGGAGAGAAGGTCACGCTGAACTGGACGAACTACACGTGCCCGTCCGGCGTCCCCGCGCTGAGCGCCTACGAGGTCACTATCACGAACGCGACGTTCGCCGACGGCACCACGACCCGCAGCTTCACGCCGGCCGAGCGCAGCGCCGAGATCACGATCGGCGCCGACACCGCCGGTCAGAACGTCACGGCGACGTACCAGGCCTTCTGCGGTGCGGACCGCGCCTCCGGAGCATCCCCGCAGATGACGGAGCAGATCCAGGCTCCGCCCACCCCGGCGCCCGGCAACGGGCAGGACGAGGGCGGCGCGGACGCCGGCGGCGAGGCAGACGCGGGCGCCGACGCTGAAGGGTAGCCTTAGTAGGCAGTCAGCCGTCGTCAACGCAGGGGGGTCCTACGTGTCCACAGAGCAGCGTGTCCTCGCGGGCCGTTACCGCGTCGACCAGCTCATCGGTCACGGTGGCATGGCGAAGGTGTACCGCGGCTACGACCTGACGCTGGGTCGGGATGTCGCCATCAAGGTGCTCGACCCGGAGCTCGCCCGCGACACCGCGTTCCGCACGCGGTTCCGTCTCGAGGCGCAGGCCGCGTCGCGCATGTCGCATCCGTCCATCGTCCGCGTCTTCGACGCCGGCGAGGACGACTCCGCCGCGCAGCCCGTCCCGTACATCGTGATGGAACTCGTCGAGGGAACCCTGCTGAAGGCGATCATCGCCGACGGTCCCGTTCCGGCCGCGGATGCCGTGCGCTACGTCGACGGGATCCTGGAGGCGCTGGAGTACTCGCACAAGGCCGGCGTGATCCACCGCGACATCAAGCCGGGCAACGTCATGGTGACGCCCAAGGGTCAGGTCAAGGTCATGGACTTCGGCATCGCCCGTGCGGTGTCCGACTCCTCGTCCACCGTCGCCGAGACGACTCAGATCATCGGCACGGCCGCCTACTTCTCGCCCGAGCAGGCCAAGGGCGAGCCCGTCGACGCACGCACCGACCTGTATTCGACGGGCGTGGTGCTGTACGAGCTGCTCACCGGACGCCAGCCGTTCCGCGGCGATTCCCCGGTCGCCGTCGCGTACCAGCACGTCAGCGAGACGCCGGTGCCGCCGACCGAGGTCAACGAGCTCTCGCCCGGTGCCCTCGACCCGATCGTGCTGCGGGCCCTGGCGAAGGACCCGTACCAGCGGTATCCGGATGCCGTGAGCTTCCGTTCCGCGCTGGACACCGCGTTCGGCGGCAAGGCGCCGAGCAAGAAGCAGATCGGCGCGCTCACCAGCGAGCTCTACGGGCCGAGCCCTCGTGCCGCGCAGGAGACGGCCCGCACGCTGCGTCAGCTCTCCAGCGACACGACGATGACGCGGACCCAGTCCGGTCCGCCGGTCGCCTGGATCTGGGCCGGCGTCGCGCTGCTCGCCGTGCTGCTGGCATCGGTGCTGTTCTGGGTCGTCACGGTGCAGGGCCCGAGCGTCGAGAGCTCGTCGCGGACGATCCCCGACCTCGTCGACGTCAGTTCGGAGCGCGCGCAGGAGGCCCTGGAGGAACTCGATCTCGTGGCCACCCTCGTGGTGGAGCCGAGTTCGGACATCGCCGAGGGCAACGTCACCAGAACCGACCCCGAGGCCGATACCACGGTCGCCCAGGGCGCCGAGGTCACGGTGTACGTGTCCAGCGGTGCGGAGATGGTCACCGTGCCGCGGCTCGTGACGATGTCGCAGACGGATGCCGAGAAGTCGCTGAAGGATGCCGGGCTGCAACTGGGCACGATCCGCCAGGTCAACGACAAGGATCAGGCCGCCGGGTTCGTGCTCGAGGCCAGCGAGGAAGAGGGTGCCGAGGTGGCGCCCGGCACGACGGTGGATCTCGTCGTCGCGAGCGGATCGGTCACCCTGCGCGACTTGACCGGCTTCACGCTGGATGCCGCGACCGAAGAACTGGAGACCCTCGGTCTGTCGGCCGTTCCCACCGCCGACACCAGCTGCTCGGCTGTCGACCCGGCGACGGTGACCTCGATGTCGCTGGCACCAGGCGACGTGCCGGTGCACTCGACCGTCGAGCTGCGTTACTGCTCGGGCGAGTAGCCGCCGAGCGGGGTGAGACCGGCTGCGCGGGCCACGGCATCCGGATCGCCGACCTGGGCGAGCCAGTTGGCGAGCAGGCGGTATCCGCCCTCGGTCAGCACGCTCTCGGGGTGGAACTGCACACCGAGGACCGGCAGTGATCGGTGCGCGATCGCCATGACCGTGCCCTGCTCGGCCCGCGCCGTGACGACCAGTTCGTCCGGAAGATCGGCTTCGGCGAGGGCGAGCGAGTGGTAGCGTCCGGCGGCGAAGGGCGACGGGATGCCGTCGAACAGCGCCGAGGAGTCGTGGGTGACCTGGGAGACCATGCCGTGCATGAGCTCCGGCGCCTCTGCGACCTCGACCCCGAAAGCGGCCCCGATCGCCTGGTGGCCGAGGCAGACGCCGAGCACGGGCATCCGCCGCTCGATCGCCCGCTCGACGACCGCCACCGAGGCGCCGGCGTCGCGCGGCCGGCCGGGACCGGGAGACAGCAGGACGGCATCGACGCCGGCGAGCAGCTCGTCGATGCCGCTGGCCTCCACGGCATCCGCTTCGACGACCGTCGTGACGGCACCGAGCTCGTGCAGATAGCCGATGAGGGTGTGCACGAAGCTGTCGTGGTTGTCGACCACGAGAACCCGCACGGTCATTCCAGGTCGACCTCGCCCGGCGTGATGATCGGCGCGATCCACGGGAACACGTAGAAGAACAGCCCGTAGAGGACCGCCGCGACGAGCACGAGCAGGAAGAACACCCGCAGCCACCAGGGGCCGGGGAGGATGCGCCAGAGTGCTGCGTACATCAATTGCTCCTCATCGTGATGGGGCTGCGACCTGGGCCACCGGGGCCATGGATTCCGGGGCGCCCTCAGCGCGGGGCTGGAAGCCCTCGTACACGGCATAGGCGATGATCCGCTCGGCGAGCGAGTACAGCGGTGAGCAGGCGGTCAGGGTCAGATAGCGTTCGCCCGTCTCGGCACCGGGCATCTGCGGGACGTCGAGCAGCACGTCGACCTGCGAGGGGGTGACGTACTCGAGAGTGCGGAAGCGGTACGTGTACCAGCCCTCCTGCGTCTCGACCACGATCGCGTCGCCCAGGCGCAGCTTGTCGATCCGGTTGAGCGGCGCTCCCCAGGTCGTGCGATGTCCGGCGACCGAGAAGTTGCCGACCTGGCCCGGCATCTTCGACTGGTCGTAGACGCCGATCCAGCCGTGATCGAGCGTGACGGGACGTGACGTCCCACCGGCGATCGCGACGTTGTAGTCGTCGCCGAAGCGGGGGATGCGCATCTGCGCGAGATACTCGCCCGCTCCCGGGTGCTCGAGGAGAGGCGGCTCGTACCAGGTCTCGCCGTCCTCGGTCTCGACGACAGGCGGCGGCTCAGGGGGCGGTTCGTTCTCCCACTCGGCGGTGACGGCGGCGCCCTCGGAGTTCTGCTGTGCGCCGATGATGATGTCGCCGATCCACATCTGCCAGGCGACGAACAGCATGACCAGCACGCCGGCCGTGAGCAGCAGTTCCCCGAGCACGCTCGTGAATGTCGCGCGAGGGCGCTGACGTCGACGGCGCGCACGACGAGTCTCGGGCACGGCGGAAGCAGTCACAGGCGCGATCCTATCCGCTCCGCGTGTACGACCGCCGGGAGGACGTGGGTGTTATCGGGCCTCATGGGTAGAATGGCCCCATGGCACGAGACCGCAAGAGCGAAGAACCCGTCGTCGAGCGCGCTGACGGCGAGCAGGCGCCCAACCCCGTGTGGTTCAAGCCCGTCATGGTCGGCTTCATGCTGCTCGGGCTCGTCTGGATCCTCGTCTTCTACATCTCCGGTATGCAGTGGCCGATTCCCGGCATCCAGTCCTGGAACCTCGCGATCGGCCTCGGCATCGCGCTGATCGGCTTCCTCATGACCACGCGCTGGCGCTGACGCCTCGCGATCGTTGCAGAAGAACCCCCTCACCGACACGGTGAGGGGGTTCTTTCGTCTGTTCGGAAGAAAGTTATCCACAGGCTCATCCACAGGCTGGGGAGAATTACACCGGTGTTATTCACACCCCGTGGGCTCGCTCAGCGAACGAGGAGGGCCGGCGGGACGAGCACGAGAAGCGCGATGAGCACGAGACCCAGCGCGACGAGCCAGAGGATCTGCCAGAGGCGCTGATCCCTGCGTCTGGTGCGCGTGAAGATGAGCGCGACGAGCAGTCCGACCACCGCGCCACCGATGTGCGCCTGCCAGGCGATGCCGGGCAGCACGAATCCCATCACCAGGTTCAGCCCGATGATCACGAGGATGCCGGTGATGTTCGCACCCATGTGCCGGCCGATGATGATCAGGGCGCCGAACAGGCCGAAGACGGCACCGGATGCGCCGACCACCGACTGCAGCGGGTCGATGCATGCCACCGCGACGGAGCCGCCGACCGCGCTGAACACGTAGAGCGTGAGGAAGCGCCAGCGCCCGAGCATCGGCTCCAGGGTTCGCCCGATGACCCAGAGCGAGAGCATGTTGAAGCCGATGTGCCAGATGCTGCTGCTGTGCACCAGGGCGGCGGTGAGCACGCGCCACGGTTCGAAGACGCCGCCGTTGAGGTCGGGGTACAGATAGATCGAGTTGAAGAGCAGGGCGCCCTGGATGGTCGCACCGATGCCGGGGATCAGCGTCAGCAGCCAGATGAACACCGTGACGCCCATGATCGCGTACGTGATGATCGGCCTGCCGGTCGCGGGCGCCAGGACCGAACGACGGCCGTTCCAGCGGCGGTCGGCCTTCTTCTGGGCCGGAGTGCGGTTCTGCTTCTGCTCCTTGAGGCACTCCGGGCAGATGACGCCGACAGCGGCCTGCGTCTGGCACTCAGGGCAGATGGTGCGCAGGCAGCGCTGGCAGAGCACGAAGCTCTGCCGATCCGGATGCCGATAGCAGAAGTTGTCACGATTGCTCGTGAATTCGGTGTTCGTCATCCGGATCGGCGAGCGCGGTCGGTCAGGCCGCGGAGATGTCGATCGACTGCAGCACGACCGGCTCGAGCGGGCGGTCGCCGGGGGCGGTCGGGACGGCGGCGATCGTGTCGACGACTGCGCGGGACGCATCGTCGGCGACCTCGCCGAAGATGGTGTGCTTGCCCTGCAGCCACGGGGTCGGGTCCGTGGTGATGAAGAACTGCGAGCCGTTGGTGCCCTCGGCCTTGCCGGTGATGGCGTTGCGGCGGAGCCCGGCGTTGGCCATCGCGAGGATGTAGGGCTCGTTGAAGTTCAGCTCCATGTTGATCTCGTCGTCGAAGTTGTAGCCGGGGCCACCGACGCCCTGACCGAGCGGGTCGCCGCCCTGGATCATGAAGTTGGGGATGATGCGGTGGAAGATGACGTCCTTGTAGAGAGGACCCTCGCCCGGCTTGCCGGTGGCGGGGTCCGTCCAGTCCTTCGAACCGTCGGCGAGGCCGACGAAGTTCGCGACCGTCTTCGGGGCGTGGTCGCCGAAGAGGTTGATGACGATGTCACCGTGGTTGGTGTGCAGGGTTGCGACGTGGGAAGCGTGAGGCATGCCCCTATTCTCGCAGAGGCCGCCAAGGGATGGCCTGGATGCCGCGCGTGATCGCTTAGCGCGATCAGCCGACCCTGGCAAGGGTGCCCACAATCTCTGCCTGCATCCAGTCAGGTCTGGCATGATGGGGAATCCGTACTCCAATGGACAGGAGAGCATCGTGAGCCTCAGCCGAAAGCGGAAGAAGGAACTGCGTCGTCTGCAGAACGACGCGAACAAGCTGTGGGAATCGCAGCAGGAGCTCGTCGGCCAGGCTGCGGATGTCGCACGCGAGGCCGGCCGTCAGCTCGGCAAGATCAACCGCGAGCAGGTCGTTCCCGTGGTTCAGGACACTTACAACCGCAGGGTGGCACCGGTGGTCGACCAGGGTGTGCGCTTCGGCAGGCACGTCGTGGATGACAAGGTCGTCCCGGTCGTCGGCGGCGTCGTCGGTTCAGCGCTCTCGGCGTGGGACATCGCCAACGCGAAGCGCCACGGGGTCACCGCGTCGCCCGTCGCCCAGAACAAGGGCCCCGGTCTCGGTGCGATCGTCGCCATCGTCCTCGGCGCCGCGGCCGCGGTCGGCGTGCTGTACGCCGCATGGCAGGCGCTGCGCGCCGACGACGAGCTCTGGGTCGCGGACGACCCGCTGTCGCCCCCGAACGCGTGACCGACCCGCACTCCAGGGTCAAGGATGCCGCGGCCGCCCGTGGTCTCGAGATCGAGATCCGCGAGCGGCCGCAGGCGCGCAGTCTCCACGAAGCCGCCGAGATCCTCGGCATCCAGCCCTCCGGGATCGTGAAGACGCTCGTCGTGAAGCGATCCGACGACACCTACCTGTTCGCGCTGGTACCCGGCGGCCGGTCCATCTCGTGGCCGAAGCTGCGCGCCGTCGTGGGCGTGAACAAGCTGCGACTGCCGGAGCCGGAGCTGGCTCTCGCCGCCACCGGTTATGAGCGCGGCACCATCGTGCCGATCGGCAGCACGACCGAGTGGCCAGTCTTCGCCGATGCGTCCATCGTCGGCCAGCGGGTCGCGATGGGAGCAGGCGCTCACGGCTACAGCCTGTTCGTGAACGCCGACGACCTCATCGCCGCCTACGGCGCGACGGTGGCCGACATCTCGGAGCCGGAGAAGCCGCGGGGCTGACCTCGGGCTAGAGGATCCCTGCCTTGCGCAGCGCGATGTCGACGAGCTTGACGCGGTGCAGCTCGCCCACCGCTGCGACGGTGAACCAGCCGGCCATGTCCGTCGAGCCGTCCTGCTCGAAGCGCAGGCGCCCGCCGGTGACCTTTGCGCGGTAGATGATCCGCAGGGTGTGCAGCGGGGCGTCCGCCTTGTGCACGCGTCGACCGGCCGGGATCACCCGCGAATGGACGCCGAGCAGTTCACCGACCTCGACCGAGTACCCGGTCTCCTCACGGAGTTCGCGGCGCACGGCATCCTCGGGGTCCTCGCCTGGTTCTAGTCCGCCACCCGGCATCGTCCAGGCGACTCGCCGGCCCTCAGTCCATCGGGCGAGCAGGATCCGATCGTCGTCGTCCGTGACGACCGCGTACGCGGCGACTCGCAGGTCCATCCACTCACATTAGCGGCCGCCGACTCGCCTGATGGGTCTCGTGTCCTAGGCTTCTGGCCATGCCGAACATCAGGGTCGAACTCCTCCCCGGTCGCTCCGTCGACCAGCGCCGCGCCTTCGCTCAAGCCGTCACGGATGCCGCGGTCGACGCCCTCGGCGCTCGACGTCAGGACGTGCGCATCATGTTCGAGGAGGTCGCCGCCGACTTCGTCGCGAACGGCGGTGTGCTCGCGAGCGAGGACGACTCGCGTGCCGCGCAGGTCACGAAGGTGACGTCCGGCGGAAGCTGACTCGTCCGCTCGAGGACTGGACTAATTCTATTAACTTGATTTAGAGTGGATCGCATCGATGCCGAGCACCCGCAGAGAGGCGATCACGTGGCTCCCGAGCCGTCCACGAGCGACGACTTCATCGCGGTCGATGTGTACGCGACGTACCCGCACTGCAACGGCTTCCTGCCCGACGGCTCGCGCATGGTCGTCGGAGACGCCGAGCGGCCCGCGCTGCACATCGTCGACGTCGCACGCGGCGCCCGCCCTGAGCTCCTGATCGATCTGCCACCCGCCGGCGACGCGATCGCCTGGTTCGACGTCGCCCTCGAGGTTCCGCTGCTCGCGATGGCCTGGGCCGGTCAGGTCCTCACGCTCGACCTGACGGATGCCGCGGCCCGACCGCGCACCGTGCACACCGGCGACCTCGACGGCCTGGTGGGGATCAGCCCCGACGGCTCGCGCATCGCGGCCATCGAGCAGCGCGGCACCGAGCGCACGCTGCTCGTGATCGACGTCGAGACCGGGAGGGTCGACGATCGCGTCTCCCTCGCGTCGCACGCGAACCACGTGCAGATGAGCCCCGCCGATCCCTCCTGGATCGGCTGCGCCCACGAGGGCGCCGCCGCGGAAATCGCCGACCGGGTCTGGGCGCACCACCCGGCATCCGCACCGTCCGGACGCCTCCTGTTCGACCAGCGCGCGAACGCGGACGACCCAGCGCACCCGTTGCAGGTCGGTCATGAGCGCTGGACGTTCCACCGCCCCGGTGCCGTCCTCGTCGCCTACGGAGACGGGCCACAGACACGCGGCGTGTGGGAAGCTCCGGTCGACGCACCGGCACGGCTCGTCAGCGCCGGCGCGCGGGACTGGCACGTCGGCATCAGCCGCGACGGCTCGCACATCGTCGTCGACACCACCGGGCCCTCCGACATGCCGGGCCGCGGCTGGCAGGATGCCGGTGATCGCAGCTCGATCGTCGTGATCGACACCGGCACCGGCGAGCGCACCGTGGTTGCCGAGACGCGGTTCTCGCAGCATCCGTTCCATCCACACCCGAGCTTCACCCCTGATGGCCGCGCGGTCGTCCACAACCACATCGACACCACCGGTCGCCGGGGCGTCGCTCTGCAGGAGGTTCCCCGTTGACCGGCCGACTGCTGCTCAGCTTCGATGACCGTCACGTGGCATCGTGGCTCGCGGCCCGGCCGCTGTTCGACGAAGTCGATGCCGAGGTGACCTTCTTCATCATGGAGGCCGATCTGCTCGACGACGACGAGCGCGCGGGGCTTCAGACCCTGCTCGCCGATGGGCACACGGTGGGCTCGCACGGAGCCCGGCACCGCAACGCCGACGAGACCATCCGCGAACACGGAGCGGACGGATACCTCTCGATCGACGTCGATCCCAGCATCCGGGTCCTGCAGGAGATCGGTGCCTCGGCGCATTCGTTCGCCTATCCGAACAGCCGCCGCGACGACACGTCCGACCAGGTGCTGCTGGCTCGGTTCGATCGACTGCGGACCGGAGGCCAGCGGACAACCGTCCGCGAGCTCGCCGTCCGCACCATCGTCCCCTCGGACGCGATTCCGCGGGTGCTCCCGTCCCGAGGCTCCGACACCGGCCGCGGAGATCAGGCCCACCCCGCGGATGCCGACACGATGAGCTTCCTGCTGCGCGAGACAGCGGAGCGAGACGGTGTGCTCGTGCTGTACGCGCACGACATCGCCGCGCAGAGCGCGTTCAACCACATCGATCCAGACCGCCTCGCAGACATCCTGCGCGAAGCCCGACACCTGGGACTCTCGATGCAGGGCTTCGACCGACTCCCGACACCCGAAAGCAACCCCTCATGACCACCGCGCTGTTCACCGCCGATCCGCAGACCCTCGACGCCGCGCGCCGCTCCGGCGACGCCGACTACGACCCGGGCCGCGACCTGCTGCTCATCGACGCCACGCCGAACCCGATCCACACCCGGATCGTGTCCGGACGCGCGCATCGCATCCGCGACAGCCTGGCGTATGTCCTGACGCTGCTCGAGCTCGCCGCCACGGGCGACGAGACGGTCGGCAGCGAGCGCCGCGCCGATCGAGCGGCCCGGGTGATGGAGGCCGTTCTCGATCTGCAGGACACCGAACCCGCGAGCGACACATGCGGCCTCTGGGCGTACTGGGCCGAGGAGCCGCTGTCCGAGATGAACCCACCGGATTGGAACTGGGCCGACTTCATGGGCGAGTTCCTCGTGCTGATCCTGCGACGCCACGGCGCGGATCTCGACGCGCGTCTGCGTGTCAGGGCCGAAGCGGCTCTGTCCCACGCGGCGCGCTCGATCATCCGTCGCGATGTGGATCTCGACTACACGAACATCGCGGTCAAGGGCACGTTCGTCACGATCGCGGCCGGCGAGATCCTGAAGGATGCCGAGTTCACCGCCTACGGGACAGCACGCCTCGCTCGACTGCATGCATCGCTGCTTCGGTTGGGCAGCTTCGCCGAATACAACTCGCCCACCTACTGGCAGGTCGTGCTGCAGGCCCTGACCGGGCTGCGCCAGTACGTCGACGACGCCTCGCTCCGGCCGCTCGCCGCCGACATCGAACGCGTGGCGTGGAAGCACTTTCTGGGGCACTGGCACCCGGCCACGGGTCAGCTGTCCGGTCCGATGGCCCGGTGCTACGACACGGATCTGCACTTGCGTCCTGGCGTCCTCTCCGTGCTGCAGAAGGTCGCTCCGGAGACGTGGTCCGTCCTGGCGGGTGTCGACCTCGCCGCCGACATCCACCTCGTGCACGACGCGGTGCTCGACTACCGGATCCCCGACGACCTGCGTCCGCTGCTCGACGACGCCGCGCCGGGGACGATTCGCGAGACCTTCGCCGACATGTTCTACATCGACGGCCAGGTCGCCGGGATCTCGGAGGCGGGAGCAGCCGGCATCCCGTCGGTCGTCGTGCCGACGGTGGGCGCGACCTGGCGCGAAGGCGGCCTGAGCCTCGGCAGCGTGAACTTCAGCGACACCTGGGTCCAGCGCCGACCCCTGCTCGGGTTCTGGACCGAGCCGGGCGACGACCCGACCGACATCACGAAACCCGCGCGGTTCCTGAGCGTCGAGGTCGTCCGGGACGGACACGGGTTCGCCGGGGGCTCGTTCCGCTCCGTGCAGCAGGACGGCACCGTGCTGTGGGCGCTCAGCCTGGCCACCCCATCGGGCGACGCGCACATCCACCTCGACACGATCCCCGCGGGGGTTCCCGTGCCGACTCGCGAGCTCCTGGTGCGCTTCCGCATCAGCGGGCTTCCGGCGACGGCCGCCATTCGAGTCGACGATGCGGCGCTCGCCCCCGGTGAGGTCATCGACGACGTCGAGCGCGTTCGGATCGACACCGCAGGGCTGCATCTGGACTGGCAGCTCGCATCGGCCGTCTTCGACGGAACCGAGCGCCGTGCCCGCGTCGCCTTCGACGACGATCTCGTGATCGAGATCCCCTGGATCGCCAGGACGGATGCCGAGGATCTGACGATCTCCGATCTCGGCCCGACGTTCGCCGCGGGAATCGTGCGCATGAGCTCCGCTCCCGTCGAAGAGGCGGGCATCACGGCATCCATCGAAGACCAGCTGATCATGTTGGCGGGCGAAGGACTGTCCCTCACAGCGCCGAGTCTGCCCGGATCGCGCCTGGATCACGCGAGGATCGCGCTGATCGACGACCACTCCTGACCGAATCACGCCACCCGGAACCCAATCCCGAAAGAATCGAGCCATGGCCCAGTTCGACATGCCCATCGACCAGCTCCACGAGTACCGTCCCGAACGGGAGGAGCCCAGCGACTTCGACGCCTTCTGGGAGGAGACCCTGACGTTCTCCCGCGGACGCGGCGAAGCCCTGTTCACGCGCCTCGACACCGCGCTTCGCAACCTCATCGTCGAGGACGTGACGTTCCCCGGCTTCGCCGGCCACCCGATCAAGGGCTGGTTCGTCCGGCCGGTCGGTGAGATCCGCGGCACGGTCGTGCAGTTCATCGGCTACAGCGGTGGACGCGGTGTCCCCGAGCAGTGGACTCTGCTGCCGAGCGCCGGATACGCCGTCTTCGTCATGGACAGCCGCGGGCAGGGCAGCGGCGGCAACCCCGGGTCCACGACGGATCCCGTCGGCAGCGGCCCGCGCATCGCCGGTCAGATGTCCAGTGGCATCGAGGGCCAGCACGAGTACTACTACCGCCGCGTCTTCACGGATGCCGCGCTCGCGGTCGACGCCGTGCGCAGTCACCCGGCCGTCGACCCGACCAAGGTCGTCGTCGCCGGCGGGAGCCAGGGCGGCGGGATCGCCGTCGCGGCGGCCGCCCTCAGCGACGGTCTCGCCGGGGCCATGATCGACGTGCCGTTCCTCAGCCACTACCGCCGCGCGCTGCGCATCACGGACGCGAACCCGTACAACGAGCTCGCCCGCTACATGCAGACCCGCCGCGGAGAGGAGGAGGACGTGTTCCGCGTGCTCAGCTACTTCGACGGGGTGAACTTCGCCGCACGCGCCAGCGCTCCTGCGCTGTACTCCGTAGCGCTGTGCGACGCCGTGTGCCCGCCGTCGACCGTGTTCGCGCAGTTCAACCACTACGCGACCGACGACAAGGCGATCGAGGTCTACCCGTACAACGGCCACGAGGGCGGGCAGTGGGCCCAGTCCCGGCGGCAGCTGGAGTTCCTCGACGACCTCTTCGGAATCGACGCTGCCGAGAACGCGGCCTGACGACGATCAACGGATGCTGTGACGATCCACGGACCTTTTCGAAGGATTCATCCCGTTTTTCGTCACAGCATCCGTTTTCCGTCGCCGCCGGGGAGGATCCTCACCCCTTGATCGCGCCGGCCTGACCTGCGCTCCTGAGGAACTGCTTCTGGAAGATGAGGAACAGCACCACCGGCAGGATCACGGAGATGAACATGCCGGCCATGAGCAGGCTCATCTCCGCCGAGGCCGTGATCCGGTAGAGGCCGACGGACAGGGGCTGCAGGTCGGGGCTCGGCAGCACGAGGAGCGGCCAGAGGAATTCCTTCCACGCACCGATGATCGTGATGAGCGAGGTCACGCCGATGATCGGCTTCGACATCGGCAGCACGATCCGCCAGAAGATCTGGAACGGACCTGCACCATCGATCTTCGCCGCCTCGAAGACGTCCTTCGGCAGGGTGTCGAAGAAGCGCGTGATGAGCAACACGTTGAAGGCGCTCGCGGCACTCGGCAGCCAGACCGCCCAGAACGTGTTGATGAGGTTCCAATGCAGCAGCGGCATGTCGAGCACGGTCACGTACTGCGAGATGAGCGAGACGACGCCGGGGATGAACAGGGTCGCGAGCACGCCGGCGTTGACGACTTTCGCGTACTTCGGCTGCAGGATCGAGATGCCGTAGGCGCCGGTGAGTGCCACCAGCATCCCGATGAACCACGTGCCCGCCGCGATCCAGACCGTGTTCATCAGGTATTTGCCGATGTCGATCTTGAACCACGCATCGGAGAGGTTCTGCCACTGGATGCCGCTGGGCCACCATGCCCACGGCTCGCGCAGGATGTCCTGCGTCGTCGACAGCGCCGCCTTCGCGAGCCACAGCAGGGGACCTGCTGAGATCACGACGAGGAAGATGATCAGCAGCGCGTTGAGCAGGATCAGTCCCACGCGCACGCGGGTGTTCCGCCGCTCCAGGTCCGAGACATTCGTGCGATCCTGCTGATCGTCCTCCTTGCGGCGACGGCGGCGCGGCGCGAGCGTGCGGTCGACGTTCTTGCCGGTCACGAGCGCCTCGGTGGTCGGGGGGACGAGGGTGTCGGTCATGACTTGCTCCAACTCCGGGTGAGCCGCAGGTACACGGCGGAGACGATGGTGAGCACGACGGCGAGCAGGAGACTCAGCGCGGTCGCCTTGCCGTAGTCGCCCTGCTGGAACGCGTAGTTGTAGATGAGCATCAGAATCGTCGTGGTCCGATTGACGGGTCCGCCTCCGGTCATGACGAACGGCTCCGTGAACACCTGCATCGTGCCGATGATCTGCAACAGCATCATCAGGAGCATGATCCCGCGCATCTGCGGAAGCGTGATGTGCCAGAAGCGGCGGACGACCTTCGCACCGTCCATCTCGGCGGCTTCGTAGAGCTCCGGAGGCACGGACATGAGTGCGGCGAGATAGATGATCGTCGACTGTCCGAAGCCGGCCCAGGTGGCCTGGATGACGATGTCGAGCATCGCCGTGTTCGGATCCTGCAGGAAGGGCTGGGGAGGGATGCCGAACACGCCGAGGACGGAGTTGAACAGCCCATCGGGGGATGGGTCGTAGAACTGCTTCCACAGCAGCACGGCGACGACGGGCGGGATGATCACCGGCAGGTAGGCGAGCACACTGGCGAACTGGCGGCTGCGCCGCATCTCGGCCATGAACGTGGCGAGCAGGATGGGCACCGGGAAGCCGATGACGATCGCGAGACCGGCGAAGAGCAAGGTGTTCGCGACGGCGGTGCCCAGGAGCGGGTCGGCGAGGACACGGGTGAAGTTGTCCAGACCGACCCAGGTGGGCTCGGTGACGAGGTTCGTCTTCTGCAGTGCGAGCTGCAGGCTCTTCAGGATCGGCCACCAGGCGAAGTAGCCGAACGTGAACAGCAGCGGGACGAAGAACAGGAACGTCGTGATGCCGCCACCGCGCACCCACGTCCACAGGCGCCGCCCCAGCGGCTGCGCGCGGCGGCGCTGCGCCGCGGTCGTGACTTCGGTCATACGTCGATCCTGTCGTCTCTGAGGGATGGGGCCCCGCCGCGCTGTGTTCGTGGGCGCGCGGCGGGGCAGTTGATCAGCCGGCGTCGACGAGCGCCTGGACCGCGGTCTGGGCGTCTGCCAGCAGCTTGTCGATGTCGGCGGACTCGTCGGTCAGCACCGCCTGGGCGATCGGGTCGAGCGCGGCGTAGATCTCCTGCGCCTTGATCGCCGGTTCGGCGACGACCGGCAGCTCACTGGTCAGGTACGCCGTGTAGTTGTCTCGGTCGACGTTGATGTACTCGTCGATCCAGCCGAGGAACGTGTCGTACTGCTCCTGGTCGACGATCGGCAGTTCGGGGGCGCCGACCGGGCGGCCGTCCGCGTTCTGCGAAGAGGCCCACTCCACTGCGGCATCCTCGTCGAAGTAGCGGTTGAACCAGCGGAACTCGGTCCACTTCAGCGCGGCGGCCTGCTCGTTCGGCGTCGCCTTCGGGTTGAACCACTGGATCGCGCCGCCGCCGAGCGCACCGAGGCCCTCGGAGCTCTGCGGCAGGGGAGCGATGCCCACGTCCTCGCCGGCCATGCCGCGGTTCAGGACCAGGTTGCCGTAGCTCGCTCCGCCGTTCACCGTCTGGCCGACGTTGCCGCCGCCGAGTTCGTTGAAGATGTCATCTCCGCCGAGCAGGAAGTTCGCTCCGGCCGCGTTCGCCTCCCAGCGGACGTCGTGCAGGAACTGCAACGACTCCTTCATGGCGTCGGTGTCGATCGTGACGGCGACCTCGTCGCCGTCGGTCTCCTGGACGAGCGAGCCGTTCGAGTACGACATGGTCGTCAGCAGCCAGCCGCCGGCGTTGTTGGTCGTCGGGATGATGAAGCCTGTCTTGCCGGTCTTCTCCGTGATCGTCTTCGCGTTCTCGAGGATGCCCTCCCAATCGGCGGGGACGTCGTCCGGGTCCAGGCCGGCCTGCTCGTACAGTGCGCGGTCGTAGAGGAGCGCCATCGTGTAGGCCTGCCGGACGATCCCGTACTGACGATCGTCCTTGGTGACGGCGCCGAGCAGGTCCGGGTTGAGGGCCGAGAGCACGTCGCTCTCGGCGACGAGGTCGGTGATGTCCGCGGCCTGGTCGCGTTCGATGAGAGCCTGCATGTCGGTGAACGGGATCGCGACCGTGGTCGGAGCCGTGCCGCCGACCAGCAGCGCGTTGAACGTGGAGGGATCGTAGGTCGTCTCCTCGCCCTTGACCGTGATGTTCGGATAGAGCTCCTCGAACGCCTCGACCTGCTCGTTGAAGATCTCCAACGACTCGGCCTGGTCGGCCGTCGGCATCTCGCCGACGGTGATGGTGACCTCGGCGTCGGGATCGAGTGCTTCGGCGGGCTCGTCCGCATCACCGGACGCGGAGCACCCGGCGAGGGTGAGCCCGGCGATGGTCGCGAACGCGGCGATACCGAGAGCGCGCCTCTTCGCTGATGTGTGCATTGCTACTCCTTCGTAGTGGAACTGTGGTGCATCTCTGGGTACTCCGCGACGTGTCAGCCTAGCCACGACGCGTCTCTCACCGGGTAACGCGGAGGGTGAGGAGCTGGAAGGGTCGGAGCACGACGCGAGCAGTCGCCTGCTCGAGCACGGCTCCGACGGGGGGCTCGATCTCTCGCTCGAGCAGATCGACGACGAGGACGCCGCGGGCGTCCGCTGCGTCGATCGTGACGTCCGTCGTGGCCTTGGCCCCCTCGGACTCGTACAACCGGACGATCAGGTCGCCCGAGCGATCCTCGGCGAGCTTGACGGATTCGACGCGCACGGCGGGGTGCGAGACGGCCACGAGAGGTGCGACCTCACGCGCGCCGGTGACGGTGCGAGCCGGCAGATTCATCCGGTAGCCCTCATCCACGGCATCCCGGATGCCGGCATCCGGCCGGATCGCGATGGTGATGTCGTGCGCGCCCTGGTCGGCCTCTGGATCGGGGAACATCGGCGCGCGCAGCAGCGACAGGCTGACCGTGGTCGTCGTCCCGCCATCGGCGCGGGTGTCGCGGCGCACGTCATGACCGTACGTGGACTCGTTCGTGATCGCCACGCCGTAGCCGGGCTCGGCGATGTGCACCCAGCGGTGCATCGAGATCTCGAAGCGTGCGGCATCCCATGAGGTGTTCGTATGCGTCGGTCGGAATACATGCCCGAACTGCGTCTCGGCCGCCGTGCGGTCGGCGTGGATGTCCAGCGGGAACACGAGCTTCAGCAGCTGCCTCCGCTCGTGCCAGTCGATGTCGTGGCGGATCGTCAGGGCATCCGCCCCAGCGCCCAGCATGACGGTCTGCACGACGCGCGAGTCGTCGAACACATGCTCGATCTCGACGCCGTTCTCGACCGGACGAATGGCCTGCGGCGTCGTGAGATCCGTGCTGACACCGCGGTAGTGCTCGTCGATGTCCCAGGCATCCCACTTGTTGGGGATATCGCGGAACAGGCGCAGCAGATTGCCCGCCTCGCCAGGGGCGATCGCCTCACGGCCGGTCTCCGCATCGACGAGCGAGACCAGCAGACCCCGGTCGTCGATCACGGCGCGCACGCGATCGTTGTCGATCACGATGCCATATTCCTCGCGGGTGATATTCGTCTTCCCGGTCACCTCGGCGGCGGTGCCGATGCCCAGGGCCGGGACTCCGGCATCCGGCTGCGGACGAGCGTTGAGCACGAACTCCTGGTCGCCCTCGCCGACGAGCGCCGCAGCGGACGCGGCGATCGTGCGCTCGGCGACGTCGGCGACCTCCGCGTACATGCGCGCGACGTCTTCGTACACCCAGGCGATCGAGCAGCCGGGCAGGACGTCGTGGAACTGGTTGAGCAGCACGTCGTGCCATGCCCGCTCGAGTTCGTCGTAGGGGTACTCGACTCCTTCGCGAACGGCGGCGGTCGCGGCCCACAGTTCGGCCTCGCGCAGGAGATGCTCGCTGCGACGGTTGCCCTGCTTGGTGCGGTGCTGCGACGTGAGCGTGCCGCGGTGCAGCTCGAGGTACAGCTCCCCCGACCACACCGGCGGGTTCGGGTACTCCTCCTCGACGCGCTCGAAGAACCGCTGCGGTGAATCGATGACGACCCGCGGAGAGCCCTCCAGCGAGCGCAGGCGACCGGCAGCCGCGATCATCTCGCGCGTGGGTCCGCCTCCGCCGTCTCCCCAGCCGAACGGGATGAGCGAGAGAGAGGACTCCCCGGCCTCACGGAAACTGCGCTCCGCGTGTGCGAGCTCCGCCCCTGAGAGTTCGGAGATGTACGTGTCGGCCGACGGGAAGTGCGTGAGGACACGGGTGCCGTCGATGCCCTCCCACAGGAAGGTGTGGTGCGGCATCTGGTTGGTCTGGTTCCAGGAGATCTTCTGGGTGACGAACCACTTCGAACCGGATGCGGCCATGATCTGCGGGAACGCCGCCGAGTAGCCGAACGTGTCGGGAACCCAGACCTCCTGGGTGTCGACCCCGAACTCCTCGAGGAAGAAGCGCTTGCCCGCGACGAACTGTCGCGCCATCGCCTCGCCGCCTGGCATGTTGATGTCCGGTTCGACCCACATGCCGCCGACTGGGATGAACTGCCCTGTGGCGACCTTCTCCTTGATGCGGGCGAACACGTCAGGGTAGGAGTCCTTCATCCACTTCAGCTGCTGCGCCGATGAGCAGGCGAACCGGAACTCCGGGTAGACGTCCATGAGGTCGAGCACGTTCGAGAAGGTGCGGGCGCACTTCCGGACGGTCTCGCGGAACGGCCACAGCCAGGCGGAGTCGATGTGGGCATGTCCGATCGCGACGACCTCATGCGCGCTGGCGGATGCCGGGCTGGCAAGGACCGCGGCGATGACCGCCCTGGCGTCGGCCGCAGTGCCGGCGATGTCGCGCGGGTCGGCGACGTCTAGCATCCGCTCGAAGGATCGCAGGATCCTGTGACGCCGCGGGTTGTCGGTGCCGAGCTCGCGCATCAGGCCGTCGAGCGTCCAGACGTCACGGGCGAGCTCCCACACCGTCTCGTCGAGGAGGGCGACCGAGAACTGCGTCGCGCTGTACAGCGGATCGTCGCCCGCCGTGACCTTGGCGCCCATCGGCGTGGGGAGGAAGTCGTAGTCACCGGCGACGTCCGGGTTGCCGGCGGCCTCGACGTAGAACTCGACGTCACGCCGGCCGTCCCAGGGCAGGTACGCAGCGCGGGGGGAGACCGCTTTGAGGATCGTCCCGTCGGCGCGGTAGCCGAGGCCCTCGGCCTGGAATCCAGGGCGATCGCCGAAGAACCCGAGGTCGACGAGCATCTCCACGCGAGTGTCCGCCGGAAGGCCGCCCGCGGCATCGAACCACTCTGCCGGCACCTCGCCGGTCGCGCGGAACCACACCGTCGACCACGGCCGACCCCAGGCATGGGGGAGCCGGATGGGCGCATAGTCTGCGGCCAGGGCTTCGGATGCCGGGATCGGCTCGTCCGGGACCTCGAATGCGGCGACGTCGAGCGGGCTGACCATGCGGTAGATCGCAGGCGTGAGGAACTCCGCGATGAAGCGCTCGAGGCGAGCTTCCACGATGAGCCGGTTGTCGTGCACTGCAGGTCCTCTTCGTCGAGAATTCGGGTGGTGATATGACTCTAAATCAACTTGATTGAGTTAGTCAAGAACGAGTTGCTCCCAGCTTCGAGAGTGCGGGCTCAGGCCGCGAAAACCCGCACCGCTGCAATCATCGCGCGCACATCGCCGTTCGTGGCCGTGACCACGACGCGCACGGCATCCGCCTCCACCGGCTCGACCCCGTGCACGCGTCGCCGTGCGCGATTGCCGGCGACTTCGGTGATCACCTGCCAGGACCCGCCGACCCGCGCCTCCACCCGATAGTCGCGGACCAGCTCGGGCATGACGAGGAACGGCGTCGTGTGGTGGTGGAGGTTGACGAGATCCTCGTCCACGTCGTCGTTGAAGATCAGTTCGATCAGGGCGATGCGCTGCTCGGCATCCCACTGCAACTCGACCCACTGCTCGTCGCTCAGAGGCTCCGAGGCCCACAGTTGCGGACCGTCGAAGGGTCGCGCATATCCGCCGGCGACGTTCTCGGCCCGGTAGGCCCGTGTCTCCGGCTCCACGCCGAACACCGGCGAACGCCGCCGCAGTTCCTTTGCGGACCACTCGTTCGACTGCGGTTCCTCGAGCAGCACCGCGGGTTCGCGCGCCAGCAGCCCGAGCACGCCGTAGGGAGGGCGCTCGTCGGCGAGGAGGATGGACAGATCAGGGTTGCGGCGGATGATCACGATGACGTCGGTCGGCTGAGCTGGCGCATAGTCGAGCCGCACCGCGAGGTCACCGCGCCCGGTGGCCACAGGAACCTCGTGGACAGCGATGCGGCCCACCGGAATATGATTCATGCCGTTCCGGGTATGCCAGAGCTCGATGTGGGCCACCGTGTCTGCGCGCGCATCCACACCGAGGCGCAGCACATCCAGACGCGGATCGACCGGCAGATGCAGCGCGAAGTCGCGGTCGATGATCGACAGCGCGTCATCGCCGCCGTCGACCGCGAGCATCCGCAGCGTTGAGGACGCCGTGACGGATGCCGAGAGCGCCAGGTCCGCGCCATCCGACCAGCCGATGCCGAGGACCGAGGCATCCTGACGGACCAGCGCCGTCTGCAACTCGTCGATATCGACGTCCCGAGGGCGTACGCCATGCCGTGCGGCGAGCGCCGCACCCGTGCCGGCCGCTTCCCCTGTCACCGCGCAGGTGGCCATGACCCTAGTCGTGCCGAACGCGACGTGCGTGGCGGAGATGTCTCGGCCGGCCATGAGCATGTTCGCGACATTGACCGAGTAGAGCGATCGGAACGGGATCTCGTAGACACCAGGCCCGTGCAGGTGGCGGGAGCCCGCGGCATCCGAGTACACCCCACCTGGGGGATGCAGATCAATCGACCAGCCGCCGAAACCGACGTTGTCGGGGAAGCGGGTCTGACCGAGGATGTCCTGCTGTGTGAGGACGTGGTCGCCCACGAACCGGCGGTACTCGCGCTTGCCCGGCACCGTACCGACCCACTCGAGGGTCAGAGTGTCGGCGTCGAACTCACCGGAGTTCTTGATGTGATCCCAGATCCCGAAGACGACACCCCACAGCTCATCGCGGATCGCCTCGTTGTCGTCGACGGCGTCCAGCGTGCCGCCCCATTCGATCCACCAGTAGTCGCACCCGTTCATGGCCGTGTCGATGTGGCGATGGATCGGGATGCCGGCGGCGACGATGTCCTTCGTGATCCCCGGCGGGACGAACCGTACGGGGGAGCCGGTGTCCTTCGTGTAGAAGAGGATCGTGCTGCCGAGCATCTCGGAGTCCGCGGACTCGGGTGCCCACGGCTCGCCGAACGCGGCGTGGTCCTCGCGCCCGGTCATGTATCGGGCGCCGGCGAGGTGGCCGACGAGCCCGTCGCCGGTGCAATCGATGAAGACCGGCGAGACGAACGTGACGAGCTTCTCGGATCCGACCTGCCATCCGGTGACCGAGGCGATCGTCCGATCGTCCTCCGGGCCCGATGCCGAGACGTCGCGCACGTCGGTGTTGAGGAAGAGCGTGATGTTGTCTTCGGCTCGGACAGCGTCGAGGACGACGTGGTCCCACAGAATCGGGTTGCCCTCAGGGTTGCGCCATTGGTTCTCGAGGAACAGCTCGCCCATGATTCCCGTCTCGCGTGCGAACTTCTGCGCGCCGTGCGCGGTGCCCCCGACAATCCAGACGCGCACTTCGCTCGAGGAGTTGCCGCCGAGCACCGGTCGGTTGTTGATGAGCGCGACGCGGGCGCCGTTGCGGGCGGCGGCGATGGCCGCTGCGACGCCGGCCGGTCCGCCGCCGATGACGGTCACGTCGGCGGCGTGGGTGATCTCCTGCACGATTCTCCTCTTCGAATGATGGCGGAAGGAGGATCCTGCCTGCTCGGATGCCGAGACGGGCAGAATCCTCCTTCCAGACTGCCCTAGCCGACCAGTTGCACCGACTTGAACAGCGCCGGGTTCTTCGGTGCAGCACCGACGCCGGCGCCCCACTCGAGATACCCGGACCGGGAATCGGTGCCCGCGACATCGCCATCCGCGTCGTTCGCGAGGAACGACAGACCCCACACACCGCTCGGCGGTGCGTCGAACCCGAGCGACGACCACGGCACCGAGACGTCGTACGTCGTGGTCCCGGCATCCTCGTCACGCACGATGTCGGCCGATGCACCGGGGGTGGGCCCTGCCTTCTGCCCGGCCGGTGGCGCGAAGGTGTAGACGACTGGGCCGCTGCCGTACAGCGCAGCGCCGATCTCCACCCGCTCGCCGCCCAGGACGGTCGGGAACAGATCGTAGGTGTTGAACTGGACCGAGTCCGCCTGCCAGCTCAGCCCGGGGTCGGTCCGATCCGCCAGGTGAACGTCGTCCGTGATGGTGGCCCGCAGGACGAGCGCGTCGGCCGTCGTCGTGTACTGCAGCGTGCCGCCCAGGTCGGCCGTTCCGGTGCGCGTGCCGCCGCGGATGGACACCCACTTTCCGAGCGTGTTCAGATCGATCGGGTCGAGCGTCTGCGCGCCCTCCTTCTCGATCGGCGAGAAGCTCAGCGGGCCGGAGTCCGAACGGGTCAACGCGCCGGAGTGCGCCTGCACGTCGTAGCTCTGCGTCGCGTAGAACTTCGGGTCCGTGATCGGCACCGACACCGTCTCGGTGCCGCCGCCGGCGATCGTCACCGGATCGTTCAGAGTGCCCGACACCGAGCCGACCTTCCAGTCGATCTCGTCCAGGGTGATCTCGGCATCCGACGCGTTGTTCACCACGCTGATGTCCAGCGAGGCGGCGTACCCGTCCGCGGTGGTCGCGATCGACGGCCGGGCCGACACGACGTACGGGTCGACGATCTGGGTCGCCGTGCGGACTTCGGAGACGAGACGCCCCTTCTTGTCCGTGACGGTGACGGCGACCTCGCGCTCTCCGAGCCGGGTGACGCCGGGCAGCGTCAGCGACACCGAGCGCTTGTCGGCGAGGTTGACCCTCTTCTCCACTCCGGATGCCGAGACGGTGAGCTCTCCGCCCTTGATGTCCGCGCCATCGGCGACGGCCACGGTGATCGGCAGCTCGGCTCCCTGCACCGAGGTCTCCGCGACATCCGTCGTGAGCTGCGCGGCCGCGGTGGCGATCTCGACGACACCGGTGACGAACACCGGGGACCCGGTCAGCGCGATCGTCGACGAACCCTTGGGCACATCCTTCGTCCGGCCGAACTGGTCGGTCAGCGTGTAGCCGGTCTCCGAGCTGATCTGCACGGAGTCCGTGCCGGTGCTCCAGAGCACACGCGTGGAATCCGCGGCATCCGAAGCCTCGTACTGCAGGCTGTACAGCGAGTCGGAGCCCAGGTCCTCACGCCCGGTCAGGTCCTTGCCGACCGTCTGCCGGATCGCCACGGCCTGCGAGACGAAGCCCGGCTTGGGGCTGATGCCGTGCACGGCGCCGTAGGTGTAGTTCTCGCCGGGGCACTTCCAGGCGAAGCACGCGGTGTCGTCGGCCCGGTTGATCAGACCGAAGCGGTCCTCGCGCTCGCCCGAATTGAACCCGTCGTCGTACAGGTCGTACCAGAGGTACTCGTCGGCACCGGCGAGCTGCGCGAGCAGAGGTCCGCGGATCGCGTAGTCCGCCTGCTGCGCGAGTGTGGAGCCGGCATCGTGCGTCGGCCACCCGTTCTCCGTGATGCGGATCGGGATGTTCCGGTCGCCGTCGGCCTCGTCGACCATGGCGGTCAACTGCTGCAGATTCGCGAGTTCGTTCGCCTGCTCGGGCGGGGTTCCCGGACCGTTCTGCGCGTATCCGTAGTAGTTCGTCGCGTAGGTGTCGAGGTGCTCGAGCCCGCCCTGCGCGATGAAGTCCTCCGCCCAGGCGAGTTGCACGCCGGCAGTGATCGGCGCGATCACGTTCGCCTCGGCATCCGCATCGTGCGCGGCCTGGAAACTCGGCCGCAGGATGTCGAGGTAGCACGCCGCGGTCAGGCCGCACGTGCCGTTGTTGAACCCGGACGAGTTGTACTCGTTCAGAATACCGATGTCGTGCGAATCTCCTTGGCCGCTGTAGTACTCGGCAGTGGCTCCGACGTACGCCGCGAAGGCGGCGATCGCCTCAGGGCTGGCGGGTGTCCTGTTGCCGTCGTACAGCGGGTTGGCGAGTCCGGCGTTCCACATCACCTGCTGACCGCGATCGGCGAGTTCGCCGACGACCCGCGTGCCCTCACTGTCGAAGGTGTACACGCCCTTCGCCTTCTCGACCTCGCCCCAGGTGGTCTCGATCCTGCTCTTGCCGTAGCCGGCGAGTACCATCGCGTTCATGAGCTCGTCCGTGTGCTCGGTCGGCTGATGGCCACGGTGGATCTGCGTCCCGAAGAACGCTTCGTCGGCGTTCCAGCCGGCCGGCGGGTCGTCGAGCACGGCGAGCGACGTCGTCCGCGTCACGGGTCCGGATGCGGGGTTCGCCGTGACGGCGAGTGTGTAGTAGCCGAAGGGCAGGTCCGTCAGGTCGATCGAGCCGGCGCCGTCGGCGACCGCAGCGGTGCCGGTGCGCAGTTCGACATCGTCCGCGTCGCCGAGGCGCCAGGTGACTTCGTCGGCCGGGGTGGCGACATCCACGGAGGCCTCGCCCGTCTTGAAGATCAGCGAGGGGCTCATGATGGCCAGCGAATCGAGGGCGGCCACCGGCGCATCCGTGAAGGTCACGTCCACCTTCGAGAAGCACACGTCCGGCATCGCGCCCTGCGACGCCTTCACGTTCAGGCGGAAGTCGTGCCCGTTCGCCCGGTTCGCGAAATTGATGTTGGTCAGCTCGAACGCCGTCGATCTCCAGGTGCCGGTGTCGGTGAGCTGCTGGTTGCGGGATCCGGTCCAGGCGCTGGTCTTCGAGTCGTACTGGATATCGAGGCCGTTGGTGCCGGCATCGAAGTAGTCGACGCGGACGATGGCGCGGGTCGCGTCATCAGGGATCACCTCGTCCGCGACATCCACGTAGAGGTACCGGACGTACGGGTCGTTGAGCATCTGCCAGCATTCCCGGCCGTCCTTGGTCGTGGCGACCATCTCCGCCGTGGCGGAGTTGTCGCCGGGCTTGACCTTGACCACCCCGTCCAGCTGCGGTGATGCGGTGAAGATCGCGGTGGCGTCGGCGGTGGCCGCCGTGGCCACCGCCGGGACGGCGATCAACCCCGCCGAGATCAGGGCGACGGCGAGGCCGCCCGCCCCGATCGCTGCTCTTCGTCGTGTTCTGGGCATGCGGAACTCCTCTGGTCTGACGTCGTCGTCGTGCCGACGTTCGTTGTCGGGATTGGGGTGCCGATTCAAAGTTCGACTTACTTCCTCAAATGCATGGATTAAGTTAGACCGAGACGGATGCCGAGCACAAGGGGTTTTGGAAATCCCACCGGACCGCGCGTTTTATCGAACCATTGGAATAAGGTGGAGGGCGCGGACCGCCGTGATGGCCGGTCTCCGAGCGATTCGAGGAGCTTCCGTGGCGCAGAGCCAGAGTCGCGGCACCAACATGCCGCGCGTCGCCGACTTCAACGAGGCCGTGGTGCTGGGCGCGATCCGGCGCGCTCCGAACGGGCGCAGCCGCGTCGAACTCACCGAGGAGACCGGACTGTCCGCGCAGACGGTGTCGAACATCTGTCGACGCCTCCTCGACCAGCAGCTCATCCTCGAGACGGGCAAGCAGGCGGTCGCGTTCGGCAAGCCGCGGACGATGCTCGAGCTCAATCCGGCCGGCAGCTACGCGATCGGGGTGCACATCGATCCGGCCGTGATCACCTACGTGCTGCTCGATTTCACCGGTCGTGTCGTCACGGATGCGGGCCACCCGACCCCGGCCGCACAGGACCCCGACTCCGTCCTCGCGTTGATCAACGACGAGATCACGAAGCTCATCGAGCAGGCGCCGATCGATCGCGATCGCATCCTCGGCATCGGCATCGCCTCACCGGGGCCGGTCGACATCGAACGCGGTCTCGTGCTCGATCCGCCGCACCTGCCCGACTGGCACCGCGTACCGCTGAGGGATGACATCCAGGAGGCGACCGGACTCCCGGTGCTGCTGGACAAGGACGTCATCGCCGGGGCAGTCGCCGAGCAGTGGGCCGGTGGGGCGGAGGGCCCGCGCAATTTCGTCTTCCTGTACATGGGAACCGGTGTCGGCCTCGGAATCGTCATCGATGACCTCGTGGTGCGAGGGATCTCCAGCAATGCCGGGGACATCGGGTTGCTCCCGGTCTCCTCCGACGACTTCGGCGACCGCTACTCGCATCCGCTGCGCGCGTTCTGGCAGGCCGGATCCCCGCAGAGCCTCGCCGAAGAAGCGGTCGAATCAGGGGTCCTCCCGAACGACACCGACTTCTCGACGCCGGCGATCTCCGAAGCGGCGTTCCGCTCGCTGTGCGCGCTGGCCGATCAGGGGGACGCCGGTGCCGGCGAGATCCTCGACCGAGCCGCGCGCTCGACGGCATCCGCGATCCTGACCGTCACCAACATGCTCGATGTCGACACCGTGGTGATCGGCGGAGCGATGTGGGAGATGGTCGATCACCGGTTCCTCGATGTCATCCGGCCGCTCGCCGCATCCGGTGGCGTCACCCGGCAGCTGCACGGGGTCACGATCTCCGGGACCTCGCTCGGCGCGGACGTCGCGGCCGTCGGCGCCGCCTGTCTCGTGCTCGATGATCGGTTCTCGCCGCGTCCGTCGACGCTCCAGTTGAACCGATGACCGCCGACGTACCCGAAGAGCTCACCGAGTATCCGCTCTCGCTGCTGCTGACTCCTCCCCCGGCGCTCCGGGCACCAGGCGACTTCGACGCGTTCTGGCAGGACACCTTCGCCGAGTTCGGCACCGGTGCGGTCTCCTGGGAGGTCACAGAGGCGCTCGAACCGACCCCGACGCACCGAGTCGACCGGATCCTGTTCGGCTCGTCGACCGGCGAGCAGGTCGTGGCATGGCTGGCGCTGCCGCACGGCCCTGTCTCCCGGGGACGCGTCGTCGGACACGGATACGGCGGGCGCACCGAGCCCGCGCTCGACATGCTCCCCGCCGACACGGCCGCGATCTTCCCGGTGGCTCCGGGCCAGGAGGCCAACGCCCCCGGCCGGTTCCCCGCGCTCTCGGCGCGGCACGTGCTCGCCGGCATCCAGAATCGTGAGACGTACTCGCACCGCTATTCGGCTGCGGACCTCTGGCGCGCGGCGACCGTCCTGCTGGATGCCGCTCCGGATGCCGCGGTCGCCCTCGATTATCAGGGCGGCAGCTTCGGCGGCGGGATGGGCGCGCTCGCTCTCCCCTGGGACGAACGGTTCCGTCGAGCATCCCTGGATGTGCCCAGCTTCGGACATTTCCCGATCCGGCTCAGCCGCCGCTGCACCGGCAGTGGCGAGGCCGTGCGGTCGTATCTGCGGCGTCATCCGGAGGTGCGACCGGTGCTGGACTACTTCGATGCGGCGATCGCAGCATCGCGGGTCCGCATCCCGGTGCACGTCGGTGCGGCTGTCGTCGACCCGTCCGTCGACCCGCGAGGGCAATTCGCGGTCTACCACGCGCTGACGGGTCCGAAACGGCTGACCGTACGGGGTTCCGGGCACCTCGAGGGACCGATCGAAGAGCTCTCCAATCGGCTCTTCCGGCAGGGAACCGAGGACTTCTTCGCCGCCGCGCGCATCGATCAGGATTAGAGAAGTCGCGGCTCCTCCGGCATCCTGGGCTGATCCCAGAATCCAGCCCCCGACATCATGCGGTATGGTCTTGTCCATGACATCCCGTTGGTATGCGTATTTCGAGTCGGCTCTGGAGGGGCCGGCGCTGATCTAGCGCATACCGACACCTTCAGAGCCGACAAGCCAGAGCATTCGCTCTGGCTTTCGCCGTTTCGGCGGGCTCTGCAAGGGGTCCGCCCTCACCAGGACAGGACCCCTGCAGATGCACGACCCAGCCACCATCGACGCCACCGCGGATCTCCACGTCGCGGCCTTCACCACGATCCCGACGCCAGCGGAGATCTCCGCCGAACTGCCGGTCGGCGATGAACGGGCGACGCTCGTCTCGCGCACCCGCGACGAGATCCGCGCCATCATGGCCGGCGAGGACGACCGCCTGCTCGTCATCGCCGGTCCCTGCTCGATCCACGACCCGGAGGCGGGGCTGGAGTACGCGGGTCGTCTCGCCCTCGAGGCCGAGCGGCACCGCGACGACCTCCTGATCGTCATGCGGACCTACTTCGAGAAGCCCCGCACGACGGTCGGATGGAAGGGTCTGATCAACGATCCGCACCTGGACGGCAGCCATGACATCGAGGCAGGTCTGCGGATGGCTCGTGCCTTCCTGCGCGACGTCACGGCCCTCGGGATGCCGTCGGCGACCGAGTTCCTGGAGCCGATCAGCCCGCAGTACACGGCCGACCTCGTCTCATGGGGCGCGATCGGCGCGCGGACGACCGAGAGCCAGATCCACCGTCAGCTGGCGTCTGGCCTGTCGATGCCGATCGGCTTCAAGAACGGTACGGACGGCGGGCTCCAGGTCGCTCTGGATGCCGCGGCCGCGGCATCCTCTCCGCAGGCGTTCCTCGGAATCGGCTCCGACGGGCGGGCGAGCCTGGTCACAACGACGGGCAACCCGGACACGTCGGTGATCCTGCGCGGTGGGGCGGACGGGCCGAACTACGGCGCCGAGCATGTCGCGCGCGCGTCGTCCCGCTTGGCGGCTGCGGGGCTCACGTCGCGTCTGATCGTCGACGCCAGCCACGGGAACAGCGGCAAGGACCACATGCGGCAGGTCGAGGTCGCGCGGGAACTCGCCGCACAGATCTCGTTCGAATCGGCGGAGATCGCCGGCGTCATGCTCGAGAGCAACCTCGTCGCGGGCGCGCAGAAGCTGGATGTGACGAAGGGTCCGGCTGGGCTCGTCCGCGGTCAGAGCGTGACGGATGCGTGCATGGGCTGGGAGACGACCGCCGAGGTCATCGCCGGTCTGGCCGCGGCAGTGCGCGCGCGGCGGGGGTGAAGCGCCGTCGGATCAGACCTTGAGGACGTTCAGCAGCTGCCAGCCCTCGGGGACCTTCGCTCTGAGCGCGTCCATGTCCTCCGCCTCGATCTCGGTGACCTGGTCGCGGCGCGCGAACGTGCCGACGGCCTTCAGGATCGCGGCGCCTTTGATCATCTCGACCGGAGAGGAGACGAGATCGAACCCTTCAGGTCGCTGCGCAGCCAGTTGCACCTGGACATCGGCGAGGTCGGCTGCCTCGACCGCGACGGAGCGGGATTCCACAGGACGCATCAGACCGATCAGCACCCTTCGATCCTAGGAGGTGCCTGGCATCGTCCCCGACGGCGCTGGCAGACTGTGCCCATCCGAGAGGAGAGCGGCATGCCGGAATCCAGACCCGAGATCGTCTTCGCCATTCCGCAGGATGCCGAGACGCTCACGCAGCTGCAGATCGACTTCGGCGATGAGTTCGACGAACCGGAGCCGCCCTTCGAGGTGCTTCTTCCGCGGTTCCGTCGGTTCCTCGCCGATCCGGCCGGGTTCGCACTGCTCGCGCGGCAGGACGGGACCGCCGTCGGGTACGCCGTCGTCGCCCTGCGTCCCGCGATCTACAACGAGGGCGGGCACGTCGCCACGCTCGACGAGCTCTACGTGCGCCCGGCGCTCCGGTCTCAGGGCATCGGTGCGGTTCTGCTCGCCGGTGCCGTCGAGGAGTCCCGCCGGAGGGATGCCGGGGAGATGCACATCAACGTCGACTCGGGTGATGTCGACGCGCGCCGGTTCTATGAACGGCATGGCTTCCGCAACAGCCTCCCCGGCGTCGACGAGCCGGTGCTCTGGTACTTCGCGGAATGGGATTCCGACTGAGGCCGAAGGCTACGCGTCGGGTTCCTCCTGCAGAGCGCGTACCTCGATCCGGCATTGGAGTGCGTTCGAGGCCTTGGTCGCCCACTCGACGGCCTTGCCCTCGTCAGGCGCCTCGATCACCCAGAAGCCGCCGACGTACGACTCGGCTTCGACGAAAGGCTCGTCGAGCACGCGGGTATCACCCGACGAGACATCGACGGTCTTCGCCGTCGACGGCGGGTTGAGTCCGCCGGCGAATAGCAGTGCGCCGGCATCCTTCAGTGCGGTGTTGAACTCATCGACCGCGGCCATCACGGCAGCGAGTTCTGCCGGGTCGAACTCCTGCATCGACTCCATCGTCGGCTCGGTCGCCGTGTCGTGCGGCACGGTCAAGAAGTACTGCGTCATGTTTCCGTTCCCTTCATCGTGGGCCGCTTCGTGCGACCCTCTCACCATGTCGTCGAACGGGTAACGCGTGGATCGACATCCAGCGAAGAAGATCTGCGGATCATCACATCCGGCAGCGGACGATAGCCTTCACGGTGGATGGACGACCCGGAACGGGCGGTCGCCGACATCAGAGGAGTTCGGGGATGAGGAACCTCCTGCGAAGGGTCTCAGTGGCAGCCCTGCTCGCGGCAGCTGCGGCCTGCGCCGCGTGCTCGAGCGTTCCGCCTGCGCCCGCCGCCGTAGGGGACGACTTTCCGGGCTCCTGCAAACCCCCGGAGCTGACCTGGCCCACGGACTTCCTCGAGGCGCTGCCGAGCGAGGGTGGTGTGGGTGGGAACGTCGTCGGCCTGCGCCTCGAGTACATCGATGACGAGTGGGTGTGGCGGATCAGAGCCGCCACCGATCGATACGACCTGTTCGGCGAACGGGTCGACGATCCGAGTGCCGGCCAGGAATCGCTCCTCGATGTGCAGACTCTGGAGGTCATCACGAAGCACGACGTCGAGCTCACCGAGGCGGAGCAGGGCGCGAAGATCAACGCCCTGGACGCGGCGATGCAGTCCGGTGAGATCTGGCCGAGTCCGCTGATCATCGAGATGGCGCGCGTCACCGAGGACGGATCGTCGGTTTGGCAGGTCACGACCTGCGACACCGCGACGAACGAACAGTCCGTGATGATCGTGCCGTGACCGAGGAGCTCCACGTTGTCTGAAGCTGGATACTGCATCTTCATGAACGGCCTTCCTGGTTCGGGGAAGTCGACATACGCACGGAACTTCGTGGCGTCCAGACGAGGCTGGCTGAACCTCGACGTCGACGTGCTGCGGGGCCTGCTCGGCACCGCCACGACGGACTTCCTGCATGCGGGCGCCGAAGTGAAGCCCCTGGCGGTGGCGGTGCTCCGAGAGCATCTCTCCGCGGGCGGCAACGTGATCTTTCCCCAGCTCTTCTACGCGCCCGATGAGGCCGCCGAGTTCGAAGCCGTCGTCGAGGCGAGTGGGGGACGAGTGCGACGGACGATGCTTCGCGAAGACGTCGGCGAATGCTGGCGCCGGGTTGAGGAGCGCGCCCATCGGACCCCGCACGGTTCCATCGATCGGAACATCCTCGATCTGCTGGCGGAGTCGGGTGGGCTGAGCGAACTGCAGCGCATCGATGAGCAGCTCGCCGCCTGGTCCGACCTTCCGGACCCGCCGCGCATCATCCACACGTCGACCCCCTTCAGCGAGGTCGCCGGGTTGGCGCGGTGACGGCGTATCATCCGGGTATGAGCGCACCCGCAGCTGTCCGAACACGACGCGGTTCCCACATCAGCACGTTCGGAATTCTCATCGGGGGCGTCCTCGTCATCCCGTTCGTACTCAGCGCTCTGTTCAACAGCTATGGCGCATTGACGTACGAGAGCGCGATCCGCATGGGGTTCGCCACCGCCGCAGGTCAGACCATCGCGATCCTCAGCGCCATCGGCGTGATTGCTCTGGCCGTTGCACGGCGCAAGACGGTCGACCGTGCTGCCTTTCTGATTCAGGTGGTCGTGCTGACCTTCATCGCACTCGCGATCACCGTGAACGCATTCGGGGTGATGAGTTCGGCTGGCGAACTGCTGCTCACCCGGCTGGATCTCGTGGCCGAGACAGCCAAACTCAACGGGTGAGAGAGCCTTACTCTCCCGGCGCGGGCACGTCCCGCAGAACCCGGTAGCGCAGGTGCACCTCGCCGGCGAACGCGGAGGTCGCAAGTCGCTCGAGGCGGAGCTGACGCTCCAACCCGGCGAAGAGCGGGATCCCTTCGCCCAGCACGACCGGTACGACGTGAAGCCGGAGTTCGTCCACGAGGCCGAGGGCGAGACACTGCCTCGCGACACGTCCACCCAGGAGGCTCACCCACTTCTCACCGGCGTCGTGCTGGGCTCGCCGCACTGCCTCCTCGATGTCGTCCACGACGAAAGAGAATCTGGTGCCGTCGTGTTCGACGACCTCGTGCTCGCGGTGAGTCATCAAGTACACCGGCACCTTCAGGAACCCGCCGTACGGGATCTCCCCGTCCTCGATCGTCTGGGTCTTGTTCGCTCCCCCGACGATGGCTCCGATGTCGGAGCAGATCCTCTCCACGATCTGCTCGTCCTCCGGGGCGACGGGAAATCCGCTCATCCAGTCCATTCCACCGTCGGGATCCGCCATGAACCCGTCGACGGAGACCGTCGCGTGGATCATCACCTTTGACATGTTCTGCCCCTTCGTTGAGGTGAGTCGGATGACTCGCCATAACGGAAACCTATCGTTCGGGTTGAGGTGAGTCAAGCGGCTCACCTCAATGCGATAATGAAGCATGACCCGGAAACTCTCCGCCTATCACCAGCAGATCGCCGCGGACAATCGTGCGGCGATTCTCGCTGCGGCCGCGGGCCCGTTCCTCGAGAACGGGTACGACCGCACATCGCTCGCGGAGATCGCCAGGCAGGCCGGCGTGTCGAAGGCCACACTGTTCAAGCAGTTCCCCACCAAGGCCGAACTGTTCGAAGCGACCGTGCTCGCGGCAGGGAGCACACCGGGCACCGAGCAGGCTGCACCGGATCCTGCCGACTTCCTCGGCGGACTCGTGCTCCTCGGGAAGGCCTACGTCGGCTTGCTCGATCGCCGCGAGATGACGGATCTCATGCGGATCGTGATCTCGGAATCCCCACGCTTCCCCGAACTTCGCGAGCGGACCTTCGACTTCGGCACGCTCCCCGTGCTCGCAGCCCTCGGCGACTTCCTCGTCGCGGCGCGCGACGCGGGCACCGCGGACGTCGATGACCCGGATGTCATCTCTGCGCAGTTCCTCGGGATGATCGCGACCATGGTGTTCTGGCCGAAGCTGGTCCACGGCGGATGGACGCTCACCGATGACGAGAAGGAGCAGGCTGTCGATCAGGCAGCCCGGACGATCACCGCGCGGTGCATGGTCCACGGAAGAAAAGAGAACCGGTCGGACTGACTGTCCGACCGGTTCTGATTGTGGAGCCTAGGAGATTCGAACTCCTGACATCCTGCTTGCAAAGCAGGCGCTCTACCAACTGAGCTAAGGCCCCGTAAGGGTGTTCAGTTAGAGTGTGGAGTGGGGCTACCAGGACTTGAACCTGGGACCTCTTCATTATCAGTGAAGCGCTCTAACCGCCTGAGCTATAGCCCCGTCAACCTCCAAGAGATTACCCGAGATTGACGAAAAAACCGAATCGAGACGGGTCAGTCCCCCGCGCGCACCGTGGCCGATCCGGCGGAGACCTTCGCGTCGATGGTGCTGGACGCGCTGGTGGAGGTTTCGACGCGGTTGTCGAACGACCCTGCGCTGACCTCCTGGGTCACGTTGTACACGTCATCCGGCACCGTCAGCTCCAGCGATCCAGCGCTCACCTCGAACGTGATCGCATCCGGAGTGGTGCCGGTGAACTCGGCCGTCAGACGCCCGGCCGAGATACCCAAGTCGGCCTCGCGGACGTCCGCCAGTTCGATCTCGGCACGGCCCGCGCTGATGTCGGCATCCACAGACGTCGCGGATCCCTCCAGCGTCAGCGCCCCCGCACCGACGTGCAGATCCACCTCGCCGAATTCGCCCGCCGCCTCCAGGCTGCCGGCCCCGAGGTCGAGGTCCAGATCCAGCCCTGCACTCTGCAGGCTTTGTGGCAGAGTCAGCACGACGCGCTCGTCGTCGCCCCACCAGTCCCCGAACCACCACCCGAAGGTGCGGTTCGGGCTGCGGACGAGCAACTCGTCCTCGTCGCGCTCGATCGTCCACGTTCCACTGTCCCCGTCGACACGGAGCTCGGCCTCATCGACATCGCCGAACTCGACCGTCACATCGCTGGCGCCGACCTCCATATCGAGCGACTGGATGCCGGTGGCATCCGCCGTCGTCGAGAAACTGTGCTGGTTCAGCTGGTTCCCGGCCGCGAAGGCCGCAGTGGCTCCCGACCCGAGCAGCGCCACCCCGCCGATCACGGCGAGGACGATCCCGATCGGTCGTCCAGCACCCGACGCCGGACGGGCCGGTCCAGCCGGCGGCGGAACGGATCTGCCAGCCGGCGGAGCGGATGCCGTGGGCGGAGCCGGGACCGCGTTCACCGCGGCATCCGGCGTCGCCTGCGGAGGAGTCAGCGGGATCTCGTGCCCGCCGTTGTCGTTCGTGCTCATCGTGCCGCTCCTGTCTGTCCGGCGGCGGGGCCACCGTTGTTCTCGATGTGGGCGAGTGCCGCCAGCACCCGCCGGTTGCCCGATTCGTCCTGCTCGAAGCCGAGCTTCTGGAAGATCGATGTGATGTGCTTCTCGACACTGCCCTCGGACAGGAAGAGGAGACCTGCGATCGCCTGGTTCGACTTGCCCTCGGCGATCAGCGCCAGCACCGTGCGCTCGCGCTCGGTGAGCCGCAGCATCCGGTCGTCCTTGTTGCGTCGTGTGAGCAGCTGCGCGACCACTTCCGGGTCGAGCACGGTCGCACCGTCCGCGATCCGCTCCACTGAGGCGACGAACTCCGACACGTCGGCGACCCGGTCCTTCAGCAGGTACCCGAGCGGACCGCCCTGCGCGGCGATCAGATCGCTCGCGTAGCGCTCCTCCACGTACTGCGACAGCACGAGGATCGGCAACTGGCTGCGGCGGGATCGGATCTCGAGCGCCGCGCGGATCCCCTCGTCCGTGAAGGTCGGGGGAAGGCGGACATCCAGAATGCAGAGATCGGGCGCCTGCTCGGTCACCGCATCGTGCAGCCCGTTCGTGTCGGGGAGTGCGGCGACCACCTCGTGGCCGGCGTCCTCGAGAAGCCGGACGAGGCCTTCGCGCAGCAGGACGGAGTCCTCACAGATCAGGATGCGCATGGCACGCTCACCTCCAGGCTGGTCGGACCGCCCTGTGGGCTGTCGAGTCGGAACGTGCCGCCGGCGGCGAGTACGCGGTTCGAAATGCCGTCGAGGCCGCCGCCGGGCTGTATCTGCGCGCCCCCCATGCCGTTGTCCTCGACGCGGGCCCACAGCACGCCGTTCTCTCGACGGCGCACGATGACGCGGCAGTCGCTGGCTCTGGAGTGCTTGGCCGCGTTCGTCAGCGACTCGGCGATGGCGAAGTACACAGCGGCCTCGGCATCCCGACTGCACCGGCCGTCCATGCGGACGTCCAGGTGCACGGGGATGTGCGACCGGCCGGCGAGCGCCGAGAGGGCGGCGTCGAGACCCCGGTCGTCCAGGACGGACGCGTGGATGCCGCGGGCGAGCTGGCGCAGTTCGGTGATGGCGGCCTTGGTGGAGGTGTGCGCCTCGGAGATCAGTTCCTTGGCCTTCGCCGGGTCGTCGTCGATCTTCTGCTGGGCGAGCCCGAGCGTCATGCCGACCGAGACGAGGCGCGGCTGGACGCCGTCGTGGAGGTCCCGCTCGATGCGGGTCCGCTCGACGTCTGCGGCGCGGACCGCGCCTTCGCGCTGGGCGCTGGTGGTGCGCACCTGCTCGGTGAGCTCGGCTTCACGGCTCGGCACGATCAGCGCGCGGGTGATCACCCGGTGCAGCAGGGCGAGCCCGATGATCGCCGCTGCGGAGATCACGACGCCGAGGATGCCGAACAGCGGCGCCCATTCGACCAGGATCTCGCTGCCGTACGGTCCGTCGACGGTTCCGTCGATCGCCAGGGGCGCGAACGCGATGATCGCCGACCAGATCATGCCCCAGAACAGGCGCAGGATCAGAGCACCGGCGATGCAGGCGAGGACGAAGTTCGCCAGCGCGCGCCACATCGAGCCGTCGACGGCCTGCCGGCCGAGTGCTCGAACCCACCCGCCGAAGCCGGGGCGGGTGCGCGGGCGCCAGCGAAGGGCGGGCAGATTCAGTTCGTAGAGGCTGCTGACGCGAGCCACCTCGAACCATGCGACGCCGAACATCGCGTACACGAGTCCCACGAAGAAGATCAGTCCGATGCCGAACACGAACACGAGGGCGATGCTGGCCGCGAACAGTCCGCTCAGGATGCCGAAGGTGATCGATCCGAGCACACCGAGGGCGATGAGCTGCAGGATGGTGAGGAGCAATCGCACCGGCGGCCGCGCTGCGACCGGCGCTGCGGGTTGGGCAGTCTGATTCGTCATGCCCATAACGCTACGGTTCCGGGCCCCGCCGGGATACCGAGGCAACCGGACAGCTCGCTTCGGGTTTTCCCTACTTCCGTCCTTCCGCACGACGGCGTCGAACGACGGAAGGCGGATGCCGAAGCATCCGCCTTCCGATTCCGACCGGCTCAGCGAGCCCGTGGATATCAGTTCGAGGTGAAGCCGACCAGCAGACCGCCGGTGACCTTGACCGCGAGGTTGTAGATACCCGCGACCACCGCGCCGAGCACGGTGAAGACGATGAGGTTCAGGATCGAGACGACGGCTGCGAAAGCCATGACCTGGGGAAGGCCGACGGTCTCGGACAACGAGAACGCGCCGTCGGTGAAGCTCCCGAGGATCTCATCGACCTGGGAGATGACACCCGTCGCCTGCAGCACCATGTACACCAGGAAGAACGAAACCATGGTCACGACCGCGAACGCGATCGCCCCGAGGAACGCCAGCTTCACCGCGGACCAGAAGTCGACGTAGACCAGGCGCAGACGAACCTGCTTGCCCCCGGACTTGCGCGTCGATTTCTTCGCGAGCTTGTCGGCTACTGTGCTCATGCGTCTTAGTTTTCCTCAGGAGTCTGTGTGTTCTCGGAGTCGGGCGTCTCGGGATCCACCTCGGACTCTTCATCCTCGGCGAGGCCCCGCTCTCCGTTGCGGGCGATGGCCAGGATGCGATCATCCGCAGATGTCCTCGCGAACACCACACCCATGGTGTCGCGGCCCTTCGCCGGGACCTCGGCCACGGCAGAGCGTACCACCTTGCCGCTGGACAGAACCACCAGAACCTCGTCGTCATCCGCGACCATCAGGCCGCCGGCGAGCGTGCCGCGATCATCGTTCAGCTTGGCCACCTTGATGCCATAGCCACCGCGTCCCTGCACGCGGTACTCCTCGATCGCAGTGCGCTTGGCGTATCCGCCGTCGGTCACCACGAACACGAACTGGCCGGGAGCGGCGACGGATGCCGAGAGCAGACTGTCACCCTCCCGGAACTTCATGCCCTTCACACCGGCGGTCGCGCGACCCATCGGACGCAGAGCCTCGTCGGTCGCGCTGAAGCGCACCGACATGCCGCGGCGGCTGATGAGCAGGATGTCGTCCGACTTGTCCACGAGCAGCGCACCGACGAGTTCGTCCTCCTCGTTCAGGCGGATGGCGATCACACCGCCCTGACGATTGGTGTCGTAGTCGCTCAGACGGCTCTTCTTGACGAGACCGTCGTGCGTCGCGAGGACCAGGTAGTCGGCGACCGCGTAGTCGCGGATGTCGAGGATCTGCGCGATCCCCTCGTCCGGCTGCAGCGCCAGGAGGTTCGCGACATGCGTGCCCTTCGCGTCGCGGCCGGCCTCGGGGACCTCGTACGTCTTGGTCCGGTAGACGCGCCCCTTGTCCGTGAAGAACAGCAGCCAGTGGTGCGTGGTCGTCACGAAGAAGTGCTCGACGATGTCATCGGCGCGCAGCTGCGCGCCCTTGATGCCCTTGCCGCCACGGTGCTGCGAGCGGTAGTTGTCGCTGCGCGTCCGCTTGATGTATCCGTCGCGGGTGACCGTGACGACCATCTCCTCTTCGGCGATGAGGTCTTCCATCGAGACGTCGCCGTCGAACCCGTGCAGGATGTGCGTGCGGCGCTCGTCGCCGAAGCGCTCGACGATGCCGGTCAGCTCTTCGCGGATGATGGCGCGCTGACGCATCGGATCGGCCAGGATCGCGTTGTAGTCCGCGATCTTCGCTTCGAGCTCGGTGGCCTCGTCGATGATCTTCTGCCGCTCGAGCGCCGCCAGTCGGCGCAGCTGCATCTGCAGGATCGCGTCTGCCTGGATCTCGTCGATGTCGAGGAGCTTCTGAAGTCCCTCGTTCGCCTCCTGCGTCGTCTGCGAGCGGCGGATCAGCGCGATGACCTCGTCCAGCGCGTCGAGCGCCTTGAGATATCCGCGCAGGATATGCATCCGCTCCTCGGCCTTGCGCAGCCGGAAGGTCGTGCGGCGGACGATGACCTCGATCTGATGATCGATCCAGTGCGTCACGAAGCCGTCGAGCGCGAGCGTGCGCGGAACGCCGTCGACGATCGCGAGCATGTTCGCGCCGAAGTTCTCCTGCAGCGATGTGTGCTTGTACAGGTTGTTCAGCACGACCTTCGCCACGGCATCCCGCTTGAGGACGACGACGAGGCGCTGGCCGGTGCGGTCCGAGGACTCGTCACGGATGTCGGCGATCCCCGTGATCTTGCCGTCACGGGCCAGATCGCCGATCTTGACCGCGAGATTGTCGGGGTTGACCTGGTACGGCAGCTCGGTGATGACCAGGCACGTACGATTCTGGATCTCCTCGACGTTCACGACGGCGCGCATCGTGATCGAACCGCGACCGGTGCGATAGGCCTCGTGGATGCCCTTGGTGCCAAGGATCTGCGCACCGGTCGGGAAGTCGGGGCCCGGGACGCGCTGGATCAGGCCCTCCAGCAGCTCCTCGCGGGGAAGACCGGGATTGTCGAGCGCCCAGAGCGCAGCGGCCGACACCTCTCGGAGGTTGTGCGGCGGAATGTTGGTCGCCATTCCGACCGCGATGCCGACCGAGCCGTTCACCAGCAGGTTCGGGAACCGCGCCGGCAGAACGGTCGGCTCCTGGGTCTGACCGTCATAGTTGTCGGTGAAGTCGACGGTCTCTTCCTCGATGTCGCGCACCATCTCGAGGGCGAGCTGAGCCATCTTGGTCTCGGTGTAACGAGGAGCCGCGGCGCCCATGTTGCCGGGGGACCCGAAGTTGCCCTGACCCTGCGCGAGCGGATAGCGCAGCGACCACGGCTGGACGAGGCGGACGAGGGCGTCGTAGATCGCCGAGTCGCCGTGCGGGTGGTACTGACCCATGACCTCGCCGACGACACGGGCGCACTTCGAGAACGACTTGTCCGGGCGGAACCCGCCGTCGTACATGCCGTAGATCACACGGCGGTGCACGGGCTTCAGGCCGTCGCGCACATCAGGCAGCGCACGGCCGACGATGACCGCCATCGCGTAGTCGAGATAGCTGCGCTGCATCTCGGACTGCAGGTCGACCTGGTCGATCTTGCCGTGGTCGTGTCCGGCGTTGATGTCGGGACGTTCTTCGTCAGTCATGTGTGTCTTTCAATTCCGGTCGTGTCTGCGAGGCTGGCGACGTCAGATGTCCAGGAAGCGGACGTCCTTGGCGTTGCGCTGGATGAAGCCGCGACGGGATTCGACGTCCTCCCCCATCAGCACGCTGAAGATCTCGTCCGCGGCCGCGGCGTCGTCGATCGTCACCTGGCGCAGGGTGCGCGTGGTGTGATCCATCGTGGTCTCCCACAGTTCCTTGGCGTTCATCTCGCCGAGACCCTTGTAGCGCTGGACGCCGGCATCCTTCGGGATGCGCTTGCCGTTCGCCAGCCCGTCCTTGAGCAGCGCGTCGCGCTCGGCATCCGAGTACACGTATTCGTGCGGCTGGTTCGACCACTTGAGCCGGTACAGCGGCGGCATGGCGAGGTAGACGAAGCCCGCCTCGATGAGCCCGCGCATATAGCGGAACAGCAGCGTGAGGAGCAGCGTGGTGATGTGCTGGCCGTCGACGTCGGCATCCGCCATCAGGACGATCTTGTGATAGCGGGCCTTCTCGATGTCGAAGTCCTCGCCGATGCCGGTGCCGAAGGCCTGGATCATCGCCTGGACTTCCTTGTTGCCCAGAGCCTTGTCGAGGCGCGCACGCTCGACGTTCAGGATCTTGCCTCGGAGTGCGAGGATCGCCTGCGTGTGCGGGTCGCGTCCCTGAACGGCGGAGCCGCCGGCGGAGTCTCCCTCGACGAGGAAGATCTCGCTGATCGAGGGGTCCTTGCTCGTGCAGTCCTTGAGCTTGTCGGGCATCGCAGCCGACTCGAAGACGCTCTTGCGGCGTGCGGTCTCGCGCGCCTTGCGCGCGGCAAGGCGTGCAGTGGCCGCGTCGATCGCCTTGCGGATGACGTTCTTCGCCTGGGTCGGGTTGCGGTCGAACCAGTCGCCGAGCTGATCGCCGACGACTTTCTGCACGAACGCCTTCGCCTCGGTGTTGCCGAGCTTGGTCTTGGTCTGACCCTCGAACTGCGGTTCCGACAGCTTGACCGAGATCACGGCGGTCAGACCCTCGCGGACATCATCGCCGGAGAGGTTGTCGTCCTTCTCCTTGAGAAGGTTGTTCGCACGGGCGTACTTGTTGACGAGCGTAGTCAGCGCGGCGCGGAAGCCCTCTTCGTGGGTTCCGCCCTCATGCGTGTTGATGACGTTCGCGTAGGTGAAGACGTTCTCGGTGTACGACGTCGTCCACTGCATCGCGATCTCGACCGAGATCTTGCGGACCGTGTCCTCGGCGGAGAAGTCGATGATCTCGTCGTTGACGACATCGGCGTGACGCACCTTGTTGAGGTACTCGACGTAGTCGACCAGACCGCGCTCGTAGAAGAACACGTCGGCGCGCTGCTTCGTGACCGCCTGGCCGTCCACCTCGGTCTCGTAGGTCGCCCCGTCGCGCTCGTCGCTGAGTTCGATGCGCAGTCCCTTGTTCAGGAACGCCATCTGCTGGAAGCGGGTGCGCAGGGTCTCGTACTCGAACTCGATGCCCTCGGTGAAGATCGTGGCGTCCGGCCAGAACGTGATGCTCGTTCCGGTATCCGTCGTCGCCTCGCCCTTCTCGAGCTGCTGCTGGGGGACGCCGCCGTCGGCGAAGCTGTGCCGCCAGACGAAGCCCTTCTGCTTGACCTCGACGTCGAACCGCGTGGACAGCGCGTTCACGACGGAAGAGCCGACACCGTGCAGGCCGCCCGAGACGGCGTAGGCGCCGCCGCCGAACTTCCCGCCGGCGTGCAGAATCGTCAGCACGACCTCGACGGTGGACTTGGTCGGGTCCGAGGAGTGCGGATCGACAGGGATGCCGCGGCCGTTGTCGACGACGCGGACGCCGCCGTCGGCCAGCAGCGTCACGACGATGGTGTCGGCATGGCCGGCCATCGCCTCATCGACGGAGTTGTCGACGATCTCCTGAACGAGGTGGTGCAGGCCGCGCGGACCAGTGGATCCGATGTACATACCGGGTCGCTTGCGCACCGCCTCGAGGCCTTCGAGGATCTGGATGGAGTCGGCGCCGTACTCGGCGTCGATCTTCGCGGAGTCGCCGGCCGTGCGGGCCTGCGCGTCGGGGGTGCCCCCGGTCGTCGATTCCGTCTCGTCAGCGGGGGATTCAGGCGTCATCAGAGGGCAGTCTCCACATCGATCTTGTGAAGTCCAGTCTACCTGTACTGGAAGCGGTTCATCGCGCTGAAAGGCCGTGTGTGGCCCTCAAATCGATCCGGATGCCTCTCATGGTGCCCTACCCGTAGGTATCGCGCGGGCCCCGCCCTGGGACGGCTCTCGGGCCCCATTTCCAAGAGGGAACGTCCGGGCCGATGAAACGGAGGTTCTCCACACCCGCTGCCGGATACCTCCTGCCGATCTCGGTGAGGATGGTCCCGCGCATGTACTGCAGGTTCTTCGCCCAGGCCGTCGAATCGCACTTGACAGTCAGCATTCCGTTCTCCAGAGAGACCGGATCGGAGTGCTTGGCGGTGTCGGCCCCCGCGAGGTCCGCCCATTGCCGTACGAGATCCTCGCGAGCCATGGTCGACTCCCAACCCGCCTCCCTGGTGAGGACATCGAGCACGGCGCCGAGCGACCCGGGGTCGCGACCAGGGGTGAACGGCGCGTTGTCGTCGTCATCCGCGATACGGCGCTTGCGCTTCCAGCTCTTCGAGCTCGGCTTCAGCCCGCGCAGGCGCAGGTAGGTCGCGACGGTCTCGGGGATGTCGGATGCCGTGTGCGTGATGTGTTCGGTCATGCGTCGCTCCCCTCGTCGGTGTCGTCGGTCGTGCCGGATGCCCGCACGGATGCCGCATCGGATCGTTCATCGATGATGGTGCCGGCATCGATGCGCACGACATGACGATGCAGCACGTCAGGGATATCTTCCTCGACCGCGGCCGTGACCACCACCTGCTCGTACCCGCTGGTCAATGTCGCGAGTCGCCGGCGGCGATCGGCGTCGAGCTCGGCGAACACGTCATCGAGGATCAGCACAGGATCGCCCGCCGGCGATTCGGAGCGCAGCAGCTCGGCGGACGCGAGCCGCAGTGCGAGCGCGACCGACCAGGATTCTCCGTGCGACGCATAGCCCTTCACCGGGAGGGAACGCACCCGCATGAGGAGGTCGTCGCGGTGCGGTCCGACGAGGGTGAGTCCTCGGTCGAGCTCCTGGGTGCGTTTCGCGAGCAGCGCGGCGCGGAACGTCTCGGCGATGTCGGCGCGCTCGACGGCGACGGATTCCGCTGGTTCGCCCTCTTCCGGGTCGCCACCGCGGACGGAGAGCGCCCATTCGAGTTCGGGGCGATGGTCGGCTCCTGCGATCGCACTGTAGGCCTCGGCCAGGGGCTTCTGGAGATCGGCGGCCAGGTGCTGCCGCGCCACGATGATCTCACTGCCCAGGGCGACGAGCTTGTCGTCCCAGACCTCCAGAGTCGTGAGACCTTCCCCACGGATGCCGCGGGCTCGCGCCGATTTCAGCAGAGCAGTGCGCTGCTTGAGCACTCGGTCGTAGTCGCCGAGGACGCCGGCCATGCGGGGCACGCGCTGGATGAGCAGCTGATCCGCGAATCGACGTCGTGCCGACGGGTCGCCCCGGACGATCTGCAGGTCCTCCGGAGCGAAGAGCACGACATGCGCATAGCGCGGCAGCTCGCTCGTCTTCACGGGGGAGCCGTTGATGCGCGCCTTGTTTGAACCCTGCCGGTTCACCTGCACCTCGATGAGGACGCGGCGCTCACCCACCGAGAGACGGGCGCGGATGATCGCGAACTCGTGACCGTCGCGCACCATCGGTGCGTCCGCCGAGACGCGGTGCGAACCCAGAGTCGCGAGGAAGACGATCGCCTCGGCGAGATTCGTCTTGCCCTGTCCGTTGCGACCGACGAGCACGTTCGGGCCGGGATGCAGCGTCAGATCAGCGGTCGCGTAATTGCGGAAATCGACCAGGTTCAGGTGCTCCACAATCACGGGAGTCAGCCTACCTTCGGCGACAGACACTCATACCGGGGTGAGAGCTCTGTTGCCCAGTCGTGAACGGCGGGCGCGGGGATGCCGCTTCGCTCGCAGAGCGGGGACCCTCCCGCTTCGCGGGCCCCTCCCGATGCTCGCTCCGCGGCATCGCCGCGCCCTCACAGTGTGGGACGGCGGATTCCCATTCTGGGAATGGGAGGGGAGCGGAGGGGGGGGCGGCGTCGGCTTCGCCGACGGCCGCGCCCGGTCAGCGGAGGAGGAGGTTCGGCTGCAGCAGGTACTTGTACGAATCGTTGCCCGCCTGGTCGACCGAGGTCTGGCTCGTGACCAGGATCGGGCTGAGCTTGTTCGCGTTGTCGCTCGAGGTGAACGTGACGCGCACGAATTCGCTCTTGACGGCGCCGAGCGCTTCGACGAGGTACTGCGGGTTCAGCCCGAGCGTGACCTCGTCTCCCCCGGAGAGGTGGGCGTCAACGGACTCGGATGCCCGTGCCTGCTCGCTGCCCGAAGCATCCATCGTGACGTTGTCGCTCGAGAACGTGAACCGCAGCGGGGCGGCACGGTCGAGCACGAGCGAAACGCGGCGGACGGCCTCGATCAGATCGGCGGTGTTGACGACCGCGTAGTGGTCGGTCTGCTCGGGGAACAGCCGGCGCACGGGCGGGAAATTGCCCTTGATCAGGAGAGAAGTCACGGTCTTGTTGCCCGCGGTGAAGGCGATGATCTCGCGATCCCCTTCGCCGGAGAACGCGATCTCGATGTTGCCGGCGTGCGCGAAGGTCTTGCCGACTTCCTGCAGCGTGCGTGCCGGAACGAGCGCAGTCTGGTCGGCTGACGTGCCGTCCCAGGGAACGTCGCGGAGTGAGACGCGGTAGCGGTCGGTGGCGACGAGGCTGAGGCTGAGGCCCGAGACCTCGAGCTGCACGCCCGTGAGCACCGGTGTCACATCATCACGTGAGGCGGCGAAGCCGACCTGAGCGATCGCGGTACCGAAATCCTCTGCGGGTACGACACCGGACGAACCCGACACCTCGGGGATCGAAGGATATTCCTCCACCGGCATCGCCGCCAGAGTGAACCGTGCGGAGCCGCAGGTGACGGCGATTCCGCCGTCTTCCTCGACCGCGATCTCGATGGGAGCATTCGGCAGCCTGCTCGCGATGTCCGACAGCAGACGACCGTGGACCAGGATCGTGCCCGGCGTATCGACGGTCGCCTCGATCGTGGTGCGTGCGGATGCTTCGTAGTCGAACGCCGACAGTGTCAGTCCTGCGTCACCGGCTTCGATGAGCACGCCGGCGAGGATCGGCTGAGGGTTGCGCTGGGGCAGGAGTTTGACGACGAAGGACACTGCTTCGCTGAAGACATCGCGATTGACCTGGAACCTCACGGGCGCTCCCTCGTCGTAATTACAAGACCTGCGCAGGCGGGCCCACCGCAGGGCTTCCCATCGTAGCCCCAGAGTGCGGCCGAACCATACGCACCGGTTTCCACATCTTCGAGGTGATCGGATCGCGCTTCATTCGAGTTAACTCCTTAACGGTGTTAACAGCTGTGGATACTGTGGATAACTCGGTGGATATCAGTCGAGAGTAAGAAACTACATGGCTGTGAGTTGTGGAATCACTGAGGAAACCGCGGGTTTCGGGATGATCGGGCACCTCCGGCATCCGAGGAGTTATCCACAGGATGCCGCGATTGGAATGGATTCGTCCCGTTAACAAGCGGATTCATCCACAAGTTATCCACATGTGCAAACGGGCATATCGGGGTGCGGGTCGGCGTGTCAAGTCGGCCGTTTGGGGGACAAGCGGTAGTGGGGAAGCCGGGAGGGCTCGGCTTCGCGATCCCTTTTTCATACCTTGATGCCGGGCTGCGGGATACTTCGTTCGCTCGCCGAGGGTCCCTCCCGCTTCGCGGGGCCCTCCCGACGCTCGCTCTCGAAGCATCCCTCCGCCCTCGTTGAGGCAGGGCGGAGGACACCGTCACCGGATAAGGGGAGAGGGTGAGGGAAGGAGGGGCAGCGTCGACTTCGTCGACGGCTGCGCCAGATGAACAATGATGCTGTCCACGTCGCTCCTTGAGCGAGCGGAGCGAGTCGAAACGGGTGCAGCGCTGAGCAGCGCCCAGCTGGCGTCCCGGGTCAGCGGCGGCCGAGCTGAGTGGTGATCTCTGTGACCTGGTTGTAGATGGAGCGGCGCTCCTTCATGAGCTCGCTGATCTTCTTGTACGCGTACATCACCGTGGTGTGGTCGCGGTTGCCGAAGAGTTGACCGATCTTGGGCAGGGAGAGGTTGGTGCGCTCTCGGCAGAGATACATCGCGATCTGACGCGCCGTGGCGATCTGCTGCGAGCGGCTGGATCCGTAGAGGTCGTCCACCGTGAGCTTGAAGTAGCCCGCGGTGGCCGTGATGATGTCGGTCGGCGAGATGATGTTGTCCTCGGCGGTGTCGACGATGTCGCGCAGCACCGTCTGCGCGAGCGCGATGTCGAGAGAGGACCGATTCAGACTGGCGAACGCCGAGACGCGGATCAGGGCGCCTTCGAGCTCGCGGATGTTCGATGACACGACGGTCGCGATGTACTCCAGCACCTCATCGGGGATGTGGAGCGCCTCGCTCTGCGCCTTCTTGCGCAGGATCGCGATGCGCGTCTCGAGGTCGGGCGCTTGGACGTCGGTGATCAGACCCCACTCGAAGCGGCTGCGCATCCGATCCTCGAAGCCGGTGAGGTGCTTCGGCGCGACATCGCTCGTGATCACGACCTGCTTGTTGTGATCGTGCAGCGTGTTGAAGGTGTGGAAGAAGGCTTCCTGGGTCTCCGCGCGCCCCTGCAGGAACTGGATGTCGTCGATGAGGAGGATGTCGACATCGCGATAGCGCGCCTGGAACGCCGACCCGCGGTTGTTCGCGATCGAGTTGATGAAGTCGTTCGTGAACTCCTCGCTCGAGACGTAGCGAACCTTCACGCCTGAATAGAGCGATTGCGCGTAATCGCCGATGGCGTGCAACAGGTGGGTCTTGCCCAGACCGGAGTCGCCGTAGATGAACAGCGGGTTGTATGCCTTGGCCGGCGCTTCGGCGACGGCGACCGCCGCGGCGTGCGCGAACCGGTTGGACTGGCCGATGACGAAGTTGTCGAAGGTGTACTTGGGGTTCAGGCGCGACTCGTGGCGCACCGAACTCGGCTGCTCCATCGGCGACTCGACGCGGGCAGGTTCGATGCGCGCGAAATCGGAGACGGCGATCGGTGCAGTCGGCTGATCCGCGAGCTCGTGGTTCACGACCACGCGGAACGAGGTGACCTCGCCGCCGGTCTGCGCGAGCCCTTCCATCAGCGGAACGCGAAGCCGCTTGTTGATCTGCGCAGCGGTGAGGTCGTTCGGCACGTCCAAGTAGAGGGTCGCACCCATCACTCCGGCCGGCACTGCCAACGAGAGGAAGCCCTGCAGCTGCGGCGTGACGCGATCGTCATCCGCCAGGACCTCGAGCACCTCGTTCCAGACTGGGACGTCGGGGTGGGCAGGCGAGGACAT